>SAAX01000010.1 GCA_009929215.1 Deltaproteobacteria bacterium | reverse complement strand
TTGGGCCTTTATGGTTGGAACAAACCTGTGTGGGATGTGTGCGCTGGCTTTGGTGGCAAAACTGTTGCTTTGCTGGAACGCGGGGTTGCTGTTCCCCTGGCTACTGACCGCAGCCGTCAGCGTCTAGCTGGTCTGCCCGGGCAGTGTGAGCGGTTGGATTTGCCGCAACCTTCTACACTTCTTGTGGATGCAACCCATCCGCCCCTGACAGAGTGGCGTGGTCATATGCTTGTGGATGCACCTTGTTCCGGCCTAGGCGTTTTGGCCCGCAGGCCCGACATCCGTCGCAGACCGCAACAGCAAGCTGTGGAGCACGAGCAGGTACAGCACAAAATACTTGAGCGTTTGGTGGGCTTGTTGCAACCCGGTTGTGAACTCGCCTACATAACCTGCACCTTGCGTGTGCAGGAAAATGAAAAGCAGATTGAGCGCTTTATGCGCGAACATTCTGGCTTGCAGCTGTGCAACCAGTGGCAGACGCCCAATGACCACCCGTGGCTGGAAGGTATGTTTGGGGCTGTTCTGCGCAAGCAGTAGAACGAAACAGAGCGCAATGCGGAATATCCGCCTGCGCTCTGTTTTTACCAGCCCGGTGTTCGGGCTGGCAGCAAATAATTGCCCGCTGGTTTGCCAGCGGGCTTTATTTTTATTCGCCCATACCTGCTTCTTTCTGTTTTTCTTCGGTTGGTTGCGCTTCGGGTTGGCCCTCGTCCTGACCTTCCGGAAGGGCAACGCCCAGCTTGGCAAGCAGCATCTCCAGTTCCTCGCGGCTGGCATAGGCAAGCGCAATGCGCCCGCCGTTTTCATCTCCGCTTACCTGCGTTTTGCAACCAAGGCTTTGGCTCAAATTAAGCTGCAATATTTTGAACTGTGCACTTTTTTTGCGCGGTGTTTTCGTGCGCGGTTGCGGTTCTGTATCCTGCTCTTCCCAGGGCAGGGCATTGTGCCCGCGCCAGTATGCTGCGGCGTCTTCTGCTTCGCGAACAGTAAGCTTGTGGCTGATTATGCGCTGCCGCAGAGCATCTGAGGCCAGGGCATTATCTATGCCCAACAGGCAGCGGGCGTGCCCGGCGCTGAGCAGGCCAGCCTGAATGTCGCCCCTAGCGCCTGCACTCAGCTGCAACAAGCGCAATGCGTTGGCGATGGCGGGGCGGCTTTTTCCAAGGCGTGTTGCCAGTTCTTCCTGCGTCAGCTCGAGCGCATCGCGCAGGGCTTGCAGGGCTTCTGCTTCTTCAATGGGGTTGAGATCCTCGCGCTGCAAGTTTTCAATAAGTGCAGCAGCCATGACCTCTTTGTCGCTGAGCTCGCGCACAAAGACAGGCACTTTTTTGAGGCCCGCCAGCTGTGCAGCGCGCCAGCGGCGTTCGCCTGCAACAATCTGGTAGGTGTTGTCGCCGCCGTGGGGGCGCACCAGCAGGGGCTGAATGATGCCCTGCGATTTGATGGAATCTGCCAGTTCCCGCAATGCGGCTTCATCAAAATGCCTGCGGGGCTGGTTGGGGTTGGGCCGCAAGGACGAAACCGACACAAGGTTAACGGCGCTTTCCTGCCCTTGCGGTTCCTGTTTTGGCGCAGAGCCGCCAAACAGCGCGTCAAGCCCTCTGCCTAATCCCTTGTTGCTGCTCATGGTTTCTCCTTACTCTATGCTGCGCATGGTTGCCCATGTGTTTTGATGCACCACATTATTTGCTGCCCTGCTGTTGCCGGCGCACAATTGTGTTGCGATTTTTCGCTCTACATTGTTGCACGCATGCGTGTTCTGCCGCCTTGGCCATGTGCCTTGGCTTGTGACACTAACACGGTGGGTTTGCTTGTTTTGTGTTCTTGACATTTCCCCTTGGGGCGCGGCACGCTATGCGTTATTGTTGGCAAAGCAGGGTAGAGGTTTTGCGCCTTTGTCATTGCCTGAATATGTAACGCGTTCGCAATGCTTATTTGTAGCTGCCCCAAAGCCAGGCTTTGGTTTACCTGTTATCACTTTAAGGATCGTTATGCTCGATAATCCGTTGCTTCAGTATGTTACCGACGCCAAGGGCAATATTGCCTCTGTGATCATTCCCTGGGCTCTGTGGGAAAAAATGGAACCCAAGGTTCGCAAGCTGCTTGAGCTTGAGGCTGGCCCCAAAGAGATAACCCAGACCGCTGGCCCTCTGGCCAGCTTTGACGAGCTTATGCAGTTTTGGGATTTCAAGTATCCCTACAGCCCCTCTGTTACCTGCCCCCACTGTTCTGCAACCACCGCAGATTGGCGCAATGACCCGGCCCAGCCCTTTGTGCTGACCAATGCCAACATTGGCGGGCTGCTTGTTTTTTATTGCCGTGCCTGCGGAACAACCATCAGGCAAAAGCATTTTCATAAGCACATGGCGGTAGAACACACCACACCCAAGGAATAAGTCTTAGACAGGTTATTGCAGCACGGTGTTCTTTTTACTGGGTCTGCGCAAAACAATTTCTTTTGCCAGGCCCAGATACGCCTCTGCACCCTTGGATTTGATATCGTAGTGGATGATGGACTTGCCGTGGCTGGGCGCTTCTGAAAGACGCACATTGCGCGGAATTACTGTTTCAAACAGATGTTCGGGAAAGCAGCGGCGCACTTCGTTTTTTACTTCGCGGGTCAGTCTGTTGCGTGTGTCGTACATGGTAAGTACCACGCCAAGCAGCGAAAGATCAGGGTTCAACCGTTTTTTGACCTGCTCGTATGTTTGCAGCAGTTTTACAATACCCTCGAGCGCAAAAAATTCGCACTGTAGCGGAATCAGCAGCTCGCGTGACGCGCAAAGCGCGTTGAGCGTAAGCAGCCCCAGCGAGGGAGGGCAGTCGAGAATAATGTATTCGTAGTCGTTGCGCACGCTTTTGAGGCACTCGTCCAAAAAAAATTCGCGCGCCATTTTGTCTACCAGTTCAAGCTCCACAGCCACCAGATTTGTGCTGGCAGGCAGTATGTCAAGAAAGGGCGAGCGGGTTTTGGCGATATTTTCTTTGAGCTTTTCAGGCTCATAAAAGGTATTGTACAGGTCGCCGTGCAGGTCTTCTTGGTGCAGGCCAATGCCGCTAGTGCTGTTTGCCTGCGGGTCGCAGTCTACAAGCAGAACTTTTTTTTCCATAACTGCCAGAGCGGCGGAAAGGTTGATGGCAGTGGTGGTTTTGCCCACCCCGCCTTTTTGATTGGCAATGGAAATGATACGCGCCATTGAGGCCTCCCAGTCGTATTGACTGAATTTAGAGGAAGTTCTGCTTCTACCCATGTGTGGTACTTAGGGAGCAGGTACGTCAACGAGCATGAAATTTCTGGCTGAGGAGCAGTTTGTAATGTCTTGCTTGAAGTTTTAAAACTTCGTGTTTCACATGAAACATGAACTGCACGGCTAGCTGTACTGGGTTGTTTGTAAAAGAGCGGGCTGGGAGCGTCAAGGCTAAATGCCAAATATTGGCAGGCAAACTTGCCGCGCGCAAGTAAAAAGCGTAGAGAAACTGGCACAATTCCTTGGCTGGAGCGCATATGGAAAAAATAAAAATTTTGCTGGTTGACGACGAGCCAGACGTGACGCGGATACTGTCCAAACGCCTTGGGCGCAGAGGCTATGAGTGTCAGGCTGCCGCAAACGGGCAGGAAGCTGTAGACGCCATGGCTCAGTTTGCCTTCGGGGTTATAATTATGGATGTAAAAATGCCAGTCATGGACGGCATGTCTGCCTTGCAGATCATCCACGCACGCTGGCCCAAGACCCAGATAATTCTGCTTTCTGGCCATGCTGATATGCAGCTTGCCGTACAGGCCATGAGCGAGGGGGCCTTTGGCTACCTTATGAAGCCTGTTGACATTGACGAGCTGCTTTTTAAAATTGAAGACGCCGTTACCCAGGTTCGCCTTGAGGCGGGGCAGGGCTAGCGAATTATGCGAACAAGGAAAAATACGATGAACAGTGGCAAAAAGATTGCTGCGGCCATGATTCTGGCCTCCAGCATGCTGGCTGGGGTTGTGCCGGGTGTGCCGTGCGCTGTGGCAAATGCGGTAGAAATTACCGAGGAAAATCTGCCCAAGTTTCTTGAAAAACTGTTTCGTGAGCGCCCTGACCTTGTGATGGACGTTTTGCGCAGACAAAGCGAATCTGTGCTCGATATAGCGCAGCAAGGCTCAAACCTGCGCCGTCTGCACAGCCTTGAAGCCCAGTGGGCGGCAGACATGAAGGTGAGCAAGTCGGTTAAAACCGAAGGCCGCCCGGTAATGGGTTCGCACAAGGCCAAGGTGCGCATTGTGGCTTTTTCTGATTTTACCTGCCACTTTTGCCAGCAGGCTTCCAAGACCGTAGACGCTATATTGCAGGAATACGGCAAGGACGTGAGCCTTGTTTTCAAAAATATGCCGCTGGACGAAAAAGGCCCGGCCAATATTGCCTCGGCCTACTTTGTGGCCATATCGCAGCAAAGCGAAGAGAAAGCCTGGCAGTTCTACAAAGCCCTGTTTGCCGACCGCGACAAGCTGATTGCCGATGGTGAGCCCTTTTTGAAAAAGACCGCAGAAGGCCTTAGCGTGGACATGAAGCGCCTTGCCAAGGATGTACACAGCAAGAAGGTTACGGACATCATAGCTGAAGACCAGCAGGATGCGCAAAAGCTGGGCATCGAGGGCACACCGTATTTTCTTGTAAACAATCTTGTGGTGCGCGGAGCACTGCCGCTCGACCTGTTCAAAAGCGCTGTTGATATGGCGCTGAAAAACAGCAAGTAGCCATGATCATACAGCCAGCGCGCCAACAAGATCTGCCAGAGATTCTGGCTTTGCAAAAGGCTGCCTTTGAAGCCGAGGCGCAACTGGTAAACGACTGGAATATTCCGCCCCTCACGCAAACACTTGATGAACTGGCCGATGACTGGCGCAAGGGCATCATGCTCAAGGCTGTGAATGAGGATGGAATAATTGTAGGAACCGTTCGGGGCCACGTGGCTCCGGACGGTTTTTATATCGGCAGGCTGGCAGTGCTGCCGCAGTGGCAGGGCAGGGGCTGTGGTTCAGCCCTGCTTGAAGCCATGATTGGCAGGGCCGAGTCAAACCGTCTTGTGCTTTTTACCAGCACAAAGAGCGAGCGCAACTTGCGGTTGTACGAAAGGTTTGGTTTCAGACCATTCAAAAAAAGCACAACCGCAACGGGTGTGCCCCTGGTGTGGCTGGAGAAAATATAGGGCGCAGCGCGCAGGGCCCTCAGCGCTTTTGAGGCGCTGTCTGGCGTTGGCAAGATACAGGCCAATCAAGAAGGCCCCGTCTGAAGTGCTACTAGCCAAAACAAGAGTGCAAGCAAAATCATGAGAACAGAAGTGCGTTGCTGAATGTAGACAAACGCCAACGGCATTGCGGCTGGCAGGAAGTGCCAGGCCCCTGGCCCTTATAACTCGAATGCCTGATGCCATGCCGCAGCAACAGCGCAGCACGGCAAACACAAAGCCCTAAGGCTGTGCTGCGGCACAAATCAGCGTTGCTGGGGGTTGGATAAGTAGCCAAATAAAACGCAGCAGAGCGCAACTGAGCGCAAAAAAAGAGCAGGCCACACAATGGCCTGCTCTTTTTGCAAAATTGGCTTACTGTCAGGAATTACCGCGATTGCGGATAACCTTTGTCATCCAGCTCCGCAACTGATCAAGGTCGGCCTGTTGCGTTTTTTCAGAGGCATCAAGCAGGGTGCGCAAGTTGGCAACCTCCTGGCGTAATTCGCTCACCTCGGGCGCTGGGGCATTGCCGGGTGCTGGCAGTCGTTGCACCACCAGTTGCAGCAAATGGGCAATGCCTTCGATGGCACTGGTTTGGCGTTCCAAAATCTGTAATGCGGCAGACGGAAAATATTCGTTGGCAACCGCAAGGTCGGCAACCTCGTGGCCGTGCGAGGCATCTGCAACCGCCACGGCGTTGCGGGGAAAGCGCGCGATCAACGCGTCCTCTACAGCCGCAGCCGTGCGAGATTTTTGCATCTGCTCAAGTATTGCGGAAATAACATCGAGGGTTTCGCGTCTATAGCGCCTTCTGCGGCCATCGCCCACACTGGGAATAAACTGCGCAAAGCGCTTGCAGTAATAGCGAGTGGTTGATTCAGGCAAGGAAAAATGGCGCGAAATATCCGCAATACTTAACAGGCTTTCAGTTATAGCAGCCTTGCGTGCCATGTTTCCTCCCATGCCGGAAGAGGTGCGCCAACAAGAAGATTGGCGGGGCGCAACCCAGCAAATTGAATAAAATGAGGGGAGTGGGCAGAAGCGGAAATCAGCAACAAAGTGATTCCGATGTAATTCTTTTTGAAATACTCCAAACAAAATTTAATAGCAAGTAAGCAAACAGAAAAGGCGGTACAGACCATGCCTATACCGCCGCAAATTAGCGTTGCGCATTGCGCAGTGGCGCTGCTGTAATCAGTAAACAACCCTGCGCACTGTAATAAGCTTGTTGCGCCAGTACGGAACCTCCAGGCTTTCCACGCGCACTTTTTCGCCCTGTCGTGGGCTGTGGATAAACGCGTTACCCCCGGTATAAATGCCGGTGTGCAAACCACGCGGGCCTGAACCCGTGCGAAATACAAGTATATCACCCTGACGTACAGCAGAAAGTGGAACCTGCTGCCCGGCATGTGCCTGATCAGTGGTAATGCGCGGAACCTTAACGCCGTTTACGCGGTATGCCCACCAAATAAGCCCTGAGCAGTCAAAGCCCTTTTGCGGAGAAGCCCCGCCAGAGCGATATTTTTTGCCCATCTGGGTGTATGCTGTTTTAACTGCCTTGCGCGCTGATTCGGGCGCAGGGCCAGTATCTGGCGCGGATCTGAAAGCGCCGCATGCTGTCAGAAGAACGGCGCAAACCAGTAGCAAGGCCATGTTGCGCCATACGCGCCAAGTGTGGGTGTGCATTGCTGCTTCCATGCTGCAACCTGCCGATTTTGCAGGAAAACCTGCACTGTCAAAAACATAACACTCAAGGTGATGCATAGAGTAAAGCAAATTGCGTGCCTTTTGTGGGTCTTGGGGCAAAACACCCAAGCTCAGGGCGACTTTTATAAAATTTCAGCTGCAACGCACAGTGATTGGCACAACAACAAAGGCCCCACTTGCGCAGAGCCTTTGAAATACAAAGCTGTGTGTAAGGCCCCTGCCGGGCAAGGGCCTTACTTAGATTGCAGTTACTGAGCGGGCTTGGCCTCGGAGGTTACGCGGGTCTGGCCGTCCCAGACCTGCTCAGCCTTGGGCAGAGTGGGCAGCAGCTTGGTCCAGGGGTTCTTTTTCAAGAACTCGGGGTCTTGCTGCAACTTTCGGCTCATTTCAAGGATCGGAGGAACCGTTTCCTTGATGTTCTTGGAAAGTTGTTCCGCAATGCCAAATTCCGTGGCCTTGGTGGCAAGGTCAACGGCCTTCTGGCTGCATTCCATAGAGGTCATGAGCGTATCAAGCGTCTTGGCAGGGTTGTGGAAACCAACGCTGTTTTCAGCAGAAACGTAATCCCAGAACAGCTGGCCCTTGCGAACCATTTCGCGGGCCTCTGCCATAAGTGCGTCGTATTCAGGCGAACGCTTGCCTTCGTAGCCATTGGCAAGGCGAACAGCTTCATGTGCCTTGACCGATATTTCCTGCGCTTTAAGCAGTTGGTCAAAGGACTTTTTCTGGGTGTATTCCACACGGCTGCGCAGGTAGTCGGCAGTTTTGTCCGTATGGCACTGGCGGCAGGCGCGCAGGTCTGGATCCTTGAGGGGCGAGGTCATCCAGTGGCTGGAAACCTTTTTGCCGCCATCACGCATATAAGGCATGTGGCAGTCGGCGCAGGCCACGCCAGCTGCGCCGTGGGGGCCATCCTGAAACGTTTCAAATTCAGGATGCTGAATCTTGATCATGCCAACCTTTGAGGCGGCGTGCGTCCAGTCAGAGAAAGGCCCGGGTTTGCCGTCAGCACCCTTGGGGCCGTGGCCCTTGTAGTACTGATAGATGTCTTCGGGGTTAAAGCCGTTGTCCCAGGGAAACACGGGTTTGGCGGCGGGGCCGTTGTCCTTGTGGGTAAAGTAGTATTCAACATGGCACTGGGCGCACACGAGGCTGCGCTTCTGATTGCGCGAAAGCTTGGCCCAGTCTTGCCCGCTACGCTTCAACCAGTCTTTGAGCGGCTCGGAGTAAGGGCGCAGTTCCATGGTCACAGGATCATGGCAGTTGGCGCAACCGATGGTTTCGTCCTTGCCGTCGATCTTGTCCTTGCCACGGAATTCGTTGACATCCTTGGACCAGAAGGCATCGCCGTACTGCTTAACCCATTCCATCATCTTGGGGGTTTTGCAGTTCCAGCAGGTGGCGGGCAGGCCGCCCTTGCCGTCAGCGGCAAAGCGGTTGATGCGGTCAATGTTGACAAAGTCTTCAATGGCATAGGTATGGCCACGGGCTTCATTATACTCGTACATAAAGGGATAACCCAGCCACAGATTTTTGAGGTAGGGCTGGGCGTGCTTGAATCCCTTGGGCAACGGGTTGACGTTGTCGTTTTTGTTGTAGGGGATGGATCCCTTGTACTCCGTCATAACAGAAGTTTCGTTGTTCTTCATGTACGAGGCGTACTGCTGGGGAAACTCCGTTTTAAACGAAGAAATGCGGGTGGCATTTTCAGGGATGGAGGTTTTGTACTTGGGAGGTTTGAGGTCTGTGGAAACATCCTGACAGCCCGTAAGCAAAACCATGCCAAGCAGGGCCGCCGCTCCAAGGGCCTTGTGTATGTTGCTCTTAGTCATTGGCTACCGTCCTTGTGCTTATGGGCATCATGCGCATGTGGGCAATACCCCGGTGGCAGTCCACGCAGTAGGGTTTGGCGTCCATGCTGGCCACGTTTACATTGGTCTGACTATGGCAGGCCATGCAGTTGGCATTAACCACATCCTTGGTCCGAATACTCAGAGGGCGTGGAATGTCGTGGCCTGAAATGTTGCCGATAACATCACGTAAGCCTTCCTGGGCTTTGAACGGCAGTTTTGCCAGCAGATTGTGCGGGGCATGGCACTCGTTACAGGAAAGTTTGGCGTGCGTTCCCATTTTTTGGGTAACAGCAGCTTCCTGCATTATGTGACAACTGGAACAAAAGGGTCGCTGATCAGTTGTCGTCATGGCGTACGCTAGCACACCCAAAAGCACCATTCCCGCCGCAACGCCGCCCAACAGCACCTTAAGCCATGGTCCATTGCGGGGTGTTCCCATAGAGCCTCCTTAACTCGCTCCTTGCGTGCCGCCCCAATGGCGGCAACCCAGTTAAGAAAACAAGAATCGTACCAAAAAGCGCAAATAAATTAAAAAAATAATAAGTAAAAAAATAAGTATATTAAGCAAAAGACCCATAAAAAGAGTGATTGCAGTCACAGAAAAAATCAGAAAAATAAGACAGATTCATAAAAATATGACAACAAACGCCCAAGGGTGCGCAATGCTGCGAAAATCAATAAAAAAATCGAAAAAGATGCCTTGGTTGGCACTAGCAGCAAGTTTTGCATGGCTGGTGCTGACAGGTGTTTTGTATCGGCAGGCCGTACAAACCAACGCCGAACACAGCCTGGAACTAGAGCATACACGACTTTCTACAATGGCGCAGCAATTAATGGACGCCAGAAACTGGAATGCTGCACATGGCGGCGTATATGTTGCGCAAAGTGACTACGGTCAGCCCAACCCCTGGCTGCCAAAAGCAGAGCAAACGGTCACAACCAGCGATGGGCGCACCCTTGTGCTGGTCAATCCGGCCTATATGAGCCGCCAGCTGGCAGAACGCAGCTCGCACGAAGGCGTGACCATAAGCGTTGTAAGCAACGCGCCGTTGCGCCCAGAAAATATGGCAGACGTGTGGGAGCGATCGGCCCTGGTGCGTTGTGCCGAGGAGACACCCGAGGTCTTTACCCCGCCACAGCAGGGTGGTGGAGGGCTGCGCCTGCTCAGTGTGCTTATTGCTCAGCAAAGCTGTTTGCGATGTCACGTGGGCAGGCAGGTGGGTGAAGTATTGGGTGGCATCAGCGTGAGCCAGGATGCTACAACATTTCAAAAAAGCCTCGACAAGCAGCTCCACAACATGCGGCTGCTGTATGGTTTGCTCGCTGTAACGGGCGTACTGGCCATTGGCGGCATTACCTTTAATCTTACCCACCGCCGCTGGCTGGCAGAAGAAGCCAGCCGTATGAAGAGCGCGTTTATGGGGCATTTGAGCCACGATATGCGTACCCCGCTCACAGCCATTGTGGGAATGAGCGAGCTGGCACAAAAAAAAGAGCTGCCCGAAATCGAGCGCAAAAAAGCATTGGGATATCTGTCGCAAGCAGCAGAAGCCCTGCGCGAAATGGTGGGCGACATCATGGACCACGCAGCACTGGAGCAGGGCACACCATCCTTGCGGGCAGCGCCTTTTGATCTGCGCCAGTGCCTTGCAGACTGCGTGAGCCTGTACCGACCCATAGCCGAAAGCAAGGAAATCGAACTCACTCTAGATATGGATAATACTCTGCCCGCCTGCGCAGTGGGCGACAGCTTTCGCCTGCGCCAGGCTCTGGGCAATATCATCAGCAATGCGGTGAAATTTACAGAATTCGGATCGGTGCAGGTCTATGCCACAATCAGCGAGAGCACGACCGAATACCTGCGCTTCGCCGTTTCGGTGACGGATTCTGGCCCTGGCCTGGCAGAAGAAGAACAGGCGCGGATATTTGAAAGTTTTCAGCGCGGGCGTGCAAGTGCCCAAACTCCCGGCACGGGATTGGGGTTGAACATTGCACGCACCCTCGCACGGTTGATGGGGGGCGAAGTGCGGCTGACTTCCAAACCGGGATTTGGCGCATGCTTTACTCTTGAAGTGTTGTTAACGCCCTGCGAGCAGCCGCAAAATCAGACAGACCATGCAGAACCAGAAGTTCGGCCACAATGCCACATCTCCCTGCAAGGCAAGAAAGTGCTGGTGGTAGAAGACACCATATCCATTGGCTATGCTTTACAGCAAATGCTCATGAGTATGGGGACAGAACCCTGCGTTGTCTCCAGCGCGGAACGTGCGTTGGAAATTCTGCGCGACCAAGGGCAGGGCCCGTGGGATATGCTCATACTCGACAGCCGACTTCCCGGCTTGAGCGGGCTTGAAGTGTTGAGAGCACTGCGTAATGGCGAAACCCTGGCACGGGCTGAAACCCTGGCCATCGTGTACACAGCCACAGCCAGCAGCGAGTTTGTGCAAACCTGTGAAGACTTGGGGGCCGACGGCGTGTTTTTGAAACCCCTGAATTTTGCCCAGTTGCGCTGTAAGCTGGAAAAAATATTTGCTGCCAAAAATGCAGAATCCGTAAGGCAGACAAAGAAGCAACCCTCAAATTTGGACAAAAGCGCATTGCCCTACCCACAAAAAGAAAGTGCGTCATCTCAAACTGATGCAAGCACAGTACAAAGCCATACCAGCGAACCCGCAGTGTGGAACCGCAATGCAGCGCTTGAAGCACTGGATAACGATGCCGAAGTATTCAAGAGCCTTGTGGCTGTGTTGGCGGGTGAACTGCACGAGCGGCTTGCGGCTTTGGACGCGGCTCTTGCCGATGCCGATGAAGAACTGCTGCGCCGCACAGCCCACGCCTGTAAAAATTCGGCAGGTATCATGCGGCTTGATCAGTTGCGCGCGGCAGCCACCGCAGCAGAAGTTGCCGAAGCCAGCCATTTGCCAGATGCCGCCCGCGCTTTGCGCAAGGCCATGATCGAAGCAAGTGAGGTTCTGGCGGTAAAGAAGAACCCAGAACAGACAAATTAGGACTGCGCTGGCAGCCAGAATGAGAAGATCAGCCACAATTGCTGCGCTGAACAGGCGCAAGGAGTCAGACCGATGGCCAGAGTGCTGGTGGTGGACGACGAGGGGCTCATGCGCACCATGGTGCAGGTGGTCTGCAACCGCATGGGGCACGAAACCCTGATGGCAGGCAACATTCAGGAAGCCCTGCGCATGGCCGTAGACCCTGTGGACGTGGTGCTGCTTGATGTCTGGCTGCCAGATGGTAACGGGCTGGAATTTCAGGCAGATTTTGCACATCTGCCCGGTAGCCCTGATGTGGTGGTCATTACCGGCAATGGCGACGGCGACAATGCAGAGGCTGCCTTGCGTTCAGGCGCGTGGGAGTTTTTGACCAAACCGTTGCAAATGCGTGATATTGAGCAGTGTTTGAAGCAGGTTTTACAAGTCAGGCAAAACCGTTCGTCAGCAAGCGATGCGCTGGTGGTGGACAGCGGGCACATACTTGGAACTGGGCAGGGAATGAGCCGTGCCCTCAAACTGCTGGCTCAAGCGGCAAAAAGCGAAGTAAACGTGCTTCTGCTGGGCGAAACGGGCGTGGGCAAGGAGTTGTTTGCGCGGGCGCTGTTTCGTAACAGTGCCCGCGCTGCAAAGCCATTTATTACCGTGGACTGCGCCTCGCTGCCAGAAACCCTGGTAGAGAGTCATCTGTTCGGCCACAGCCGTGGGGCCTTTACCGGCGCAGACAGGGCGCGCGACGGCTTGTTGCTGGCAGCAGACAAGGGCACGCTGTTTCTGGACGAAGTGGGCGACCTGCCCCAGCCCATGCAGGGAGTATTTTTGCGTGCTCTTGAACAGCGGCGCTTTCGTCCAGTGGGCGAGGTACGCGAGGTGAGCAGTGACTTCAGGCTGGTGGCGGCCACCAACAAGAATCTTGAGCTCATGGCCAAGGAAAACAGCTTTCGTTCAGACCTGTTGTACCGCTTGCAGGGCATTACCATTGTGATTCCGCCCTTGCGCGAAAGGCTGGACGAAATTCCTGCTCTGGCGCAACAGGCAATAGCCCGGTTTTGCCTTGCCAGCGATCAGACAGAGAAAAATCTTTCAGACGATACCCTGGGCATGCTGCTGGAATACGCCTGGCCGGGCAACGTGCGCGAGTTGATACATTGTATACAGCGCGCGTGTCTGGCATCTGGCAAGAGCGATCTGCTGCTGCCTGTACATTTGCCAACACACATGCGCGTTGATTGCGTGCGGCGACGCATGGGGCAGGCCGCAGGTTTGCCGGGCAGCACAGGCGGGTTTGCGGCCACTGCTGCCTGTTGCGGGTTTTCCGCTCAAGAAATGGTCGAGCAGAAAATGGCCAGACAGGATCTAACCGGGCAGGATGTGGCGGGGCAAAATCCGCCCAGCCTGCGCGAGTGGAAGTTGCAGGCTGAAAAAGCCTATGTGCGGCAGGTGTGGGACCTGAGCGGCGAAGACGTGCGAAAGGCTGCCGAGGTGGCGGGCATATCGCGCGGGCACTGGTACGAGCTGATGAAAAAAATCAGCCTGTAGGGTTTTTTTGCCGCAAATGAGCGCAGTTGGGCAGAAAAACAGGCAATTGGCCCAAGGAAGCTTGCGTCATAAAATAAAAGGAGCTATAGGCGAAAAAAACGGCATTGAAAGGCAATGTTAGAGATTATGAACAAGAATCCCATTACCGTCAGAGGCTATGTTGCGGCAGTGCCGCGTTCTGTGGATGCCAGACAGGCCCGTGTTGCCGTGGTGCAGGACGATGTGGAATACCGCATTGTGCCGCGTGGCGCCGGGGTTGACCTGGACGATGAAGTAAGCCTGCCTGTTGAAGTTTCAGGTCTTGTGGATGAGGCGGACGGCGTGGTGTATCTTACCGTGCGCGGCTACAAGGTGCTTGAAGACGACTCCTGGCTGGAAGAATAGCCTCGCTGCCCGCGCAAACGGGCGACGCTCTCTGCAAATATCCCTTGCCGGATATGGCATTTGTCAGACCGGAAAAGAAGTTGCGCCCAATTTTTGTCGCAGCCCCGTGCCCGCACTCTGGCGGCACGGGACTGTAATTTTTTTGGCTGAAGCGATGCGTGACGCGTCTCTTCAGGCATACGTGAACACATGTAAGCGCCTTTGGCGCTTTTTTTGTTGCTGCAACCCAGTGTGCCTGTCAAAAAAGGCTGACCTGCTTGTGCTCCTTGCGAGTGTGGGCAGCCAGCGAGCTGTGACGGCAAAATTCGCGTATCTGGGTCATAAAGGGCGAGGGCGGCAGGCGCAAGGTGCGCCCGTAAAGGCTGCGTTGCTCGCAATGGCTCAAAAAGAGCGCCCTCGCCGCACGCGTCAGGCCCACATAGAGCAGCCTGCGTTCTTCATCCTGCCTGAGTTCTTCATATTGATTGTCCGGCTCGGCGGGATCGGTGTCCTTGCCCGCAAACAGTGTACTGCGATGCATGGGCAGCAGGCCGTCTTCCAGCCCCGGAATAAATACCGCCTGAAACTCAAGCCCCTTGGAGGCGTGCAGGGTCAAAATCTGCACCCGTTCGGCCTTTTCGCGCACAAGCTCAGCCTCACGCAGCCAGGCCAGCTGCTCAAAAAAGGCTGTCCAGCCACCACACTGCTTCCAGGTACGGCATAGTTGCCGCCAGCTGTGGCCGCCAGTAAACAATTCGCCCGCCCACGGTCTGGCCGCCAGCCAGCCCGACATAGCTTCTGGCGCGGGCAGACTGCCAGCTGTGCACCATTCTCGCGGCAGGGCATCGGCTTTTTCCGGTGCACCTTCTCCCGCAGCTTCTCTGTCTGGCGCATCCGCAAAAAAAAGCGCAAAACCGCAAGATCCGCCAAGCAGGGCCAACAGGCGGGCGCAGGTAGGATCCTGCCAAAAAGCATCCTGTGAGGGCGCAGCACAAGGGATGCCAGCTTTTTCAAGCGCTGCCAGCAAGGGGGCGATCTGTGCCTTGAGGCGCACAAGAACCGCAATGTCACCGGGGGCAAGGGTTCCAGCAAGGCCGTGCAGGTCGTCAGGGTTCTGCCTGTCCATGAGGGTGTGGGCTGTTGCGCCAAGCAGGTGCTGCACGCGTGCGGCAATCCAGCGGGCCTCTGCATGCTCGTCTGGCGCGGTGAACAGGCGCAGATCAGCGGTAAGCTGCTGCGCTGCCTTGAGGGGCCCGCACTGGCCCTTGTGGAGCAACAGACTGCGGGCCATGTCGAGCACGCTCTGGCTTGAGCGGTAGCTCTGCCCAAGCCTGTACACCGTAAGCCCCGGCCAGCAGGCCCGCAAACTGGCCTCGCTCTGGCCTGTAACCCCGCGAAAGCCATAAATGGCCTGATCCGGGTCGCCAATGCCAAAAAACCCCTTGCCATCGGCGGGCAGCAGAGCGCGCACAATGGCAAGCTGCACGGCAGAGAGGTCTTGCACCTCATCCACCAGCACATGCTGGGGCCGGATATTTTCGGGCAGGGTGCTGGCGTGGGCCAGCCACCAATCCAGAAGGTCGGCGTAGTCCACATAGCGCTGCCCGGCGTTTTTGCGGGCCGTATAACTGGCAGCTGCCAGCGCCAGCGGGCTTTGGGCAGGCTCGTGCGCCAGCGTTGAGCTCTCGCGCGCTAGGGCAAGCCGATCCCACAGGTTGCGGGCCTCACGGGGTTCAAGGCCGGGGTTGGACAGGCGAAACAGGTTCAGCGCCGCATCATCGCCCAGCAGCAGGGGGGCATTGTCGCCGCTGGCAGCACGCAGGGCCGCCCAGGCCATGCCGTGCAGGGTGTCGCACTGCGGCAGCGTGCCAGAGGCCGCAGAAAATGCGCCTGAAAGCCTCTCGCGCAGTTCGTTGGCTGCGCGGCGCGTAAAGGTAACGGCCAGCACGCGGCTCATGTCCTGGCCCTGCCCGGCAAGCCATTGCAAGCGGGCCACCAATACACGGGTTTTGCCAGCGCCGGGGCCAGCCAGCACCAGCACGGGCTCTGGCCCTGCGCTAAGCGCCGCCTTCTGCTCGGCGGAATAGGCAAAGATTTGCTCCGGGTTGTCGGGCTGTGCTGCGGATTTAACGGCAGCAAAATTGGAGGCAGCGGCGGCATCAGTACTGCCCGTGAGTAGCTGGCCAGCGCGGCGCACACGCACGCCAGTGGTGGCGGTTGTGGCCGTCGTGGCATCGGGGGCTGCGGATTCGCCCGCTGCTGCGGCAGCTTTTTTACGGCCACGTTTGGCAGGGGCTTTTACTCCCGGCAGGGCCCCGCGCATGTCGGCCAGTTCCTCTGGCGCAAAAACGCGCACCGTGCCGTATTCGCCGTCATAGCCGCCCTCGCGGTAGACCTGCCCGCGCCGCATGCGGGCCACGGCCTCGCCAAGCGGTTCCCAGTGGGCGCGAATGTCGGCTTCCGGCAAACTGCAAAGAATATCCAGTTCTGGCCCAAGCTCGCGCAGCAGGCGGCTGTAACGCTCCTGCACCCGGCGCGATGTGGGGCCCACCTCCAGAATTTCGCCCACAACTTCGGCCAGCGGGATCAGGGGGCGTACTTCAGGTTCGCGCGGCAGTTGCGGAGTGGTTGCACGGTCGGCCAGTTCCAGCACGCGGTGCAGCACGCCCACGGTCAGCGGTTTGCCGCACACGGGGCAGATGTTGCCAAGAGCCAGCGAATCCTTGGGCTCAAGCACCACGTTGCAGGCGCGGTGGCCGTCGAGGTGGTACTTGCCCTCGTCGGGGTAGAATTCCATGGTTCCAAGAAAGCGGCAGTCCAGCGCGCTCTGATCCTGCCGTTTGGCTGATGCGCGCAGGGCCGCAAACATGCCCGCATAGCTGGGGCGGCCCGCAAAAAGGTTGGCCTCGCGGCCCAGATTGGCCCCGGAATGCGCGTCCGAATTGGACACAAGAGCGTAACCGTCGAGCCCGCTGATAAGGCGGTTCATGGCCGGGTCGGACGAAAGGCCGGTTTCAAGGGCAAAGATGTGTTCCGAAAGATCGCCGTAGCAGTCCTCAAGCCTGTCAAAGCCAGATTTGGAGCCAAACAGCGCAAACCAGGGCGTCCACACATGGGCGGGAATCATCACCGATCCGGGGGCGCATTCCAGCATGATTTCGAGCAGATCATGCGAATCCAGCCCCAAAATGGGGCGGCCGTCGGCATTGAGGTTGCCGATCTGCGCCAGCCGCCGCGAAAGGCGCTCCGCGTCTTCAAGGGTGGGCACAAAGACAAGGTTGTGTACCTTGCGTACCTTGCCGCCGCGCTTGTAGATGGAGCTGATCTCTGTCTGCAAGATGAACAGCGGGGGCGGGGATTGCGGCAGGGCCGAGCCCGTGGGGGCGTCCATGAAGTCGAAGGTTTCCGGCTCCACGGCCAGCCGGTACAGGCCGGTGGCCTCATCGAGCACCAGATGCTCTGCCAGTTCTGCCCGCCACTGCGGATGCGTAAAGTCGCCCGTGCCCAGCACGTTGATGCCCTTGCAGCGGGCCCAGGCCGCCAGATGACGGGCATTGAGCGCCTTGCTTGTGGCGCGCGAAAACCGGGAATGTATGTGCAGATCAGCGATAAAGTTCATGGTTCACCTTACGGGCATATGGTGCGTACGTCTGATTTGAAATTTGTTGTCTCAGCCAAGCCAGGGGCAAAAACGCAGGGCCTGTGCCGACCAGCGGGGGCTGACCGTGGTGGTCTGTGCCGTATCTGCCTGTGCAGTAGCAGTCTGGCCCGATTCTGTTTGGGCTGTGCCTTTTTTGCCGCCACGTGGCTTGCCCACATGCAGGGTCAGCGGCGCTTCGATGGCGCACTGGTGGGCCGCATTTTTGCGGGCCAGCACCAGCACCCGCAGGGCGGGCCTTGATGCGTATGTTCTGACTGGCAGCAGGCCGCGCAGGCCAAAGCCTGAGGCATCCAGTGCGCTGCTCAAGTGCGGCAGGGCCAGCGCGTCATAAATACAAAAAAAATAGCCCTGATGCCGCAACAGGCCAGCTGCGGCCCTGCAAAAAACTGTCAGCACCTGTGTGCGGTTTTCCGCAACGTGCGCACCCTGCGTGCCCCGTAGCGCGCGTTCGCGCATGTGGCTTTGCGAGGGGCGGCCCTCCACACCGTAGGGTGGGTTGGCCAGCACCAGATCAAGGCTGCCAGCCTTGCAGCCGTTTACGCCGGGCAAGTCGGGCAAGGCCGCAAGCAAGGCCCTGTCTGCAAGGTCGGCTTGCGCAAAGTGCAGCCTGTCCGCAAGGCCAAGGCGCAGGGCGTTGGCGGTGGCGGCTTGCACAAGGGGGGCCTCCCTTTCCAGCCCAAGCCCTGTAACGGTTTCGCAGCGCAGGGCCAGCGCCAGCAGGGCAGCACCGCAGCCACAGCCCAGCTCGGCAGCTGTGAGCTGTTTACGCCGCGCCTCGTTCATGCCTTCTACCCCGCGTGCAGCAAAGGCCGCCAGCAAAAGGGCATCCGCGCCAAAGCGCAGGCTGCCTTGCGGCTGCTCAAGCCCACGCGGAAAAAGCCGACGGGCGCTGTAAAAAGGCTCTTGCGTCTGCATTTGGTTCCTGCGCCAGAGAAGGGCCGCCGACAGAAGTAATCTGACGGCGGCCCGTTGAGTGCGTTAGGGTGCTGCAATGGCGGTAAGGGCCAGCCTTGGCCCACCCCGCAGGGTTACAGCAGGTCGCCTTCCCAGTTGAACAGGCTCTTACGCCGCATGTCGGGCACAGAGGCGGGCGGGTTTTCCTGCATATGGGCAAAAAAGCTGTAGCCAGCTGCCAGAAGTTCCTGTCGCTTGCTGGTGATATCCAGCGGCCAGCCGGGGTATATCCAGATATTGCCGCCGTACTGCCGCGCCCAGAAAGGTTCACCCATGGGGCTCAAGAAGGGCTCGTTGGCCTTGACGCCCAGCAGCCCAAAGCGGCTGATGCCCACGGGCCAGTAGCCCGAAAGCACCACGCCCAGAGGCAGGGGGCTTTGTGCGGGCAGGGCCAGCATGTCTTCCTGCGCAAGTTCGGGGCTCACAAACGCGCCCACAAAACCCATCTTGGCCAGTATGCCAAGGGTAGGGGCGTTGGCAGCGTTGCAGAAGGGCCCGGCCAGCAGGTCGGCGTCTTCACCAAGCTGATCGGGGAACAGGCCGCGCTGCCACGGCGCGTTGCACACAAAATGCCGTGCGCCGTCACGCCACAGCCGCCCGATGGAACGGCGTATGGTTTCCTCTTCTTCTGGCCAGATAACCGGGGGTAGCCACCAGCACATGCGCGGGGCCACAGTGCGCGAAAGCTCGACACTGCGGGCCGAAAGCCAGAGACCCTGCAACTGGCTGCGGTTGGTGCGGGTTTCTTTGCCGTGGGGCACGCTGGAGCGCACATACATGTCGGGCCGGGTTTTGGCCTTGATGGGCTTGGGCAAACGCGGTTCGCTTTCCACAGCCTTGCTGGGGCGTGAGGGCATGGCCTCAAGGCGTGCCTGCCAGCTTTTGATGATGCGCATGAGCTCTGGTTCGCGCCGGTCAATAAGAAAGACGGGCGTGCCGGCCTTGGGCGTTTTGTGCTTGGGCAGACGGATGGTAAGGCTGCCGCCCTTGGGAATGCGCCGGGTCACGGGCATGGTGGCGTGCCAGCGTTCGTCTTCAACACCCACGCGCAGGTAGTCCTGCGGCAACAGCTCAAAATAAGGCTTGAGTGTCACGCCGCCTTCGGGCTCGATGCGTATCTTGCCCGCCAACAGGCCTGAGCTGGTCTGACCGTCTGGCGAGGTGGGGATGATATGGTCCTTTTGTGGCAAAAAGCGGGCGCGCGAGGCGGGCCGCCCCAGCGACATCTGCAATATTTCTTCCGCAGCCTTGCGGGCCTGGGCATCGCCGGGATTGTCGCGCAGCATGCGGTAGGCCGTAACCACGTGGTATACGTAGTGCGGGCCTTTTTTGCGGCCTTCAATCTTCCACGAAACAAGATGCGGAATGTTCAGCAGGGTTTTTGCCAGCACGTCCAGCGAAAGGTCGAGACACGAGAACCAGCGGCCATTGTGTTCCTTGCCGCGTATCTGCCCGCGCGAGCTAGGGCGGCGGGGCGCGTCAAACGATTCGCTGCGGCGGTCATCGCCCTTGCCCCGGCTGTCGGGCCTGCCGCGCCCATCGCGACCGGTGCGGTTTTTGCGGGCAATATCCATGCGCGACTGTTCCTGGCGCATGCGGTCCTGTTCCTCGCGTTCCGCATTGCGCACAAGGGCAATGGCAGCGGGGCCGCCCTGACGGTACACGCGGCGGCAGGGCTGCACACAGCGGCCACGCAGGCCGCTTTTGCCGCCCATGTAGCTCGACCAGTAGCAGCGGCCAGAAACGCAATAGCACAGTGCGCCGTGCACAAAGCATTCAAGGTCAAGGCCTTCGGGGCAAGCCTCGCCCATCATGCGAATTTCGTCGATGGAAAGTTCGCGCGGCAGAATAACCCGGTCAGCACCCAGTTGCTTGGCCTGAATCAGGCTTTCGGGATGGGTGAGGTTGGCCAGAGTAGAAAGAAAAAGACCGCCCTCATAGCCCGCCTGACGCGCCAGATCAAGCATGGCCATATCCTGCACGATGAGACCGTCGGGGCGCACCTGACGGGCCAGACGTGCCGCAAGACGGTAAGCCTGCGCGGGTTCGCCCGGCTTGACCAGGGTGTTCATGGCCACATAGACGCGCGCGTTTTCGGCGTGCGCAAGGTCTGTGAGGCGCGAAAGTTCGGTAAGGCCAAAGTTTTCTGCCTGCATGCGGGCCGAAAAATGTTTGAGCCCCAGATAGATGGCGTCTGCCCCGGCGGCAAGGGCCGCCAGGAATGAAGGCGCGTCGCCCGCCGGAGCCAGAATTTCTGGCCGGGCGGGCGTGGGGGCGGATATGCTCAGATGATCCGCAGATGTGGAGAATGTGTCGTTCATATTTTATAGTACTCTTTGTACCAGTCCACAAAGCGGGCAATACCTTCGCTAAGGGGCGTGGAGGGGGCAAAGCCGGTGGCGGCGGTGAGGTCGTCAATATTGGCCCAGGTGGATTCAACATCGCCCGGCTGCATGGGCAAAAGCTCTTTGCGGGCCTTCATGCCAAGGGCGTCTTCAAGTGTGCTGATAAAGTCGTTGAGTTCCACCGTATTGTTGTTGCCGATGTTGTAGATGCGCCAGGGCGCGGAGCTGCTGGCGGGGTTGGGGTTTTCGGGGTCAAAGTGCGGGTCTGCCTGCGGGGCCAGAGGCAGCAGGCGCACCACGCCCTCGACGATGTCGTCAATATAGGTAAAGTCGCGGCGCATGCGCCCTTCGTTGAATACCTTGATGGGCTCGCCGCGCACAATGGCCGTGGTAAACAGGTGCAGGGCCATGTCGGGCCTGCCCCAGGGGCCGTAAACGGTAAAAAAGCGCAGACCCGTGCAGGGTATGCGGAACAGATGGCTGTAGGCGTGGGCCATGAGTTCGTTGCTTTTCTTGGTGGCCGCGTACAGGCTGACCGGGTGGTCAACATTGTGGTGCACGCTGTAGGGCCGCGCCGCATTCATGCCATAGACAGAAGAAGACGAGGCAAAAAGCAGATGCCCCACCTTGTTCTGGCGGCAGCCTTCAAGAATATGCCCAAAGCCCAGCAGGTTGGCATTGAGGTACGATTCCGGGTTCTGGAGGCTGTAGCGCACGCCAGCCTGGGCCGCAAGGTTGACCACATGGGTGAAACCCTCGCGGGCAAACAGGGCGGCCATGGCGGGGCCGTCGGCCATGTCCAGGGGCTCGTGTCGAAAATTCTTCGCTTCCGGCATTGCTGCAAGTTGGGCCAGACGGTCTTTTTTTAGGTGCACATCGTAATAGTCGTTGCAATTATCAACGCCCACAACGCTGTGCCCATCGGCCAAAAGTCGCCGGGAAAGATGGTAGCCAATAAAACCCGCTGCGCCGGTCACCAGAACATGCATGAGAACCTCCCAGTGTGCATGCAGGCAAGGTAAGCCAGATGCGCCTTCTGGGCAAGGGCGATGCGTGGCCGTGAAATCCTTGTTTCGGGGTATGGGGACTTGCGGGAAAAAGCGCCACATCGTATGTTTTGGGAACCGAGGTAACAATGCAGAAAACAGAGAAAAACAAGTCAGAAGCGCAAGGGCAGCCAGCCGCATCTGCTGGCAAGGGCCGCAGCGCTCAGGGCGAAGCCTGGTACGCAGGGCCGTACAAGGACGCGCTTATATATCTTATGGTGGCCATTTTTTTTGTGGAACTGGTGGTTGGCGGCGTGTCTTTTTTCTACGGTGTCATGCACGCCGCACCCGAAGTGCCCGGTGGGCCGCCGCTGGCACGCTTTCCCTGGTTGGGCTGGGCCGTGGCTGCGGTGCTTGCCCCTGTGGGCCTTATGCTGATTGTGCACCTTTCGGGAACCTGGGTTTCGCGCTATCTGGGGCGTGAAGACGGCCAGCGGGCCGAAGCGCAGGCAGGCGCGCAGAATACCGACGATGAACAGGTTCCTGAACGGCTGCGCCGTTTTTATGCCATTATCCGCAACGCGCCCACTGTAGTTTTGTTGCTGGGCATCATGCTGCTTGGCGCGGGTCTGTTTTTTGTGGACGGGGCTTTTTCTGCCCTTGTGCGCATGGGCGGCGCGCTGACCGATTATATCCCCTGGATTGCGGGCAGTCTGGCAGCCATGATTGCCGTGTGCTATCTGGTGCACCGTTGGTTCATGTACCGCCACCACCGTATGCAGCAGGAATATGAGTACCGGCGCGAGGTGCTGGAGCGCACGGGCATAGTGCTGGTGGACAAGGGCTGCATTCCCCTGCCGCAAAACGAGATGCAGAGGCTGGCCCTTGGCGGGCAGGTGGTGGAGGCCAAGGCCCTGCCCCCGGTGCTTGATGCCGAAACCGGTTCAACGGACGCCCATGCTACAGCCGATATCGTGGCAGCCCCGGCCGCGTGCGCAAACCACGCGCCCGCAAACCATGATGACGACGTGACCGATGCGGAAATTATCAGCCCTGAATCGGCTGAAGATGTTGGCACGGCTGAGGTGGTGGAGAAGACAGCCATCCCAGAAGATTCTGATGGTGCTTCCTCAAATGCTTCGGGAAAAACGGCCACTGTCGCACAGGCCACTGTTACAGATTCGGCGCAAAAGCCGCAGAATCAGGCCTAAGGCCCACGGAATTTCCCAATGAGCATACCCAAACCAGGCAAGCCAGTTCGCGGTTCACGCAGCGGCGTGCCGCTCATGGCGCTTTTTGACCTCTTGGGCAAGCGGTGGGCCATGGGCGTCATCTGGCAGTTGCGTGGCGGGCCCGCCACCTTCCGCGCTTTGCAGGAGGCTTGCGAATCCATCTCTCCGGCGGTGCTCAATAGCCGCCTCAAAGAACTTCGCGAGGCCAGGTTTGTGTGCTCCACAGACGAAGGCTACGCCCTTACGCCCTTGGGTGTTGAATTGAGCCAGCTGCTGGAACCCTTTGGGGCCTGGGCCATTGATTGGGCCATGGAAGTGGCCCCGGAGGAAGCCGAGCGCTGGAACGAGCTGCGAAGATACAGGCTCGCTGCGGCTGCCCCCTCCGGGGATACCTCTTCCAGTTAGAGATGGCTGGCCGACAGGCGCAAGTTCTGCGCCCTATTGGGCCGCCTTGATTGCCTTGAGTGTGCGCCCGCCGATGCCGATGGCGTCGGTTTCGTATTCTTCCACAAAGACCACAAACTTCTCCTGCGGCACGGACGTAGCGGTCACGGCGGCTGCGGTCAGGCCTTCGATCAGGTTCTTCTTCACTTCTTCAGTGGTGCTGTGCATGGCAATGGTGATGACAGGCATGGGGATTCTCCTTGCTGTTTGACTCTGAGGCTGTGGCCGCATGTTTTGCATGCCTGCGGACAACAGCGGTGAATGTTCTTGCGCGCGCTATGGAATCCATAGCGCGCTATGAAAAAAATAGCAAGAACAGGCCAGGGGCAAATTTCAAGGCGAAGATTGCGGATACTTTCAGGGTAGAATCTTTTGAAGGGGGGGGTATGGGGGTGCCCTACAGCGCGGCCACGCTTGTGAGCCCGCGCTTTTCCAGGGCCAGATCGGCCAGAGCGTTGATGCAGGCTGCCGCCACCGCCGAGCCGCCCTTGCGCCCCAGCAGGGTAAAGTGGGGCCACGGGCTTTGCTGCAAAAGCTCCTTTGACTGGGCAGCATTCACAAAGCCCACGGGCATGCCCACAACCAGGGCAGGCGGCTGGGCCCCTTGCGTCAGCACGTCCAAAAGCCCCAGCAGGGCTGTGGGTGCGTTGCCAATCACCACAATATTGCCGCCCATGTTTTGGGCAATGCTCTCAAGCCCCGCGCGGGATCGCGTGGTTCCCCGGCTTGCGGCCAGCTCGGCCAGACCGGGCAGGGCCATGAGCGGGGTAACGGTTACGCCCAGCGGCTCAAGGCGGCGCATGGGCAGGCCAGCCGCCGCCATGCGCGTGTCGGTGTACACGGTGCAGCCAGCCAGCAGGGCGGCCACGCCAGCTTCCAGCCCCTGTCGGCTCAGACGCAGGTCGTGTACAATGTCCGTATCGCCGAGCGTGTGGATGCAGCGGCGGGCCACGCTCCACAAAGCGCCATCAAAGGGGCGCGGTTCGGGAATTTCGGCATCGATGATTTCAAACGAACGTGTTTCGATATGGGCCGGGGTGCAGGCCGGGTCAAGCTCCACCGAGGGAGCGGAAGTAGCGGTGTGTGTCATGGTTTATGTGCCTTGGGCTGAAAGATAGGCCGAGCAAAGGCCCAGCCATGCGCGCCAGAAGCGGCGTGAGCCTTCGGGGTAACAGTGCAGCCACGAGCCCGCCACAGAGCCCATGCGGCAGCCATCGGCCCGCAAAAAACGGCCCTGGCTGTCGTGCAGCTGCCACAGGGGGCTGCACTGGGCTGGCAGGGGGTCGGCTTGCTCCTGCGCATAATGAAATTCGTGCCCGCGTACCCACAAGGGGCTGGGGGCGCTGTCCTTGGGAATGCTGCTCTGGGTGGCGCTGGGCGTGGGCCAGTCAGCGTGTGCCAGTGCGGCGCGGTAGCCAAGGGCGGCCTTGGTCTGCCCCAATGAGCAACTGCGCGGCAGCAGGCCGCTCATGGCGTACTGCTGGCCGTCAAGCAGTAGAGAATCCATAAGGTACATGTAGCCCCCGCATTCGCCGTACATGGGCATGCCCTGAGCGGCCTTGTTGTGCAGGGCCGTGCGCATCTGTGTATTGGCGGCAATGCGCGCGGCGTGCAGCTCGGGGTAGCCACCGGGAAAGTACAGGCCCGCGCACCCGGGCGGCGGCGCGGTATCCCGCAGCGGCGAAAAGGTCACCACCTCTGCCTTGAGCTCGCCCAGCACGGCGGGCAGGTCGGCGTAGCAAAAGCTGAAGGCCTCGTCCCATGCCAGACCGATGCGCAGGGGGTGCTTGCTGCGCCGCGTGGCTGAATAGGAAGCGGGGAAAAACCGGCTTGCGGGCGTGGCATCTGGCGGCAATTCTGGTTGCTTTTGTGCATGGTTGACTGGCGTGGCAGCATGGTCGGGCGAAGTCCGCCGCAGTGTGGCAGCGCCAGCCCTGTGCAGCAAGAGGTCGAGATCGCAGTGGTCTTCTGCCCAGTGGGCAAGGGCTTGCCTGTCAACGGCGGGCAGAGCCTCGCGTGCTTCGACCAGCCCCAAATGGCGGGCTGGCAGGGAGGGCGCACCCTGCCGTGGCATGAGGCCCAGCAGGGGAACCCCGCTGCTCTTGCTCACTGGGGCCAGCGACTGTTGCAGCAGGTCGGCGTGGCGGGGGCTGCCCACATGGGTGCAGACCATGCTCAAAAAGTGCAGGGGGCGTGTTCCCGCCCAGACGGGCCGATGGCGCAGAAAGCCCTCGGCCAGCGCGGCAACCGATTGCCCCATGCCCCCGGCATTGAGCACCAGCAGCAGAGGCAGCCCCAGCAGGGCGGCCAAATGGGCCGTGCTGCCAGCGCCTCTGTGGCCGCCGTCAAACAGGCCCATGGCACCTTCTACAACCAAAATATCTGGCAAAATATTGGGCAAAATAGGGGGCAGAATGTCGGACATGGCGGCTGTTGTGCCGCTTGCCAGCGCCTGGCTGCAAGGCGCAGACATGCGTGCAAAAACGCGCCTCAGTCCTGCAGGCAGACCGCTGATTGGCCTATTTGATGGCCCACAACCGCCCCGCAAGGGGCGCTCTGTGGGAGAGGGCGCAGCTTCGCGGCACATCCATGTATCGAGGTTGGCGGCTGGTTGCCCGGTAAGGGCGGCGTGGAAGGCCGCATCAATATAGTCTGGCCCGGTTTTGGCCGCACGCGCCACAAGACCCCGCTCGTGCAGTGCGCAGAGCAGGGCCAGGGTAAGGGTTGTTTTGCCGGAATTGCTGCCCGTGCCGCCTATGACAAGGCCGGGCAAGCTCGGCTGCGGCTTGGGCATGGTGCGCTCCGTAACTGGATGGGTCCAAAAGCCTTGCGGCGCGGGTTCAGCGTTGCCGCAGGGCCTCGGCTATAATGGCCGCGTCTTCTGCTGGTCTGGCCTTGAGTTGCAGCTCGGGGTTGCCGCCCGTGCAGGCAAAGCCAGAGGGGCCCAGTTCCACAAACCCGGCAGAAACCACGCGGCTGTAGGGCAGCTGTTCGCGCATGTCGCTGTGGTCCACTCGGCGGGGAAAGATAAAGGGCACTTCTTGGCCAGAAAAATCTTCAACGATGAGATACTTCACAAAAGCCTCCTCAGCGCGCTGCGGGCGCGGCGGGCTTGGGGCTGCGGCGGTTTTGCAGATACTGCCGCACAGCCTTGTTGTGGTCGGTGAGGTTGGTGGAAAATACGTGCTCGCCACCATCAAATTTAGCTACAAAGTACAGATAGTTGTGCGCCTCTGGGCGAATGGCTGCGGCCAGGGCGGCAGCGCCGAACGAACAAATGGGCCCGGGTGTGAGGCCGGGGCGCTGATAGGTATTGTACAGGTTGTTGGCGTCGTCCAGATCGCGGCGGCGCAGGTTGCCGTCAAAGGCCGGGCCAAGCCCGTAGATCACCGTGGGGTCGGCCTGAAGCAGCATGCCCTTGTTGATGCGGTTCTGGTACACGCCTGCCACGCGGGCGCGTTCGGTGTCGATGCCCGTTTCTTTTTCCACAATAGACGCAAGGATGATCCAGGTCTTGAGCTGGGCAGCCTGTGCTGGCCCCGGCTTTTTGCCGTCGGGCCACAAGTTGGCTGTCTTGCGCCAGAAGTTGTCCACCATGCGCCCGGCAACGGCCCTGGCCTGCGCTATATCAATAACTTCATTCTTTTTAAGCAGATAGGTGTCTGGCATCAAAAAGCCCTCTGCCGTGGCAAAGGGGATGCCGTAGTGGCGTAGAAAGTCTGGGTCGGTCACAACCTTGCGAAAATCTTCAAAAACAACAAGCCCTGCTTCTTCAAGCACCTTGCCTGTCTGCCACCATGTAAGGCCCTCTGGCACGGTAACGCGGTAGAGTACCGGGTGGCCGTTGACCAGTTCGTCCAGAACCTTTTCCGGCAGCCAGCCGGTATTGAGGGCAAAGCGGCCAGCCTGAAGGCGGTTTTCCCACTTTTTATAGCGGGCCAGCAGATCAAGCTTGCGGGCGTCCGTAACCACGCCCAGCTTGACGAGCCCCGCGCTCACCTGCGCAAGACGCGCCCCGGTGGGAACATCATAAAAAACCTCGCGGCCAGGTGTTTCGGGCGCGGTGTTCAGGAAGGTGTGCGCCTCGTAGGCCACCCAACCCCCACCTGCAAGGGCCAGCAAAAATAGCAGCCCAAGCGTGCGCAGCAGAATCTTCATGCGGGGCTCCGGTCTTGCGGCGCAAGCGAAAGAAAGGAGGAAAGAATGCGCACGGCGGCCTGCTGGTCGAGCACGGCCTTGCGTTTGCGCATCTTCAGACCCGCTTCACGCAGGTCAGACCACGCTTCCTGAGAGCTCAGCGCTTCCATCATAAAGAAAAAAGGCAGGGATACCCGGCGCTTGAGGCGCTCGGTAACATTGCGTATCTGGCGGGTGGTCAGGCTTTCCTCGCCATCAAGGGTGAGGGGCAGCCCCACCACAACGGCCTCGGCCCCGGCCTCCACAATGCGCTCGGCAAGGGCAGCCAGAAAGGCCTTGCGGTCAGAAAAATCCTCAAGCCGCAAGGTCATCAGGGGAAAGGCCAGCCGTCCTTCCGGGTCGGATACGGCAAGGCCGGTACGCGCCAGGCCGTAGTCTACGCCAACGAATTTCACTGCAATCCTCTTATGCGCGCAGCTGCGCGTGTTGCAGGGGAACGTGCCAACCAGAACCGTTCATGGCGGCGCGGCCTAGATCAAGCCCAAAAGAGAGAGCAGGCCCACGGAGCTGCCGCTGACCAGCGGCCCCAGCACCAGGCCGAGTGCTCCGGTAAACAGCAACAACAAAAGAATGACAAAGCCGTAACGCTCGATACTCAGATAACGATATGAAGCGTTTGGGGGCAAAAAATAGGCTACGACCTTGCTGCCGTCCAGCGGTGGGATGGGAATCAGATTCAGCCAGCCCAAACCAAAATTAATGATCACGCCAGTCTGGATAGTCTTGAGTGCAAACACATAACTGCTGCTGTGCATCCATTGCTGTGGCGGAAAAACGTGGACAACCGCCCACAGCAAAAGGCCAAAAAGTGTGGCCAGCAAAAAGTTTGTGAGCGGCCCGGCAAGGGCAACCAGCATCATGTCTTTTGCGGGATTGCGGAAGTAGCGGGGGTTGACCGGCACAGGCTTGGCCCAGCCAAAAACAAAGGCCCCGGAAAGGCTGGTGAGCACAAAGGCCAGCAGCCCCATGGGATCAATGTGCGGCAGGGGGTTGACGGTCAGGCGCCCCATGAACTTGGCCGTGGGATCGCCGCAACGATAGGCCACCCAGCCGTGGGCAACCTCGTGCAGGATGATGCCCAGCAAAGCGGGAACTGCGGCCACAGCCAGGGTGCTCAGCACATGAGAAATATCTAGGTTCAGCATATGTTGCGGTTACCATTTTCCGCGTGGCGCGGCAAGGCAGAGCTAGCCAGAAGAGGCTACCTTACGCACCAGCAGGTTATCGCCAGGCCAGATGTGGCGGTCGGGGGTGAGCAGCTGACCCTCGCGGGCCACAAGAGCGGTTTCTTCTGCAAGGCCCAGAGCCGCAAGCAGCTGGCGCGAGGTTTTGGGCCGGGGCATGGAAAGATGTTTTTCTTCCGGCTGCACCAGCACACTGACGCGCGCGCCCGTGTGTTCGGGCTTGATCACCTGAACATGGGGGGCGTAAGCGGCAGGCGCGGCGGCTACCTCGGGTGCGGCGGCTTCGGTGGCCGGGGTTTCGGCAGTATGGGGGGCGGTTTCGGTCATGATGATGCTCCTACAGGTAATCTTCAAGCAGCGCACAGGTTGTGCAAACCAGGGGCGCACAGGTTTTGATAAAGAGGTTGTCCTTGCGCACGGCGGCCATGCCCTCGGGCGTGGTGAGGTCGTGCCCTAAAATAGCACGGCACTGCAAGCTGCCGTGCGCCTTGGCAAAGGCTTCGGTAAAGGCGTCGCGCCGATCATAGAATGCCTGCTTTTGCGGGCGGGGGCAGGGGCCGCTGGGCCCGTGCATGAGACCCAGCACCATAAGCGCGCCCGAAACACAGCCGCACACCTCGGCCTTGCCCATGCCAGAGCCAAAGGCAGAGGCCACGCGCAGGGCGGTTTCTTCCGGCAGGTTGAGGCGGTCGGCAAAGTGGGCCAGCACCTGCTGGGCGCAGATGATGCCCATATTGAAATTTTCCTGCACTTCGTCAAGCTCTGGTAACTGGCTCATTTTCCAACTCTTATGTGCAAAAGTAATAGGCAATGGTCACAACAGTCATGCTTGCGGCCCGTAATCCTTGATTGGCCAATATCAGCCTCAGGGCCAGCGCGGGCCGGAAAAAGCCGGAGTACGACGGAAACTGGTGGCGTATGGCGCGCATGGGTGTGGAAAGAATGTTGCCCACCATGAGGGCCAGCACCACATCGCGCGGCGAAAGCCCGCCCGTTTGCAGCACGCTGCCAGCAGCCCCAAGGGCCGCGCCCAGTTCTGCCGCCAGATGCAGCACAATGATGCCCATGGCCTGAGGCTTTAAAAACGAAAGCCAGCCCATATGGTCGGCCAGCCACACCTCGGCCAGCGCAAAATAGCCATAGCGCTGCAAGTAGAACATAAGCACATAGATGGGCACTGTGAAGTACACCAGCTTGGGCAGGCGGCGCAAAAAACGCTGCCATGCCTTGCGCAGGGCGTCGCCCCACGAGGTTCCCTGTTCCTTGAGGTTCTTGCAGGCAATGCAGCCGGGCGGTGGCGGCGGCAAAATGCGGCGCGACAACAGAATGGTAAAGCCCGTGCGCCCGGCTGCGGCCACAAGGGTCAGGGCCACGTACACAAGGGCCGGGGTTCCCAGCACTGGCCATGTGAGCAGAAAAATGGTGGGCGTGTGCACAAGATAGGCCGGCAGGCTGTTGAACAGGTTTGCCAGCATGAGCTCGTTGTTTGAGAGCTCGCCGATGTTGTGGCTGTCTGAAAGCAGGCCGTTGGCGGCGGCGGGCGAAACAAAGGCCAGCGAAAAACTCGCGCCCGCCACGTCGCGCAGATGGGCGGCCCGTGCCAGCGGTGCGGCCAGCCGCGCCAGATGCCGCGTCCAGCGCAGGGCCTCCAGCAAATTTGCCACCAGCAGACCAAAGGCCAGACCCAAAAGCAGACGCAGCAGGGGCCAGCCAAGCGAATGCCACAGCGTGGCAAGCGAAAGTGCGGTATCTGGGGTAATTGGTGTCATGCGGGTAGTTGTGGCTGCTGGCCTGAAAGGCTAAAGGCGCAATACCTTGCTTTGCGTGCCCCTGCGGGGCAACCGCAAGGGCAAGGGGCGCGTGTGCGTATGTGGTTAGGGTTTGTAGCCTGTGTCGGGGGGCAGATCTCTGCGGCCAGCCTCGGCACGGGCCAGAACGTCGCAACGCTCGTTTTCCGGGTGGCCCGCATGGCCCTTGAGCCAGCGCATGCGCACCTTGTGGGTGGCAAGCAGGGGCAGCAGTCGCTGCCACAGATCCACATTGAGGGCGGGCTTTTTGTCGCTCTTGATCCAGCCCTTTTTTTGCCAGCCCCAGACCCAGCGTTTTTCAATGCTGTCGCAGACATATTTTGAGTCAGAGTACAGCTCGACTTCACAGGGGCTTTGCAGCTGGCCCAGAGCTTCCACAACAGCCAGAATTTCCATACGGTTGTTGGTGGTCAGCTTGTAGCCACCGGCAAATTCCTTGCGGTAGTCCTGATCTTCGAGTTTGAGCACTGCGGCCCAGCCGCCGGGGCCGGGATTGCCAAGGCACGAGCCGTCAGTATGAATGGTCACTTTTTGCATTGGGTTCCTTTACACTTGTTCCTGCCGCAGCCTTAGCGGCGAGGGGCCAGCATACACGGCAAAGCCCCGCTGGGCAATGCGCCACCTTGGCAGGGGGCCGCAAAGAAGCGGGCCGGTCTGCCATGCAAGACCGGCCCGTGCAATAAAACTGAAAAGAATGGAATTTTTGAGGTTGCCGAGGTGCGGCCAAGCTGCATGCGGCAGCAAGACTGATGCCCAAAATACCGCTAAATCGGCTTGTTATGCATCATTAGGTCTGCTGGCCCTGCTAGCCATGTTCGTTACCCGCGCGCATGAGGCATTGCAGCAATACGTCTGTGCCAGCGGCGCAGTCTTGCCATGTGGTGTTTTCTACCTCGGCATGGCTGCGCCCGCCGGTGCTGGGCACAAAGATCATGGCTCCCGGCGCTACCTGGGCAATGTAGATCATGTCGTGCGAAGCCCCGGAAACCATGTCCAGGCAGGGCAGGCCAAGGTTGGTTGCGGCCTCGGCCACCATTGCGCGCAGCCGTTGGTCAAAGGGCACGCGCGAAACCTGCCAGATGCGCTCGGGTGTCACCTCGCAGCCTGCCAGTTGCGCGGCCTCGGCCAGCGCAGCCTCTATACGCAGGCACACATCGTCGGTTGCGGCCTCGTCCCAGCCGCGCACATCAATGGTAAACTGCACATCCCCGGCAATGACATTGCGCGAATTGGGCGAAGCGTGCACCTCGCCCACGGTGGCCACCACCTGACCGGAATCGCGGGCAATTTCAAAAATACGACTTGCCATGAGCGAAAAGGCGTATACGGCATCGTGCCTGCTGGTCATGGGCGTGGGTCCAGCATGGTTGGGTACGCCCTGAATGCGCACGTTGTACCAGCGCAGGCACACAATGCCCTGCGGCACGCCAATGGGAATATTCTTTTCTTCCAGCACCGGGCCTTGCTCTATGTGCAGCTCAAAGGCCGCGTGCACCAGGCGCGGAAAATAGCGGGAATCGCCCCGGTAGCCAATGCGCTCAAGTTCGCTGCCAAGGCTTGTGCCCTGCTGGTCTTTGAGCGCGTACATGGCCTGCTGCTCAAGTTTGCCAGCCCACACGCCAGAGCCAGTGCAGCCGGGGGTAAAGCGCGAGCCTTCCTCATTTGTCCAGTCGGCCACCACAAGGTCGCGCAGCAGGCGAACCCCGGCATCGCGCAGGGCGTGCACCACTTCGACCCCGGCCACCACGCCCAGCATGCCGTCAAAGCGGCCGCCAAGCGGCTGCGAATCGCCGTGCGAGCCTGTCATTACCGGGGGCAGGGTTCTGTCCTTGCCGGGCAGCACGCCAAAGATGTTGCCCATAGCGTCCACATGTATTTCGCAGTCAAGCTCGGCCAGCCATGTGCAAAGCTGCTGGCGCGCGCCCCTGTCGGCATCGGAAAGGGCCAGCCGGGTCACACCGCCGCCTGCGGTTGCGCCAAAGGCAGATATAGCTTCCATGCGGTTTTGCAGCCGCGCCTTGTTTACACGCACACTGTTCATGCGTTCTCCCTTCATTTCTGCTTTTGCGCTCAAGGGCGGGGTGCGGCCTGCCACCGTACCCCGCCGGGACTCCTCCCCCTTCAGGGCTGGTTTCCCTATGACATGCCAAACTTGTCGCGGAACAGCTTGCCGGTGCGTTCCATGTCCGATTCGGCCCAGGTGCGGCGCATGCGGTTGAGGGTGGGCATGCCCAGATTGAATTCACCCAGCCAGTTGCGGGCAAAGACGCCTTTTTCCGTTTCTTCAAAAATCTGCTGGATGGCATCCTCATTGATGACGCGCGGGCCAGAGGTGCGCACGGCAAATTCGCAGGTGCGGCTGGCGCGGCGGGTGAGGTATTCCTCAATGCCCACTTCGTCGATGTCGTCGATGATGGAGCGGATGGAGCGCACGGCCTTGGCATAGGCAAAGGATGCCGGGTAGCCGTTGTCGGTCATGACCTTGTAGATGGAGCGCATGAGCTGGATGGCCCCGCCGTAGAGCACCTGCTCTTCAAAGTTGTCGCCCTCTGTTTCGTGCTGGAAGGAAAGCTTGATGGTTCCCACGCGGGTGCTGCCCACGCCCTTGGCAATGGCCAGGGCCGTGGCGGCGGCGTGGCCGCTGGCGTCCTGATCAACGGCCACAGCACCGTAGATGCCTGAGCCTTCCTTGAACTTGCGGCGCACCACGGGGCCGGGGCCGTTGGGCACAAATAAAATGACGTCCACATCCTTGGGCGGCTTGATGGTGCCGTACAGAATGGCGAAACCGTGCGCAAAGCTGAGGGTCTGGCCGGGCCGCAGATGGGCGTGGATGGAAGAATAGTACACGGCGGGCTGGGCCGGGTCTTGCAGCAGAATGTGCACGATGTCGGCTTTTTTGACCGCCTCTTCGATGTCGTACACGGCAAAGCCGTCGGCCTCGGCGTCCTTCCAGCTGTTGTGCACGGCTCTGTCGCCCACACCTATGATCACGTTGATGCCGCTGTCGCGCAGGCTTTTGCCCTGGGCCTTGCCCTGGCTGCCGTAGCCGATGATGGCAATGGTTTTGCCGTGCAGCACCGAAATATCAACGTCTTCGTCCCGGTAAATTTCGCCAAACTGTGACATGGTATATCCTTATTGAATGAGCGGCAGGCTACAGGGCCACGTCGCGGTTGCAGTCTTTGGAATAGATGTAGGTCAGCCTGCCACGGCCTGTGGCGTACACGGCCTGCGGGGTGTAGGGGCCAAAGAAGATAAAATCCTCTTTTTGCACCTGAATCCACTCGGCCCCCAGCAGATAGATGCCTTCGCCCTCCAGCAGGTAGGCCCCGTGCTCCTGCACGTGGGTTTCCACAAAGGGGTGGCAGCCTGCGGGCTCAAAGCTGAGGGTGTGCATGTTCATGTCAAAGCCAAGGTGGGTGGGCAGCAGGTCGCGAATGAAGACATTGGCCATGTCTTCGTAGATGCGTTCCGGCATTGTTGCGGTATTGCCAAACACGGGCTCGGCCTCGTGCCCGGACAGGGCTATGTAGCGCTGCTTGTAGAGCAAAAAGCGCACCGGGGCATCAGTGGTGTTGGTAAAGGCAAGGCCTGTGCCAGCGGGAGCAAAGGCGTAGCCGCCGGGGGTGAGCATTTCCTTAAGCCCGCAGGTGGCGGCAGTCAGCGCGTCCTTGCCGTCCATGACATACAAAAAGGCCTCCACGCCCGGCTCTTGTGCAAAGGGGGTTACCGTGCCGCCGCCGGGCAGGGCTGTGCCCACATACTGCACAAAGCTCGCGCCCAGTTTGGGCGAAGCAATGATGGACATGGTGCAGCCCTCAATGCCGGGAATGACATTGCGCACCCGCCCTTCGGGCGGAATGACCGCGTATTCGCCGGGGCGGATAACCGCCCGTGTTTTCAGCAATCCCTCTGGATAAGCCATGATTCCTCCTGGAGCAGATTCAGGTTTTGTGCTCAGGCCGGGTGTTGCCCGGCCTCCGCAACGGACGCCCGCAGTTGCGGACGCAGGAGCAATTTCACAATAAATTGCTCGTCTTAATTAGCCCACGGTCTGGATGAACGAAGCCAGCTCGGGGGTGGCGGGGTTGGCAAAAAGTGCCTTGGGGGCCCCGGCCTCGTGAACTTTGCCCTGGTGCATGAACACCAGCTTGTTGCCCACCTCGCGCGCAAAGCGCATTTCGTGGGTTACCATAATCAGGGTCATGCCTTCGGTTGCCAGTTTGCGCACCACCTCAAGCACCTCACCCACCAGTTCGGGGTCAAGGGCAGAGGTTATTTCGTCGCACAGCAGCATCTTGGGCCGCATGGCCAGTGCGCGGGCAATGGCCACGCGCTGCTGCTGCCCGCCAGAAAGCTGATCGGGAAATGCATTGAACTTGTCCGCAAGGCCCACTCGGGCGAGCATTTCGGCGGCGAGAGCACGCACATCTTCCTCTGGCTCGCTTTTGACAATGCGCGGTGCCAGCATGACGTTTTCGCCCGCCGTGAGGTGCGGAAAAAGGTTGAACTGCTGAAAAACCATGCCCACCTTGAGCCGCAGGGGCCGCAGGTCGTTTTCCAGTCCGCTGACGCGGTTGCCGTCAATCTTCACAATGCCCGCGTCAAAGGTTTCCAGCCCGTTAAGAATACGCAAAAACGTGCTTTTGCCCGAACCGCTGCGCCCAATGACAGCCACAACGTCGCCTTCTTCCACCGTGAGGTTTACCCCACGCAGCACCTTGGTTTCACCAAACTGCTTGTGCAGTTCGTCAACGACGACCAGTGGCATGGAGCCTCCTTTCAATGCGTCGGGCAAAGGCCGACAGCGGATAGCACATCAAAAAATACCCCACAGCCACAAGCCCGTATACCAGCAGGGGCTTGAAGGTTGCGTTGGCGATCATGGTTCCGGTTTTGGTGATCTCCACAAGGCCGATGATGGAGGCCACGGCCGTGCCCTTAACTACCTGCACTGAAAAGCCCACAGTCGGGGGGATGGCTATGCGCAAAGCCTGGGGCAGGATGACGTGGCGCAGTTGCTCGTAGCGGGTCATGGCAAGGCATGCCGATGCCTCCCATTGACCCTTGGGCAATGCTTCCACACATCCGCGCCAGATTTCAGCCAGGTAGGCACTGGTAAAAAACGTGAGGCCCAGGGTGGCGGCGGCCAGGGGCGAAATATCAACGCCAAACAGGGCCAGACCGAAAAAAATGAGGAAAAACTGCATAAGCAGCGGAGTATCCTGAAAAAACTCTATATACATCTTGGCCAGGGCCTGAAATTGCACCTTGGGCGATATGCGTACAAACAGCACAATAAGGCCCATACCGCCGCCCAGCACAAAGGCAATGACCGAGAGCAGTATTGTCCAGCCCGCGCCCACAAGCAGATGGCGCACCATGTCCCAGAGGGTAAAGCTGATCATGCGCGCCCCCTGCATATGTAGTGTTTGCCAAAGATATGCAGGCACTTGCGCACGGCAATGGCCAGGGCAAGGTACAGGATAGTGCTTGTGAGGTAGACCTCAAAAGCGCGGAAGGTGCGGCTCTGAATCAGGTTGGCCTCAAAGGTCAGTTCTTCGGCGGCGATCTGCGAACAGACCGAAGACCCCAGCATGACAATAACAATCTGGCTGCACAGGGCGGGCCATACGGTTTTGAGCGCTGGCCGCAAAATGACATGGAATAGGCACTGCCAGCGGGTCATGGCCAGCGAGTCTGCGGCTTCAATGAGCCCTCTGGGCACGGCGGCCACGCCAGCCCTGATGATTTCTGTCGAATATGCGCCCAGGTTGACGATCATGGCCAGCACCGAGGCTTCCCATCCGTTAAGGCGCACCCCAAGGGCGGGCAGGCCAAAATAGATAAAGTACAACTGCACAATAAAGGGCGTGTTGCGAACGCATTCCACATAGACCGTATATATGGGATGCAGAAAGGGCAGCCGCCACTCGCGCGAAACCGCTCCCAAAATTCCCACGGCAAGCCCCGCCACCGCGCTGACCGCAGTGAGGGCCAGCGTCAGCGACGCTCCCTGAACCAGCAATGGCCAGCTTGCCGCAATGGGCTCGAAGGTAAACTGATAGGCCATGGCTGTTCTCCCAAATGGCGGCCACCGGCTTGGTGACCGTTCCCAACGTATGGTACTGGCTGCGGCTGCGCCGCGCCTGCTCACAAACCCACATAGTTGCTACGCGTGTGGCTTACCGTTATAACTTGTGGTCAGACCGGTAAAGTGGGCAGAGCCGTTTATTTTCTGGCGGCCGTCTGATCTGACCGCCAGAAACCGGCTAAAAGTCTTGCGGCAGCGACGTGTGCAGCCAGGTTTGCGCTATGGTTTCAAGTTGGCCGTCTTTCTTTGCCTGAGCGATGATGGCGTTCACAGCCGCTTGCAGCTCTGGCTGGTTTTTGTTCAGCCCGATGTAGCAGGGCGAGTTTTTGATAAGAAACTTTACTTCCAGTTGTTTGGCGGGCTTTTGGCCGTTGATGGAGGCCGCCACCACGTTGCCCGTGGCTACCAGCTGCACCTGACCCGAAAGGTAGGCGGCGATGGTAGAGCTGTTGTCTTCAAAGCGGCGAATCTCGGTGGATGCGGGCGCGATCTTGGTCAGTTCCATGTCTTCAACCGCGCCTCGGGTCACCGCAATGGTCTTACCGGCCAAATCTTCGGCCTTGGCCACCGTGAGGCCGGCGGGGCCAAAGACGCCGTTGAAAAAAGGCGCGTAAGCATCGGAAAAATCGATAGCTTTTTCGCGCTCGGCATTCTTGCCCAGCGAGGATATGACCAGATCAACCTTGCCCGTAGTAAGGTAGGGTATGCGGTTGGTGCTGGTAACGGGCACAAGCTTGACCTTGACGCCCAGGCTTTTTGCGATCAGGCGGGCGGTGTCAATGTCGTAGCCCACGGGCTGCATGTCTGAGCCCACAGAGCCAAATGGGGGAAAGTCTTGTGGAACAGCCACGGCCAAAACGCCAGCTTTTTTGATGGATTCCAGCGCGTTGTCGGCAGCTTGCGCGCTTGGGGCATAGGGTAGGGCTGCGGTAAGCAGCATGACGGCCAGGGCTAAACCAAGTCGGCTGAAAAATTTGTGCATGACGTCCCCCGAAGAAAATGTTGAAGTGAATCCGGCCATTATCCACGTTTTGGTTGTTGTCTGGTAAGACCGGTAAAAAAAATGATTGCTCTGTTTCTACAAAGTTGTCAATATGTGAAAAAGAGAAAAAATCAATCTACAAATTGGTGGAAAATATGTATGCTAAATTGCAAGGAAAAGTAGAAAATTCTACTAAAACGTGGAAATCAAGTTCTGAGGAAGCGGCGGAAAGCATTCTGTCAATGATTCAGGCCAATAACTGGCAAGAGGGCCACAAGCTGCCCCCGCAGCGCGCACTGGCCGAATCGCTGGGGATAAGCCGCCCCACGGTGCGCGAGGCTCTGGTTATTCTTGAAACCATGGGCAAGGTGAACATTCAGCCCGGAAAGGGGGTGTTTTTGTACTCCCGCGCGCAAGAGAGCATGCCCTCGCCAGCATTGCGGCGATCTGACCGGTCGTTCATAGCGGGTAAGGAGACACAGATTTACCAGTTCAGGCATGCCATTGAGCCAGCCATAGCCGCCCTTGTGGCCCTGAATGCCACACAGGCCCAGATTGACGACATGGTGGCCATGCTGGACGAAATGCGGCAGGCCGGTATGCGCGGCGACATGCTGCACTTTGCCCAGCTGGACTTTGCCTTTCACAGCCAGATGATTGAGGCGGCCAACAACCCGTTTTTTATTGATGCCATGCGACCGTTTTTTGACCTTTTTTCCGAAAGCCAGCGCTTGCCCTTTTCTAATCAGGAAAGCGTGAGGGAAACCATGCTCGAACACGAATCACTGCTGGAGCATTTGCGCCTGCACGACCCGCACGGTGCACGCCGGGCCATGGAAGAGCACGTTATTGCCACGGCTGCCAGAGCAGGTGTGCGCATTGCCGCGTGGTAGAGATGAGCAGGCTGTTGCGGTTAGGCGTAAGCGTTCGGGCGCAGCAGGCGGGGCATAGTAGTTAGGCCGCAGCGAAAGTGGTTTGCGCCAGGGGGTTGCCCCTGGGTTGTGGGTTGTGGCCTGTGGCCTGAGCGCATAAAGTGGGGGCGCAGAAAGTGGGGGCGGTGGCTGCGCGAGGCTTGGCTGGGCAATCTTACAGAATTGGGGGCTGGCCTGCATCGGAAAACGGCCCGCAAGCAAGATCGGCAACACCGCAAGCTGGCAGTCATCAGTGTGTGTTCGGTAGAAATTTAAAAAAGCCGGGGCAAACCGCAATGGTTTGCCCCGGCTTTTTCAGCTATTTGTACTCTATGGCCTAGTAGCGGTAGTGGGTGGGCTTGTAGGGGCCCTCGGCCTTCACGCCAATGTATTCGGCCTGTTCGGGGGTAAGCTTGGTCAGCTTGACGCCCAGACGGTCGAGGTGCAGGCGGGCCACTTCTTCGTCCAGTTCCTTGGGCAAGGTGTAGACCTTGTTCTCAAGCTTTTCAGAGGCCAGCTTGAGCTGGGCAAGGGTCTGGTTGGTGAAGCTGTTGGACATGACAAAGCTGGCGTGGCCAGTGGCGCAGCCAAGGTTCACCAGGCGGCCCTCAGCCAGCACAATGATGCTGCGGCCAGACTTGAGCGTCCACTTGTCCACCTGTGGCTTGATGTTCAGGCGGGTGATACCGGGGGTGTTTTCCAGGTAGGACATTTCGATTTCGCTGTCGAAGTGGCCGATGTTGCACACAATGGCCTCGTCCTTCATGGCTTCCATGTGGGCCCCGGTGATGACGTGGTAGTTGCCGGTGCAAGTCACATAGATATCGCCCTGGGGCAGTGCGTTTTCGACCGTGGTGACTTCATAGCCTTCCATAGCGGCCTGGAGGGCGCAGATGGGGTCGATTTCGGTAACCAGCACGCGCGCGCCAAAGCCGCGCATGGACTGGGCGCAGCCCTTGCCCACGTCGCCGTAGCCCACAACCACAACCACCTTGCCAGCCACCATGATGTCGGTGGCGCGCTTGATACCGTCGGCCAGCGATTCGCGGCAGCCGTACAGGTTGTCGAACTTGGACTTGGTGACCGAGTCGTTGACGTTAATAGCGGGGAACAGCAGGGTTCCGGCGGCTTCAAGCTGGTACAGGCGGTGTACGCCGGTGGTGGTTTCTTCCGAAACGCCCTTTATCTTGGCGGCAACCTTGTGCCAGTGCTGGGGGTCTTCCTTGAGGCGCAGCTTGAGGCGGTCAAGAATGCACTGAAATTCCTTGTTGTCGGTGGGCTGGTCAAGGATGGAGGGGTCGTCTTCTGCTTCCACACCCTTGTGGATCAGCAGGGTGGCGTCGCCGCCGTCGTCCACGATCAGGTCGGGGCCGCTGCCGTCGGGCCAGGTAAGGGCCATCTCGGTGCACCACCAGTAGTCTTCAAGGGTTTCGCCCTTCCAGGCAAAAACCTTGGCCATGCCGGTTTCCGCAATGGCGGCGGCGGCATGATCCTGGGTGGAGAAGATGTTGCACGAAGCCCAGCGAATATCTGCGCCAAGGGCGTGCAGGGTCTTGATGAGCATGGCCGTCTGAATGGTCATGTGCAGCGAGCCGGTTACCTTGAGGCCCTTGAGGGGCTTGGTGGGGCCGTACTTTTTGATGCATTCCATCAGGCCGGGAGTTTCGCGCTCGGAAAGCTGCATTTCTTTTTTGCCAAAGTCGGCCAGCGACATGTCGGCAACTTTGTAATCCAGGCTAAGGTCGAGGGGCTTGATCATGGTGTTCTCCTATGCGCAATTTTGTTGTCGTTAGTTGTAAAAAAAGATCTAACTATGCCAGTGTGTTGAGTTTTGTGCTGGCTCGTTATTGTCAGCAGGCCTCTGCGCTCAGCAGCAGCAGGGTCATGTTGCGGTCAACAGGCATGTGCTTGCAGTGCAAAACCTTGAAGCCAGCGGCGGCCAAATCAAGGCCAAGTTGCTGCTCGTCAAAGCCAAGCCAGCGGTCGCCGTAGCGTATGCGCATGGTTTCGTCTGCATGGCGCTGAAAGTCGGCCACAAACAGCCTGCCGCCTACAGCCATGATGCGGCGTATTTCGCGTAGGCCTTCTGCAGGGTCAGAAAGGTGGTGCAGCACAAGGTTGATGCAGGCAAAGTCTGCCTCGTGGTCGCGCAGGGGCAGGTGGCTCAGCTCGCCAATGCGCAACGAAACACGGCCGTCGGCCAGGTCTTCGGCTGTGAAGCGGCGGCGGCAAATTTCGAGCATGCGGGCAGAGCCGTCCACGCCGATAAGCCCGCGCACCTTGGGCAGCATGCGGGCAAGCACGCCCCCCGTACCGCAACCAAGATCCACTGCGGTTCCGCAGTCTTGGGGTACTGCATCGCAAACAGCCTCAGAAAGATCAAATGATCCAAGCACTTCGCGGTTCAGCTCGTCCCAGTCCTCCGCAATGGCGTTGAAGAACTGGCGGGTCTTGAGGGCGCGTTCTTCCAGCATCTGGGCGGCCATGTTGAGGTCGGCTCGCATGGCGGCATCGGGGTGCACAAAGGGCGTGATGGCGCGCAGAAACTCGCGTTCTTCACCAGAGCGGGGCGTGGCGTAAAAAACCCACAGGCCATCGCGCCGCGAGGTGAGCAGCCCTGCCTCGGTGAGTATTTTGAGGTGGCGCGAAACCCGCGACTGCCCCATATCGAGGATGCTGACCAGCTCGTTGACCGAAAGTTCGTAATGCAGCAAGATATGCACAAGCCGCAGACGTGTTTCGTCAGAGAGGGCCTTGAAAAATAAAAGTGCCATGGTGTTCCTATAAATCAAATTTGATTGATGTGTGTATCAACATATCTGCATATAGTCAATAAGCTCATTTTGCGCGCCTGTCAGCACCCCCGCAGTTCTGATGACCGCAATCCCAGCAACCCAACCCAGCCCGGAGCCGTGATGGCAGTGTTTCGCAAGCGCCAGAAGGATGCGCAGCCAGTGCCAGTCATGGAGGTTATGGCCTCTGTGCTGGCTGGTCTTGGTGCGGCCCCCGGTCAGGGCGAGGGCAGGGCGCGGTTGCAGCAGCTTTGGCTCAACTGGGAAATGGTTATGGGGCCAGATTTGGCTCCATTGGCGCGGCCCATGGGCCACCACCATGATCTTTTGCTTATCGGCGCAGAGGATGCCATGCTGGCGCAGGAGCTGCACCTCATGGCAGAGGAAATACTGGAGAGGGTGAACGCCTTTATGGAACAGCCTTTTTTCAGCGCCATAAAGGTGAGCCTGCTTATGGGCAAGGCAGGGTTGGACAAAACCGCAGTTCGCACAACCGCGTCAACCCGGGCCGCCATGCCCGCCAGGCCCGAACCACCCAATGCGCACGGCCTCTACCTTGAGGCCATGGACCCCACCTCGCCCGTGGCGCGCGCCTATGCCCGCTTTGCCAGCCTGCGCAATAAAGGTTAGATTGCATACGGTTGACAGTGTCAGGCAACCGCATGTAACCGCAATGCGTCAAACCTTTCTGTGCGTTAATGAGCATGCAATAAGGCTGGAAAGGCCCAGTGCGGCATGGCTGCCTAACTGGCGGTTTGTGACCGCTGAAACCTCAAACCGCAAAAGAAAACATATCTTTTTTTATTAAAAAAATAGTATGGTTATAAATTTTAATTGCTGTTTGCGCATGCGATTTTGTTGTTTATTTGCTGCGCTTTGTTGACAATGCTTCTGGTGCAATGCTAGTTTTCCCCATCGTTGTTTGGGGATTTTTGCGACCATTGTTTGGTCAGACCCTGCGGAGGATAATGAATGAACGCGCAGAAAACCATGGAAGACATTTGCCTGAAGCAGGACAATGGCTGCGATTTTGCCTTTAGCGGCCGTCTTTTTTCAGAATGTTCATGGTATGATGAATCGCAGGGCACGCTGACCCGCCAAAAGCTTTATGTGACCGAAAATAACGAGCAGATTTATTACATTGTTCGTTCCAGCGGTCAGGAACGCAGCCGCCACGCCTACAAGCTGTTCATGCGCGGCGATGTGTGCGTTATCCACAACGGCGCAACCGAAATGTCCCTCCAGTTCGACATGCTCATGCTGGCTGTGCGCGGCCTGTGCGGGCTTGATTCTGGTGCGACCCCCTCGCTCTCAATGGTTGAAGAAATGCTTAAGGCTGCCAACGCCTGATATTTCCATATAGCCGATGCTGGCGCCTGTGCGCGGGCAAACGCAACCTCCACATGAAATGGCCCTCCTTGCGGGGGCTTTTTCATTTATCCGCTACGGCTTTTGCAAATGCGGCTTGAACGCAAGCAGCCCGACCGCAACTGCTTGCTTCGGTCGGGCTGCTGAGAAATCAGGGGCTTGAATTAGTAGAGGCCCAGCATCTTGGGAACAAAGGTGGTTACTGCCGGGAAGACCGTGATAACAGCCAGTGCAAGCAGGGCCGCTCCAATGAGGGGCAAGGCCTCCTTGCTGATCTGCTCCATGGTGAGCCCGCTGATTTTTGCGCCCACATAGAGGTTTACGGCAACCGGCGGCGTTACCTGCCCTATGGCAAGGTTGATTGTCATCATTATGCCGAACCAGACCGGATCCCAGTGAAAGTGGCTGACAATGGGCAGCATGAATGGCAGAAATACATAGTAGATGGAAATTGCGTCCAGCAGCATGCCCGCAAAAATCAGGATAATATTGATCATCAGCAACACGATCCAGGGGTTGCTGGATACGCCAAGCAAGACGCCAGAGCATTTTTCCACCAGCCCAACGGCCGATCCCACCCAAGAGTAAAGCCCCGCACAAGTGACCACAATCATAACGATGGCAGTGGCCTTGGCGGTTTCTGTCAAAATTTCAACAATGATCGACAGGCTGTTGATGGTGCGGTAAATGAAAACACCCACAAAAAGGCCATAAAAGATGGCCACGGCGGCTGCCTCTGTTGGCGTAAACACGCCGCCGTAAATGCCACCCAAAATGACTACCGGGGTCATGATGCCCCAAAAAGCCTCGCGCAGGGCCTTGCTTACAGGCTGCTGCCGTGGCTTGCCCTTGTAGCCCCGCTTGCGCGAGATTAGCAGCACCGCCCCCATAATGAAGACGGCCACAATGACACCAGGCACAAAGCCCGCCGCAAACAGGGCAGGGACGGAAACATCCGCAACCCCGCCATACACAATAAAGGCGATGCTGGGCGGGATAACGATGGCAAGACCAGAGGTTACGGCAACCGTTGCCGTGGCAAAGGACTTTTTGTATCCGGCATTGGCCATGCCGGGTATGAGTATGAGCCCCAGCGCCGCCACAGTGGCAGGGCCAGAGCCGCTAACCGCCCCCCAGAATGTGGCGACGGCAACGGTGGCCACAGCCAGCCCGCCGGTCATGGAACCCACCAGAGCCTCCATAAGTGCCACTATGCGGGCGGCTATGCCAGCCCTCTCCATAATGTAACCCGCCAGAATAAAGAAGGGTATGGCAAGCAGAGGAAACTTGGCTATTCCTGCAAAAAAGTTGTAGGAAAGCATGCTGACGCCCATGTCCCACTTCCACACAACAACAAGGGCAGAAAAGCCCAGGGCCAGGGCAATGGGCACGCGAAAAAGCAGGGGTACAAGAAAAAGCGTCAGCAACCAGAAGGCGGGATCGTGAAGCAGTGCGTCCATAGTATCCTCGCCTAAAAGTTGTTGCTGCGCAGGTCTTCAAAAGCCCTTTGCGCAATGCGGAAGATGATCAGCAGCGAAAACAGTGGCGTGGCGATTGTGTACCACCAGACGGGAATCCCAAGTGCCTCTGAGGTAGCCTCAAGATCAATTTCGTCCAGTACCTCAACAAGGCCTGTCCAGCACAGCGCGCCAAAAAAGCACACGCCAATCAGCACCGAGCCCCAGTAGCAAACACGCCGATACGGCAGGGGCAGGGCATCGTACAATGCGGTCATGCCCAGGTGCCCGCCTTCGCGAAACGCGCGGGCCGTGCCCAGCAGTGTTAGCCAAACAAAGAAGTTGATGGTGATTTCTTCTGTCCAGGCAAACGAAAAAGACGTGCAGTAGCGGACAATTACATTAAGAAATGCAATTACCGCCATTACTGACAGCACAAATGATCCCAGCAGATCTTCAAACCTTCTGTCCAACAGACTCCACATTTTTCTACCCATCCCTGAAAAACCCCCTCGTACACCTGTGGCGTATGAGGGGGTGTCTGATGCTATTTTGCTGTGGCCATATCCTGTTCTGCGGCCTTGACCAGATTGGGCCCTATTTTGCTAGTCCACTCGTCGCGCACGGCTTGTGTGGCCTTGTGGAATTGCGCAATCTGCTCGGCCGTAAGGCGCGAAACAGTCATGCCGTGCTGCTCAAGACAGGCATAGGGATCGGTGACATCAGGCAGCTTGCCGATTTTTTCAAGATAGGCCTTTGACGCGCCGTCATCCATGCCAAGGCGCGAAAGTGCCTTGCTGTAGAGCTCCATTTCTTTGGCGCAGGCAAGCAGAATCTGCTTGTCTTCGGGCGTAAACTGCGACCACACGCCAGGGTTAACGCCAAGCATCAGCGGGTCAATCACGTAGTGCCAATCGCACAAAAACTTGTGGTAATCCCAAATCTTCAGGGGAATATTAATGCCGTTGGTGGGGTTTTCCTGCCCGTCCACCACGCCTTGCTGAAAGCCCGTGGTGGCCTCGGCCCAGTTCATGTTGACGGGGTTTGCGCCAAGAGCACGGAACGTATCAATAAAGATGGGGCTACCAACCACGCGTATCTTCAAACCCTGCATATCTTCTGGTTTGGTGATGGGGCCCTTGCTGGTGGTCATTTCGCGGTAGCCATTTTCGCCCCAGCCAAGCAGCTTTACGCCCTTTTGCTCAACGGCGGCAATGAGCATTGCGCCAGATTTACCCGCCGTCACGGCGTCGATTGCCTTGTAGCGGTCAGGCTGCACGGCCATAAAAAAGGGCAGGGCCGTGAGGTTCAGTTCCTTGATCTGGGGCGACCAGTTGATGGGCGAGGCCAGGGCAAAATCAATGGAGCCGTTGCGCAGCATAAGAAATTCGGAGGTCTGCTTGCCAGCCAACAACTGGCTTGAGGGATAGACCTTAATATTGATGCGCCCGTTGGTACGCTCGTTTACCAGTTCGGCAAAGCGGGTAGCTGTAAGGCCCCACCCGGAAGTGGCACCAGGAACAACGCTCAGTTTATACTCTGCCTTGTAAGCTGCCGTTGCCGACTGTGCAGATGCAAGCAGCGCACTGGCAGAAAGCAGGCATACAAAAACCACACACCACGTCCGGCGCATAAAACCCTTCATTCTTCGCTCTCCTCATTGAAAGGGTAACAAAAAAGACCTTGCCGCAGCTGAGTGCAGGCAACGAGAGTGAGCGCCAGTTCTGCAACGAACGGGCGGCTCTGCCGTTTTAGCGGGATCTTTGGCAGCCTTGTGGGCCGATGGACGCCGGCAGGTGTTTCAGCGGGGCTTGTGGCCGGCATAGCCGCTGAAATGTACCCTCGGTATAAAGATCGCGAACAAGTATTTCTTTATTTATGCCAGAGTTAGGCCGAATGGTCGAGATTTTTTTGTGGAGTTACCTGGCAGGCTTACGGGCCGGGCAGTACCTGTGCGCCAAGATTGAAAGGGCGCGCCAAGTACCTTATCATAAACCATGCTATGCGTTCTCCACAGATGATTGGTGGTGAGCACCGTGCAGGGCTTGCGCACAATAGACACAGAGAGGCACAATGAGCACTATATTACAGCCTGGCATGAAAGGCACGCGGGAAACAGAGGTTACAGAATCCATGCTGGCTAGCAGCGTGGGCAGCGGTAAGGTGTGTGTCTTTTCCACAGCCATGATGGTGGCCTGGATGGAAGCCACCGCAGTGGATGTGGCCCAGGCCGCTCTGTCCGAAGGCCTGACCACAGTGGGAACCGGCATCAGCGTGAACCATGTGGCAGCCACCCCGCTGGGCATGAAGGTGCGCTTCTGCGCCGAGCTCACGGCGGTATCTGCCAACGGCAAGGGCTTGAGCTTCAAGGTTGCCGCCTACGACGAGGCAGGGCTTATTGGCGAAGGAACACACGAGCGCGTGGTTGTGGACAGGGAAAAGTTTGAGAGCCGGACCAGAGCCAAGGGCCAAGCCTGATAGTCGATTCCACGGCTGGCCTGAAGGAAAGGGCTTGGTGGCTGACATACGCGCCCATTGACCCGGCTGTTTGCCTGTGGGCTTTTGTATAAAAACACAGTAAACTGCTAGAGTCTGTACAACTTCAAGGAGCTTTGTATGGGAAACATAAACTTTGTCGGCATATCGGGCAGTTTGCGCAAGGCTTCGCGCAATACCGGACTTTTGCGCTGCTGCGCGGCCAATCTTCCGAAGGGCGTAAGCCTCGAAATTGCGGATATTTCCGCGCTGCCTTTCTATAATGCAGATATTGAAAAGCCCGCTGTGGTGCAGCGGCTTGTTGATCAGGTCAGCGCGGCCCACGGGCTGGTTCTGGCCTGCCCCGAATACAACTATTCGCTGGCCCCGGCGCTGAAAAACGCTCTGGACTGGCTATCGCGCGAGCCTGACCTTGCTCCCCTTACGGGCAAAACAGCCTGCATTGTGGGCGCGGGCGGCGGCATGGGCACAGCGCGTGCGCAGTACCATCTGCGGCAGGTTTGCGTGTATCTGAACCTGCATGTGCTCAACAAACCAGAGCTGTTTTCCAATGCCTTTACCCCTGCCTTTGCCGACAACGGCGATGTGCAGGACGAGGCACTGGTGAAGCAGGCTGCGGCGGTCATGCAGGCCATGACAGACTGGACGTTGCGGCTCAATTAATGAAACCAAGGCCCCGCAGCAGAATGCCAAAAGGTGTTTTGCTGCGGGGCTGGCGTAGTATAAGGGCATGACAGGGTGAATGATGGCTGGCAGCGCGGCAGACTCCAAGACCCACAGGTATCATAACCGCCGCTTTGAGCGGGCGCTGCCGGGTATGGATCTGCTGCTGGACGCTTTTGCGGTTGTGGATTGCGGTGTGGCGCAGGCCATTGCCCACAGGGGGCAAGCCCCTGCCTGCGGGCCAAACTGCTACCAGTGCTGTATACAGCCTATCCCATTGACACCGCTGGAAATTCTTGGTTTGCGCATCTTTATGCAGCTGGAATTTGCGCCAGCACCTGAATCAGAGGTGCGGCAAGTGCTGGTTGCGGGTTTTGCGCAGTTCAGGGGCGATGGCGCAAACCTTGGGGCCGCATGTCCCTTTTTGCATCAGGGGCGCTGCGCCGTGTACCCTGTGCGGCCCATGGCGTGCAGGCGCTTTATTGTGTACGAAATTCCCTGCGCCAAGGGTGAAGACCCCACCACCACGCGCCCGCATCAGGTGCTGCAACCCGGTCAGGATTTTTTGCAGGCCGCCCTGCGCCATACCCTGCCCTGGTATCACGAGCGTTGCCCTCTGCCCGCAAAGCCCACTGCCGCCGAAGCGCAGGCATTTTTTCGCAGTGTGACCACGATTCTACAGGCTGTGCCTTGGGCCTTGTACGCATAAAACTGGGCTTCGCTGTATGGGCTCACAGAATCTGCCGACCTTATGGTCAGGGATTTGACAGCCCAAGCCTGAGCATGGGCCCGTCGTTTACTCCCACAAAGATTCCCAGAGGCGTGTTGACCGCCGGGCATACCGGCACGGCCACATATTCCCCCTGCATCCACGCAGCTGCCTCAAAGTGCAGCATTTCTCCTGCCAGTGCCGCTACCACGCGGGCGTAGGCGTCTATAGGGCTGTTGGCGTTGCTGGTTGCCAGCTGCGGCAAGGCAAGCGCAAGCTCTGCGGCCTGACGTTGCAAAAACACGGGCATGAGCCTGCGCCAGTCTTCCTTGCTGACCCGTAGAACCGCAATGCGTTTTAACTGCGCCAGATCCTGCCCGTGCAGCACCAGCCACAGGTTGCTGAAGGTAGAAGCTGTTGCCAGTTGATCCGGGGCGGGTGCGCCGTTGGCGCGTACAAGCCAGACTCCGTCAACGCCCGCAGCGCGCAGAGGCGCTGAGGTTGCCAGTTGTACGGGCTTTTGGGCAGCCTCTTCAACGGGGGCAAGCAGAGCCGCAACGGCTGCACCCGCATGGGGCTGGGCGCTGTGCACACTGCCAAGGCCAAACATCCAGGCCACCCACAGGTTGGGCCAGGTTTCTGGCTGTGGGGGCAAAGCCTCACCCATCTGCACGGGAAAAACCGTGTCGGGAATGGTGCGCTGCACCACGGGCTGGGGCAGGCTGGCATCAATGGCCCGTTTGCGTGCGCCGGGGCGGTATATTTCGCCCAGCAGGCCAAAGCGCGGCGGGGCATCCTTGGGTTGCGCGTTTTGGCCGATGGCGTCCAACGTGTCGTAACGCTCCTGCAATTGCAGGCCCAGCTGCACCATGCTGCCGTTGGCCGCATTGGTCATGGTGTTGCGCCAGTTGGCGCTGCCCGCCAGCATGACCAGCAGGGGTATGAGCAGCACCATCAGTACACCCTGCCGGGGCAGTCGCGCCAAGGCCCGCTCCACAGCGGGGCAGGCATCCAGCAGGCCCCACAGCGCAAAGCCCAGGGCATAGGCTGCAAACACGGCCAGCCCTGCGGGCAGTTTGCTGGTGGAGCTGATGGTCACATCGCTCAAGGCGTGCAATACGGTGAGCAGGCCCGAGAGGCCCAAATAAGCAACAACCGCCAAGCCCGCCAGCAGCAAACCGTTGCGAACCGCTGTTGCGCGAGCCCGTAGCGGAGCATGCCCTCGCAGGCCGCGCAGCAAGAGCACAAGCAACAGCACAGCCCAGGGCCACAGCCCGTCAAAAATCCAAAAGGCAACCTGCTGCCATTCGTCAAACGCGGCAGCAAGTTGGCGCATCTGCACGGTGGTATCTATATGGCGGGTAGCGCGGCGCACCTGATTGCCCGGTGCAAGGAATGAGAACAGCACTGCTCCCAAAATCCACAACCATACAAGGCAGATGTGACGCAGCCGGGTGCATGGGGTCTGTGTGGTGTCGGGTTCAGTTTCCCGGGCTGTAAATCTGTCCACAAGGGCCAGCAGCACCGCAACCGTGCAGGCTGCCAGGGCAGCAAGGGCGGAATGCTCAAATACGCCCACGGTCAGCACGCCCACAAGTATTGCCTGCCATCGCGCCCTGCGGGCCAGTGCAGCGGGGGCCTGCCACAGGCGGCACAGTGCGCACAAAAATACCAGGGTCATGGACTGCAAAAGGCCCATGGTCAGGGCATCGGTCAGCAGGTAGAAGTTGGGCAGGCTCTGGTGACCGGCAAGCGCCACGACTACGGCCAGCAAGCCGCAAAAGACCGCTGCCACACGCCCTACCTGTAGCACCCGCGCAAGCCCATACAGCCCAATCCCAAACAGGGCGGCAACCCCGGCGCACACCAGCCCGTACAGAGGGCGGATATCCCCGGCCTTGCCAAGAAAAACAGCCAGAAAATGGTAGGTGTAGCGCCCGCTCCAGGTCAGCCACTCGCGCACTATTTCGTACAGGCCGCCGGGCAGGTCAAAGGGAAACATGGCCCGCGTGACTTCGTCAAAGTCATCGCCGCGCGGAAACAGAAAGCCAAAGGCATAGGCAAAGGGCAGCAGCAGGGCCAGCAGCAGCACCCACCACACCCAGCCGGGCGCAGGCAGGCAGAACAGGTTTTGGGAAAACTGGTGAGCAGGGGATTGGCCGTTGCGCGCGGTGCTGAACTGGGCTGGCTGCGTCATGGCTGGCAGACCTTGTGTTTGCGCGGGAGGCCCCGTCGTCCGGAACCCCCCGCGCTGTATTTCGGGAATGTAGGTATTTGTTCGCAGCGGGCAGTGTTGGCCATCTGCGGTGCAGTCAGTTTGTCAAACCGGCCCTTACTTCACGTCCACAACGCGCACTTCGCCGCGCACTTCGTTGGCCTTTTTGCGGAAGGTCTGGCGGCGGTCTTCGCCGTCAACCTGCCCGGCCAGCCATTCCACCACATGCATGACAGGGCGTTTGTCGTGCATGTTGATGAGGCAGCGGCCAATGCCGATCTTGCACGAGGGGCAGCCCACGATAACAGGCGCGTCGTTGGCCTGTTCAAAGGCTTCGCCAAGGCGTTGCTGCTTGCGTGAACGCAGCAGGTTGTAGATGTCGGGCGAGGTCATGGCACCCATGCCAGATTCGCCGCAGCAGCCGGGGTTGAGGGAGATTTTGGCTCCGCTGAAGTCGCCCAGCGCCTTGATGATCTGCTTTTGGCCCTTGATTTTGTGCACGTCGGCCCATTCGCAGTGACAGGCCCCGTGGTACACAACCTGCGAACCCTCTGGCAGGGGAGCCTTGAGCGCCTCCTTGTCCAGCAGGGGCAAGGTAAGCTGGCCCACATCGCGCAGGGTAAGCTGCGGAAACTGGGTTTCCATGTGCAGGCGTTCAAGGCCATCGCGGCACGAGCCGCAGGCCGTAACCATGTGCTTGCAGTCAAAGCCCTGCTTGGCAAGGCCACGCAGCATGGAGGCCAGATATTGGCGGTTCTGGGCAAGATTGTCTTCAAAGGCCGTATCCATGCCCGCCGCCAGCAGGGGGAAGCCGCAACACAGGTGCCGTGGAGGCACGGCAACGGCAAAGCCCGCCTTGAGCAAGAGCATGACAGACGAAACGCCAATACGGTCGTAGAACAGCGCGCCGCCGCAACCGGGGAAGTAGAGCACGCAGGGCATACCGGGCGTGGGCTCGGCAGGCGCAAAGATGGAACCCCTGTGCAGCTTGAGGGCTTCGTACAGGTTGGTATAGCCCATCTTGGGGCCGCGCCCGGAGAACAGCGGGCTTTTCATGCGCCGCTTCCACATTTCGGGTACAAAGCCCAGAAACTTGTTTTGCATCTTCTGGCCCAATGAGGCCATTTTGGCAGCCTTTGGCACGCGGTGCTGAATATCGCGTGAGAGCCATTCAAGGGCATGGCCCTTGATGGGGTGGCCGCCCGCACCTTCGTGTTCCAGCAGGGCACGCAAGGTAAGCGCTACCTCGCCAGAGGGAATTTTGACCGGGCAGTTGGCCATGCAACGCCCACAGGCCGTGCAGTGCTCCACAATATCGCGCAGGGCCTTGTGCAGGCTTTCGTCAATGCGGCCCTTGTTGACCTGACTGTAGTACACAGCCTCCAGCAGCATGCCCAGTACCATGTTTTTGTTGCGGGGGTGGTACTGCATGGAGCGCTCGGGGTAGCACATGGAGCAGACCTGCTTGCACTTGCCGCAGCGGGTGCACACCTGAATGGAGGTGAGCAGGCTGATGAGCTTTTCCTTGTCGGGCAGGCCGCTTTCGCGGATATCGCGGATAAGCCTGTTGAACGAGAAGGTAAAGGGGCGTACCGGCAGTTCGCGGAACACCAGCTTGGCCGGGTTCATGACATCACGGGGGTCAACGCGTTCTTTAAAGGCGCGCAGGGCGTCCATCTTGTCTTTGCCAAAAAAGGCAATCTTGGTGATGCCGATGCCGTGCTCGCCAGAAACCTCGCCCCCCATCTCCTGACATTCTGCCATGATGCGGGCTGCGGTTTCTTCCGCTTCTTCCAGCATGTGGGCATCGTTGGAGTTGACGGGAATGTTCACATGGCAGTTGCCGTCGCCCGCGTGCATGTGGCTGGCCACCACAATGCGGCTGGCATCCATGTATTCAATAATCTTGTCGATTTTTTTGGCAAGGTGGGGATACTTGTCCTTGAGCTTGCCAAGAAAGTCTTCCGCACGGGCGGCCAGTTCCATGTCCGAAATTTCGGTGGCGGCAACATCGCCCGAGGCGGCCTTGGATGCCTGCGAAAACTCGCGGTTAAAGTCCTTGTCTTCCATGGGAAAGCCCGGCAGGCGTCCCACTTCCTGCAAGGCGTGGCGGTAGGCCGCAGCCGTGCATTCAAGGTTGATCTGCTCGAGGAACAGCGCAAAATCGGGGATGCGGTTCATGGGAATGACCACGTCCTCGTTCATTTTAAAGCCAGAGGTGCGCTTGGCGATGGCCGAGAGCTTGTGGCGGTCTTCCCAGAAGCGTTCGCCTTCCTTCTCGTCAGCGGCAACGATGATGTCCACGTTGTCCTGCTGTTCCACAACGCTCACAATATCGCCCACGCACTTGTCGAGCAGGTAGGGGTCGTCGCCGTCCACTTGCAGGATGATGACCGAAATGGGCGAGCCCTCGTATTTTTCAGACTTGCGCTTGTATTCGATGGCCTGAACATACTTGGCGTTAAATTCTTCCATGGCCGAAAGGTGGGCGTAGTCGCCCTCCTGGCGAATGCGGTTGCGCAGGGCAACCAGTTCGCGCACCACCACGGCTGCGGGGTGCATGGAACGGCCAAAAAATTCAAGCACCATCACGCGGCTGTGCTTGGGCTTGGGGTGCACAATAAAACAGGCTTCGGTGATAATGCCGTCCACGCCTTCTTTCTGCATGCCCGGCAGACCGCCCAGAACCTTGTTGGTCACGTCCTTGCCAAGGCCGGGCAGGCGAATTTCGTCACCGCGCAGATGCACCACGTTGCGCACGCCGCCGCTCACGTCCTTGACCACAAAGACGGCGGTTTCGTCGGGCATAATCTTGTGGCGGGGGTGGTTTTCGCGCTCGATGGTGATAATTTCACCAGTGGGCGTAACCATGCGCCACCACAACAGATTGTCGAGGGTGGTTCCGTACTCAAAGGCGCTGGGGCCGCCAGCGTTTTCAGATATGTTGCCGCCAATGGTAGAGGCCTGCTTGGAGGCTGGATCAACGGAAAAAAGCGCACCCTTGGCGTCCACAGCGTTGATGACAGCCTGGGTAATGGCCCCGGCCTGACAGGTAACGGTCATGGCTTCAAGGTCAACGGGGTTGATACGCGTAAGGCGGGTGAGGCTGACAATAACCGTGCGCTTGCGTGCGGGCACAGCGCCGCCGGTCATGCCGGAGCCGCCGCCACGGGGAATGAGCGCAAACTTCATGTCGTTGGCAAGCTTGACCAGCTCGGCCACCTGCTCGGTATTGTCGGGCTCTACCACCAGCAGGGGCAGTTCCATGCGCAGGTCTGTGGCGTCGGTGGCCGATTCGACCATGGCCGCAGGATTGGTCAGAATGCATTCGTCGGGCAGAACATTGTGCAGCGCGTCCACCAGCTTGGTGCGAAAGGCGGTTTCAGCCTCGTGGGCCGACCAGAACATGGTGAGCCCTTCGCTGATGGCCGTGGCGTAGTAGTGCGCCAGCGACACGGATTCCTTGTCATAGCTTTCGCGCACGCTGGTGCGGACAGTTTCCGCATTGATAAAGGGGTTGTAGGCCACCAGAAAAAGTTCTTCGGCTATGGCTATGGCCAGATTGCGGACAGATTCCGGCCATTCTGCAAAGTCATCAATGTTGATACGCAGAATTCTGTTCACCACATAGTCGGGAGAAATGGAGATATGCGGACCCTTATGGGGCATGACGTTCTACCTCATGAAGCTCTTGCGGCGGTTTCGCCGGTCAAATCCTTGGAGGCAAGGCGGGGTATGCAAACCCTCAGCCCTGTTGCCCGCCTTTGTTGCGGCAAACCGCCCAATAGCCAAACATGCCGTACCGAGGCCCGTCAGCTTGCGGGGTCGGGCGGCATGGCAGTGTGGTAACGGTTTGCGCTTGTCGGGCCGCATGCGGCCCGCAACTTTCAGTACCACCGGGTACGCCGATGATCTGTAACGCGGGGGAAGCCTTTTCTCTACGTTCTATATTGATACTTGGCAAGTGCACAGGGCTAGGGCCAGCGGCCATTTGCCCGCCCCATTCTGCCATAACAGGATTAGTAGTCTTTGACATTTGGCAAGCTGTAGATATTCTTCTGCCAGACGGGATCTGCCATGCAGCCCCCGGCAATACTTTAGGGAGTGACCCGCATGTTCATTGGAAAATTACAGCCCATAACCGATGTGTTTGACTGGCTGCATTCTGCCTGGGAGCGTGCCGCCACCCAGCGCCGTGTGGCCCTGTGCATCCTCTGGGTATA
>SAAX01000139.1 GCA_009929215.1 Deltaproteobacteria bacterium | reverse complement strand
GGGCGGCGGGAGGCATAGCGGGCGGGTATCTCTCTGACAGGTTTGGCAAAAATATTGTCATTTTTCTTTCCCTGGCCATATCACCCGTATTTCTCTACCTCTCGCTGCATGTGGGCCTGTGGCTGCAACCCGCTGTTTTTGCGCTGGCCGGGGCAATCCTGCTATCGTCGTTTTCGCCCATAGTGGTGCTGGCCCAAGAGCTGCTTGTGCGTCAGGCGGCCATGGCATCGGGCTTTTCGCTGGGGTTCGGCATTGGTATTGGCGGGCTGGGCGTGGGACTTGTGGGGCTTGTTATCCAGTACGCTGGCCTTGCCTTTGCCATCAATATGCTCATCTGTCTGCCCCTGGTGGCAGCAGTGCTGGCCCTTACCCTGCAAGGCCGCAAAAGTGCGGAGGTTGCGGCATAACGGGCTCGCCTGCCAAGCGATTTCTGGTAATATTCCCCTCAAAAAAGTGCGAGCCAAAAGCCCCGATCGTCTTACAAGACAGTTGGGGCTTTTGGCTACGCTGTGTTCTAAATCAGTTCGCGGTCTGCTGATACTGCGAACCAAGGAGGGGCGTTTAAATGCAGCTGCCTATTTTTTGGGCTCAAATTTGAGGCGCTTGCCTTCAAGCCGCTGTGCTTCGGCATCTGGGGGAGTGCAGCCGCACGAGCTTTTTTTTGCGCTGTCGCAGTCGCCGTCACAGCAACCGCACTTTCCCTTGCGTATGGAAGTTAAAATGCGGCGGCCAAAATAATAGGCCGCTGCCGCTATGCACAATATAACTATGATCAGTTGGATATCCATGCTTCACCTTCCTGTTCCCGATGTGCCTTTTCAGCCATATGGGAAATGTGTTCCTGCAGTTTGCTGTAATGGAAAATGAATGTCAACTTCATTTGGTGTGCGTGATGAAAAATCTGCCAAAGGATGCAAAAAAGGCTGCCCGAGGGCAGCCTTTTTTGCTTTTTGTCAGACAGTGCGCACAAGCTAGTCGTCTTTTGCTGCTTTATCGCGGCATTCTTTGCAGATACCGTAAAGATTGTGCACATGCCCACGCAACTTGAAGCCGAAATTTTCGGCCATTTCTTTTTGCAGCTTTTCGATGCGCGGATCGCAAATTTCGACGATTTTGCCGCACTCAAGGCACACAAGATGGTCGTGATGGCTGTCTGGTTTGGTGACTTCGTAGCGGGTAATGCCGTCGCTAAAGTGGATCTCCATGGCCATACCGGCATCGCACAGCAGTTTGAGCGTGCGGTACACAGTGGTTTGGCCGATGCCAGAATCGCGCTTGATCACATGCTGATAAAATTCTTCAAGCGAGTGGTGGCCGGGCAGTTCAAAAAAAGCTTCGGCAATGATGCGCCGCTGGGATGTGGTATTCAGCCCCTTGCGGTTCATGAAATCCAAAAAATCCGCCAGGCAGGCGTCATTTTTTTGCGTTGTCATTCTATGCCCACCCCTGGTTGAACAAGTGTGCGTTTGTTAAAGCTACGGTACAAATACTGTTTGCAACCGTAACCGTGCAGTATTTCTTTTGGCCTAAAATACAGCAAAAAGCAATGCGGAAGGGCATATGCCCGCAGTACGGTATTTTGCGGGTACAAAATAGTACTACCGCTGGCTTTGAGCTTGTGACACAATTTTTGTAAAATTGGAGGTGAAATTTTTTACGGCAATTCACTTGACAAGGTTATTAGGATTGAATACTGTTTTCAAAACAAGGTTAGAGCAACCTCTGCCGAAGCAACAAGCTTCGCCAAAAGGATCCAATCATGGGAAATCTCATCAATAAAGCGGTGGAGCCTTTCAGTGTAATGGCCTTTCACGCCGGTGAGCTGAAAACGGTTACAGAAGCCGATCTCAAGGGTCACTGGTCGGTCTTCTTTTTCTATCCTGCCGACTTTACATTTGTTTGCCCCACCGAGCTTGAAGACCTGGCCGAAACATACGACCAGTTCAAGAAGCTCAATTGCGAAATATACTCGGTTTCTACAGACAGCGCCTTTGTACACAAGGCTTGGGCTGATGCCTCGCCCAGCATAGCCAAAATACGCTATCCCATGCTGGCCGACTGCGCGGGTGCTCTTTGCACAGCCTTTGGCGTGATGATCGAAGGAGCAGGGCAAGCCCTGCGCGGCAGTTTTCTGGTTAATCCTGAGGGCGTCATCAAGGCCTATGAAATTCACGATACGCCCATTGGTCGCAATGTTGAAGAACTGCTGCGCAAGCTTGAAGCCGCGCAGTTTGTGGCCGAACACGGAGATCAGGTTTGCCCCGCCCGCTGGAAACCCGGCAGCGCCACGCTGAAGCCCGGCCTTGATCTGGTGGGCAAGTTGTAAGCATACACGGCGCACGCAGATACAACGCCGTTTGCTGTTTTTCCCTATGCCTTCCTCAGGCAACCCCGCTGAAAGAGGCCAGCACGCAAGTGTTGGCCTCTTTTAACGTGTGGGCTTTGCCGCGCTGCGGCGTGGAGGAAGGAACGGCAGGGGAGGTTTGGGAGCGGGGTGGGTGAGCCTGTCGAGAGCGCATTTACGCAAACCCGTTTTTTTTGCCTTGACGGCGTTAAAATCCTGTTTTTGATGCTCACGTACATGAGTACGCTGCGCTCAAAAACAGGATTTTTCCTTGTCAGGCCAGAAAAATGCGTATTTTG
>SAAX01000009.1 GCA_009929215.1 Deltaproteobacteria bacterium | reverse complement strand
ACCCCGCAGTGTAGGGGCAAAGACAGCGCAGCCGGGGGCGGGAGCAATGGGATGACATCGGCAGGGATTGCGCCGGCTGGGGCGGCAGTGAAGCGGAAGACGAGTCAGCGGGCCTACTTGCCCGCCAGAGCTGCAAAGCGGCGCACGGTCAGATGGCACACAGCCACGGCCAGCGCGTCCGAGGTATCCAGCGCCCAGTTGGCGTTTTTGACGTTGAGCAGGCGTTGTACCATAAAGGCCACCTGTTCTTTTTCTGCCCGGCCTGTTCCCACAAGGGACTTTTTGACCAATGTGGGTTCATAATCGCTGATGGAAAGGCCGTGCGCCGCGCAGGCGGCCACGGCCACACCCCGCGCCTGCCCCAGCTTGAGGGCTGAAGCCGCGTTTTTGGCCGTAAAGACCTGCTCGATGGCGGCTTCTTCTGGCTTGAGGCGAGCCAGCACCCCCGAAAGTTCATGGTAGATGCGGGCCAGACGGTCTGAAAATTCCTTGCCCGCCGAAGCCGTGCGTACCACGCCGCAATCCACCAGTTGCAGCACGCCCGAAACTTCGCGCACCACGCCCCAGCCTGTGCGCTGCGAGCCGGGGTCTATGCCGATGACGGTTACTGCCTGCATGCGGCGCTAGAGCAGAAACGAGGTAACAATGTAGTCTGCCGCCAAAATCAGCACGCACGAGATAACCACGGCAGAGGTGGTGGCGTTGCCCACGGCTTCGGGCCCCACGCTGTCGCGCCGCTTGTTGGTATAGTAACCCTGGCGGCAGCAGATGGTGGTGACCAGCAGACCAAATAGAATGGCCTTGATAAAGCCGCCGTTCACGTCGGTGGCGGTTACGGAGCTGGTGATGCGGTAAAAATACGCGCCCTCGTTGATGCCCAGCATGAGCACGCCCGTGAGGTAGCCGCCGATAATGCCGATGACGTCAAATACCGCCGTCAGCAGCGGAAAGGCAATGAGCGAGGCAAGCAGGCGCGGGCTCACCAGATAGCCCATGGAATTGATGTCCATAACGTCCAGCGCGTCGATCTGGTCGGTGATGCGCATGACGCCGATCTCTGCCGTCATGGAAGATCCTGCGCGGCCCGTAAGCATGATGGCCGTAAGCACCGGCCCAAGCTCGCGGATCAGGGTCAGCGAAACCGCCGAGCCCAGCATGCCCACAGAACCGAACTTCACCAGGGTGTAATAGCCCTGAAGGCCCAGCACCATGCCGCAAAATACGCCGATCAGCATAATGAGAAACAGCGACTTGGAGCCGATAACGTAGAGTTGCTGCACTGTACGCCGAAAAATTTTGGGGCTGGCAAATATCTGGCCCAAACCCGAAAACATGAACAGGGCCGTGTTGCCCAAAGCATCAATGCCGCGCAGGCAGGGGCCGCCTATCTTGCGCAAAAAATTGCCAAAAGATTCTGTTGCGGTCATGTGGTGCCTCAGCGCCGGGCTTTTTGCGGTTTATTGGAAACCGGCTTTTGCGAAACCATGATGGGCACGCCAAGCTTCATGTGGCGCAGGTCTTCACGCAGGTTGAAGGCATCGTCTTCCGTACCGCGCAGGGTCACCATCACCAGCACGAGTTTGCCGCTTTTTTGCGTGCGTGTGCGCAGGCCCTTGCCTTCAAGGCGGGTGCGGAGTTTGTCTGCGTCTTCGTCTGATTTGAAGGCAGCCACCTGATACACATAGTCAAACTGCGGGCCGGTTTTGACCGGGGCTGGCTTGGCAGCCTGCGTGCCATTGGGCGTGCCGTTTGGGGTTCCGGCCTGGGTCTGTGCGCCCTGCGCATTGGCTCCCGGTTTGATGCCCCACGCCGCCATACTGTTGGGTGAAGGCTGCGAAAAAGGATAGGCCGGAGCCTGCTGCTGTTGCGCTTGCCCGGCTTGTCCTGCGGCCTTTTGGCCCTTGGCATCGGCGGGTTTGCCCGCTGCGGTCTGTTGCGGCGCTGCACCTGCGGCAGCTTCGGCAACCGGGGCGGCATTTTGTCCATCGGCCTCTGCCGTGGCCGCCGCATCGGGGGTGGGCGCATCCTGCTGTGCAGCCTTGCCCTTGGCAGCGGGCTCATCGCTGGAAATCATGCTGGTCATCTGTTCCACGCGGGTTTCAGGATTCTGCCCGCGCCCGACCATAAAGCCCATGAAAAACGACCAACCCACGGCCACCGCCAATATTGTTCCCAGCAGGGCTGCCATTGGCCCCGAAAGGCGAATTACAAAACGGCGCTTCTCGTCCGTGGGCGGTGTAGCGACTGATTTGCGGGGTTTGCGTAAGGGGGCGGCCATTCATTATCCTCCGTCGTGGGCCAAAGGCCATTCTATTCTGCCCGCGCAAGGCGCATTCTGTAAAGGTGGCGGGGTAACCGCGCCGGGCCTTGCCAAAATGCGCCTTGCAGCAGGTAAAAGCCTTTATGGCTGCACGCCGAGTGTTCGACGTTTATACTGGCAGCGGGGCGTGCCCCGCTGAACTACGTTGCGGGCAGCGTGCTGCCTACATGCTTTCGGGGGCGCTGACGCCAAGCACATCCAGACCGTTGCGCAGCACCTGACCGATGGAGCGCAACAGGGCCAGTCGGGCCAAGGTGCGGGGCGCGTCGTCGGCCAGCAGCACCTGATGCTTGGCATAGTAGCTGTGCAGCTGCCCGGCCAATTCGGTAAGATAGGTGCTTACATGGTGCACGCCAAGCGATTTGGCGGCAGAGGCCAGCATGTCTTCAAACGTGGCGGCCTTGCGCAGCAGTGCCATGTCTTCGGGCGTGTCGAGCCCGTGCAGCAGATTGGTATCGGCCTTGGCGGGCAGCACAAAGCCGCGTTCCTCGGCCCTGCGCAGCACGGCGCAGATGCGCGCGTGGGCGTACTGCACATAGTACACGGGGTTGTCGAGGCTGCGCTGCTTGGCAAGCTCAAGGTCAAAGTCCAGCGGGCTGTCGCTCTTGCGCGAAAGAAACATGAAACGCGCCGCATCCACGCCCACTTCCTTGATAACATCGGCCAGGGTTTCAAACGTGCCCGCACGGGTGGACATGCTCACAGGCTGACCCTCGCGCAGCAGATTGACCAGCTGGATGAGCACCACGTCAAAACTGTCCTGCGTTTTGCCCATGGCCGTAATGGCCGCACGCATGCGCGGAATATAACCGTGGTGGTCTGCACCCCAGATATCGATGAGCCAGTCGTAGCCACGCTGGAATTTGTCGTGGTGGTAGGCGATGTCAGAGGCAAAGTAGGTCAGGCTGCCGTCCGACTTGCGTAGCACGCGGTTTTTGTCGTCGCCCAGATTTTCGGTGGCAAACCAGTAGGCATTGTCTTTTTCATAGGTATGGCCAGCGTCATCAAGCGCCTTGAAAGCAGAGGCCACGGCCCCGCCTTCCACCAGGGTTTTTTCAGAAAACCAGCGCTGGTGCTCTACGCGAAATTCGTTGAGGTCGTCCTTGATGCCGTTGAGGATGTCGTTCATGGCCTTGTCGTAGCACACGTCCTGACCTTCGGCGTCGGGCATCTGCACAAGGGCGGGGTTGGCATTAAGCATTTCGCGGGCGATGTCGATGATGTAGTCGCCCTTATAGTAATCTTCGGGCCAGGTAACGGGCATGCCAGCCAGTTCCTTGGCGCGTAGCCATACAGAAAGGCCCAGCAGGCGCATCTGGCGTCCGGCATCGTTGATGTAGTATTCGGTGTTTACATCGTAGCCAGCCACGCGCAGCAGACGGGCAAGGCTGTCGCCCACGGCAGCGCCGCGCCCGTGGCCCACATGCAGGGGGCCGGTGGGGTTGGCAGAAACGTATTCCACCAGCACCTTTTTGCCAGCGCCGCCCGTGCTCTTGCCGTAGCTGGTAGCGGCAGATTCAATGTCCAGCACAGTGTTGCGCCAAAAATCCTGCGTGAAGGTCACGTTGCAAAAACCGGGGCCAGCGGCCTCGGCATGGGCCACATCGGGGCAACGCTCAACCAGCTTCTGGGCAAACTTTTGTGCCAGCTCGCGAGGGTTGGCCTTGGCCTCCTTGGCAAGCAGCATGGCCGAGTTCACAGAAAGATCGCCGTGCTTGGGGTCGCGGGGCGGCTCAATGACGGTTTTGACGGGCCAGGCAAGGCCTTCTTCTTCAATAATGCCCTTGAGGGCCGTGCGCAGGGTATCAATGGCGCGCATAGTGCTGTGTCCTTATATGCAACGGTTGCGGCAAACTGCCTGTGGTGGCCGGGGCAAAGCCGCCGGAAACCCCGTTTCGGGTTCATGCGCCGCCAGCTTGCGGCCAGTGCCGCCCGGAGCGCATGAAGAAAAATGTTGTCAGAAAAATGCGGGAGATAGCCGCAACAAGCAGCGGCCCCACCCCAAAAATTATCCTGCCCCAAAAACAATTGCGGCCAAACGAGTCTGACCCAAATTATCCGGCAAAGGCCGCAGCGGTTTCGGCATTGTTGACCAGCTCGATGGCAAGGTCATCTGCCGTTGCCGTGCCCGCAAGGCACGGAGCTACCATCTTGCCCAGCACGGCCTTGGGACCCAGTTCGAGCCAGCGGCGCGCGCCGTCGGCATACTGGTTGCGCACGGTTTCTATCCACTGCACAGACGAGGTCATCTGCACAAGCAGGCTTTCACGCGCGCTTTCGCCGTCGGTCACGGCCTTGCCGTGGGCGTTGCAGTAAACGGGAAACTTGGGTTTGCTCCACACTGCCTTGCGCAGCAGGGGGGCAAGTTCCTTGTTGGCTTCGGCCATCATGGGGCTGTGAAACGCGCCGCTGACCTTGAGCTCAAGCCCACGGCCCTTGCGTTCCTTGGCCTTTTGGCAGGCCAGGGCCACGGCGGCCTTGGTGCCGCTGATAACAAGCTGGCCGGGGGTGTTGTAGTTGGCCACCAGCAACAGCTCGCCGCACTGGGCGATGGTTTCGGCCACAATTTCTTCAATGGTTGGCTGGTCGAGCTTGAGCAGGGCGGCCATGCCACCCTTGCCTTCGGGGTCGGCCTCGGCCATGAGGCGACCACGCAGGGCGGTGAGCTCAAGCGCGCATTCGGCCGAAATCACGCCAGCGGCGGCCATGGCGCTGAACTCGCCCAGGCTGTGCCCGGCAGCACCGCATACGGCGGCGCGCGCGGCAACGGCGCTCCAGAGGTTCAGGTTCACCACGGTAAGGGCGGGTTGCAGGGCGCGGGTGTCGCTCATGGCGGCATCGTCGCCTTCCCAGTAAATTTCGCGCAGGGGCAGGGCGCTGATGCGCTCGGCCTGCTTCCACAGATTCATGGCATCAGAAGAGGCCTCGGCCAGATCGCGGCCCATGCCCGACTCTTGCGAGCCCTGGCCGGGAAAGAGCAGAACGGCTTGTGTCATGACGGAAATTATCCTCCAGTGGCGCACATAATGCGCATTGGCGTGGCCGAAACCGGCCTTGTATATATTGGGATGAGTGCGCGCAAACGCGCAAGCCCTCTTTTTTACGTTATCGGCGCGGGGCTTGCAAGTCCCGGTCTGCGGGGATATGACAGTGAACCCGGCAAATACGCCGGAAAAGCCCGCAGAGGGCGTACAAGCTCAGGATAAGGAACATGCAGCGACAATCGGTGGACAGAAAGGAACTGGCCCGTCTGGTGGAAGCCACTGGCGTGGAAGTGCCACAGACGGCCCTGGAACCCCTTGCGGAATATCTTGAAATGCTTTGCCAGTGGAACAAGGCCATGAACCTTGTTGGCCCGCACACCTGGAAGGACATGCTGGCCCGGCTTGTGGTGGACAGTTTTCATCTGGCCGCTTTTTTGGATAAGCTTGGCCTGCCCGAAGCCCCCCTGTGCTGGGATCTGGGCGCGGGCGCTGGCCTGCCGGGTATTCCCCTGCGCATGGTGTGGACGCGCGGCGCATACTATATGGTAGAAGTGCGCGAAAAACGCGCTCTGTTCATTTCAAGCGTGCTTTCACGTTTGCAGCTGCCATCGACCCATATTTTCAGAGGCCCGGTGGAGCATTTTTTTCAGGGGCAGTATTACAAGGCCGACTGTATTTTGAGCCGGGCCTTCATGCCGTGGCGGCAGCTGCTTGAGCTTGCCGGGCTACGCCTGCACGCCAACGGCGCGCTTGTGATTCTGGCGCTTGAGCCCGCCCCGCGCGACCTGCCCGCTCCCTGGCGCTTGATAGAGCAGCACAGCTATGTGGCGGCAGGCAATGGCCGCTGGTTTTGGGCGCTTGCCCTCGGAGCGGAAGGCGAACGCCTGACCTATGATGCGGCAACGCACAAGGCCGGGTAGCACCGCCTGCCGCGTCTGATGTGACAGGCGCAAAGCCCTACGGAGAAAGCCATGCACCCCGCAAGCCATGCCCCAAATCATGCCGCAGACAATGCTGTAGACAATGCTGTAGACAGCGCAGAAGCCCATGCCGCGCAGCAGGCGGCAGCCAGCACCGCAGCGGGCGACCCTGCCCCAAACACGCAGGTTGCCCCGGCTGGCGGCAAACTGTTGCCAACTGGGGGCAAAAACCTGCATCCGGGCGGCCGTTCGCTGCCCTCGGCGCGCTACTGGGCCCGTGGCCTGTTTTGGGGGGCGCTGACTCTTGCCCTGGCCTTTGCCCTGCGCATGCTCGAATGGCCCTGCTGGCAAAATCCGGAATACCGCCTTGGCAGCGAATGGCTGTTGGCTACCCACGATGCCTATACCTGGGTGGCCGGGGCGGAAGATTTTGGCCTTGCGGTGGGGCACCCGATGGCCGTGATGCTCAAGGGCATGGCCGACATGGCCGGAACCACCCCGGCAGCGGTGGCCTTTTGGTTTCCCGCACTGTTGGCAAGCTTTGTGGCTGTTATTGCCTTTGCCTGGGTATGGGCGCTGGGCAGCATTGAGGCGGGCGTTGCCGCCGGTATTCTCACGTCCATTGCGCCGGGCTTTCTGGCACGCACCCTGCTGGGTTTTTACGATACTGACCTCGTAACCCTGTTCTTTCCCCTGCTCATGACACTGGCTCCGGCCAGCTGGGCCATGCGCTACATGCTTTTGCCGGGCATGGTGCTGCGCCGTCTTTCGGCATCTTCCGGCGTCATGAATCTGCGCCGTTTTATCACGCGCAAGCAGCCGCAAAGCCCCTGGACGCCAATCTTCAAACAGGCTGGTCATCTGGGTAATCCCCTGCGCTGGCAATGGGTTGTGCTGCTGGGCTGTTCTGGCGTCATCTCGTGGTGGACGCAGGAATGGCACTCGGTTTTTCCCTACCTGATCCGCTACAATGTGGGCCTGCTGGCCTTTATGAGCATGGTTATGGCTCCTCGCGGGCGGCGGGGGCTGTTGCTGTTGGGCAGCATGGCCTACGCTCTGCCCACACTTGCCGGGCCGTGGGGCTTTGGCTTTAGCCTGTTGCTGCTGGCGGCGGGCACCAAGAGCGGCTTCAAGCTGCGGCGTCTGCTGTGCAAACCCTGGCTGCTGGCCCTGCTGCTGGTGGGCGTGGGCTACCTGATGCTGCAAGGCGAAATTCTTACGTCCATTGTCAACCATGTGAACGCCTATGTGAAGCATACTGGCGACGTGAAAAGCACGGGCGCGGGGCTTTCGCTGGAATATCCCTCGGTGGCGCAGTCCATCATCGAGGTGCAGGATCTGGGCTTTGCCGAGATTTTTCCCTACTTCCATCCCTGGATGGAAGCAGCGGTGCTTGGTTTGCTGGGCTTTGCCCTGGTGGCCCTGCGCCGTCCCGGTGCACTCTTTTTGTTGCCGTTGGCGGCTCTGGGCGTGCTGAGCGTCAAGATGGGCGGCCGTATGGTCATGTTTGGCGCGCCCATCATGGCCATTGGACTTACCCTGCCGCTTTACTGGCTGTTGCAGCGCCTGCTGCGCGCTGACCTGCGCGGTGCGGTGGCGGGCATACTGACCAGCGGCCTGTTGCTGGCCCTGCTGGTTGCGCCCTTTGCCGACATGATTCCCGCCATGTCGCAGGGGCCCATCATCAACCGCCGCCATGCAGAGGCCCTTTCGCGCGCCAAGGTCATGACCCCGCCCGATGCCATGCTTTGGCTGTGGTGGGACTGGGGCTACGCGGCCAACCATTTTGCCCTGCGCCAAACCATTGCCGACGGCGCGCAGCACGCGGGGCCCTCGCTGTATTTGCCAGCGGCGGTCTTTGCCACCGACAACCCACGCTTTGCCCGCCAGATTATCCGCTACACGGCGCAGTGCGGCAACGAGCCGGGCAAGGTTTTTGAGGGGCTTGACGGCCAGGGCGCGCAGGATCTGATGGACAAGCTGCGCTCTCCCGAAACGCCGCTCATTGAGTCCAAGGGCAAGCTGTATGTGATTGCAAGCTTTGAAATGTTGCGGCTGGGCTTTTGGATAAGCAACTTTGGCAACTGGAATTTTGTTACGCGGTCGGGCGAGGGCGGGGCGCTTTCCATCGTGCCGCAGGCCCTTGCCTACAAGCTCGATACGGGCGAAGTGCGCCTTGAGGGCAACAGCAGCGCCATCTACGCCTCATCCATCAGTGTTTTTGAAGAAACGGGCGTGACGCGCCGTAACTACATTGAAGACTGGTTTGACGCGCACCCCAAGGCCACGCCCGAAGAGCAGCACGAATTTTTGTCAAAGCGCCGCAACATCAACTTTCTTTTCAACCGGGTAACGGACGAAAAACTGGCCATTGATGCGGGCCTGTACAACTCGCTGATGGTGCAGCTTTTGGTGGGCGATCCGCAGGATCCGCGCATTTCGCCCTATTTCAAGCTGGTGTACGACAACGTGTTCGCCAGAATTTACGAGGTTCTGTAGCGCCTGCGGCGGCAGATGCTTCAGGTCGCGCGCTACTAGTGGTGATAGGGAACCTTGCGCAAGATGCATTCTGCCCGGTAGATTTGCTCCAGCAATACCACGCGGGCAAGCTCGTGCGGCAGGGTCATGTGCGAAAGGCTGATGCAGCGGCTGGCCCGCTGGCGCACGGACTCGTCCAGCCCCCACGCGCCGCCTATGACAAAACAGGCTCTGCCCCTGGCGTCGTGGTCCATCTGGCACAACAGGTCGGCCAGCTGGGGCGAGGTAAGGTGCTGGCCGCGCTCGTCGAGCACTAGGGCGATATCCTGCGGGTCAAGGGCCTCAATGATGCGGCGGCCTTCAAGGGCGTTGCGCTGGTCTTGGGGCAGGGCAGAATCGCCGTCACGCACTTCGGTTATGTCCAGCTTGCGCCAGCGGGTAATGCGCGTGGTGTAGTGGGCAGCGGCATCCTTCCAGAACGGCGTTTTCAGCTTGCCCACACTTATGTATTTCAAAGGTTTGCCAGTCATGTCTTCTCGTCTTGTGTTAAATAGCGCCGCAAATGATTCTGCCGGTATGGATCTGGCGCAGGCGGCCAGATTTTTACGCGCTGGCGGCGTGCTGATTTTCCCCACCGAAACATTCTACGGCATGGGCTGCCTTGCCGCTCATGCCGAAGCCGTGGCAAGGGTGTACCAGCTCAAGTGTCGCCCCGTCCACAAGCCATTGCCTTTGCTGGCGGCGCATGCGGCCCAGGTGGCCGATGTGGCAGAACTTGCGGCCATGCCCAAGGGGCTTGCGGCCTTTTGGCCCGGCCCGCTCACAGTGCTGCTGCCCGCCCGTGCCTGTTTGCCCCAGGCTCTTGTGAACGCCGAGGGGCAGGTGGCCGTGCGCGTAACCCCGCACCCGCTGGCAGCGCAACTGGCCGTTGAGGCCGGTGGGGCGCTTACGGCCAGCAGCGCCAACCTCAGCGGCGGCGAGGCCGTGCGCAACCCGCAGCAGCTTGATCCAGCCTTGTTGGACGCCCTGCAACAAATGGCGCAGGAAATACCGATGCCTGCCAGTGGCAAAGATTTTATGCACAATCAGCAGCCCATACTTTTGGGTGGGCCACTGCCCGCCGGGGGGCTGCCCTCAACCGTGGTTGAGCCTCTGGGCTGTGCAAAAGAGGGCGCTGGTCGGCTGCGCGTGCTGCGCGCTGGTGCTGTAAGCGTGGCAGAGCTTGTGGCGGCGGGCTTTACCGTTGAATAAACAAGGCGGCAAGCACAAGGCAAATACTTGCAGGCGGGATATGCGCTGGGCTAGTCGTCCTTGAGCTCCACGGCGTTGAGGCGGTCGAGCATTTCAGTCAAAAATCCCACAATGCTTGTTATTTCTTTTGGCGAGCGTGTGCTCATAGCTTCGTCCACCAGCCTGTCGAGCTGCGAATGAAAACCCATGTGGCGGCTGTTTGCGGCCTTGCCCTTTTCTGTCAGATAAACATTGAGCCGGGTCATTTTGAGGGGGTCCTTTTCCTTGTAAGCAAGCCCCTTGCGTTCAAGTCTGCGCAGCAGTTCTGAAACGCTGCCCTTGGTGACCCCCAGGCGTTCGGCAAGGCCACCCACGTGGATGCCCTCGTTGTTCTGTATTGCCATGATGGTGTGGATTTCAGCCATGTGGATGTCCACATCAGTGCCAAACTTGCTGCACTGGCGTTCTATTTCCTGAAAGCTCGTCACAATGCCCAGCAGGGCGTGGCTGATGGGCGCGCTGCGCGGCCCGTGGGCAGCCTCGTGCCCCAGGGTTTTGAGCATGGATTTCTGGATGCACAGTTCCACCGTGTTTTTGGTGCCGTTTTTCTTCATGGGCAGGTGGTATGGCGTCCATACTTTTTTGTCAATCCTGCTTCTGGGGCTGCTGCGCCCGCAAGGGGTGAATTGTTTCCCGCGCTTGCGGCTCGGGGCATGCTGGCTTAGTATGCATTTGTTACGCGCCCCTGCGCGAACCCCAGACGGAGAACGCATGAAACGCCAGGTTACCTGCCCGCACTGCGGCAAGCCATATTCCAGCTACAGAAACCCCACACCCACTGCGGATGTGGTCATTTATGCGCCCGACCGGGGCGTGGTGATCATTCGCCGCGTCAACGAGCCTGTGGGGTTTGCACTGCCCGGCGGATTTATTGATGAAGGCGAATGCGCAGAAACCGCCGCCGTGCGCGAAATGCGCGAAGAAACCGGGCTGGATGTGGAACTGACCGGGCTTTTGGGGGTGTATTCCCGCCCCGATCGCGACCCCCGGCAGCACACGCTGACCGTGGCCTTTGCGGGCAAGCCCCTCAATCCCGATGCTCTGCAAGCCGGGGACGATGCGGCCCACGCGGCCTTTTATCCGCTGGACGCCCTGCCGCAACCCCTTGTTTTTGACCATGCCCAGATTCTGGCCGATTTCAGGGCCGTGCTTGAGGGCAAACGCAGCCTGGCGGGCGTGCAGCCCCGTTTTGATTCGCCAGTGCCTGCGGCAACCCACGGGGAAGGAGCCCAATGAGCTACCGCAATCTTCAGGAATGCGTGCAGGATCTGGAGGCCAACGGCCATCTGGTGCGCATTGATGCAGAGGTCGATCCGCATCTTGAGCTGGCCGCCATCCAGCGCCGCGCCTTCCGCGCCAAGGCCCCGGCCCTGCTGTTCACGCGGGTCAAGGGCACGCCATTTCCCATGCTTTCCAATCTTTTTGGCACGCGCGAAAGGCTGCACTTCATTTTTCGGCGCAGCCTGCCCGCCGTGGAGGCCGTGCTGGCCGCCAAGGCCGACCCTGCCGCCGCCATAAAGCGCCCCTTGCAGTCGCTCAAGGCTCTGCCCGGTCTGATCAACATGCTGCCCCAGGTGAGCAGGGTGCGCGCAGAGCAGGCAACCGCCGTGGCCCCTGTGCTGCAATGCCGCTGCAAGCTGGCCGACCTGCCCCAGCTGGTCTGCTGGTCCATGGACGGCGGCCCCTTCATAACCCTGCCCCTCGTGTACAGCGAAGACCCCGCCAAGCCCGGCGCAGATGCCTCAAACCTTGGCATGTACCGAGTGCAGCTGGGCGGCAACGAATACGGGGCCGACGAGGTGGGGCTGCACTACCAGATTCATCGGGGCATTGGCGCGCACCACGCCCGCGCCCTTGAAATGGGCAAACCCCTGCCCGTGCATATCTATGTGGGCGGGCCCCCAAGCCTCACGGTGGCCGCCGTCATGCCGCTGCCCGAAGGTCTTTCGGAGCTGCGCTTTGCAGGACTGCTTGGCGGCAGACGCACAGAAATGGCCAGTGTGGAAGGCTTGCCCCTGCCCGTGCTGGCGCAGGCCGATTTTTGCATCAGCGGTCATATTTTGCCCGGGTGCAAGCCAGAGGGCCCCTTTGGCGACCATGTGGGTTATTACAGCCTTGCGCACGACTTTCCTGTGCTCAAGGTCGATGCGGTTTACCATCGGCAGGGGGCTATCTGGCCCTTTACCGCTGTAGGCCGTCCCCCGCAGGAAGACACGGTTTTTGGCGACTTTATCCACGAGCTTACGGGGCCGCTGGTTCCGCAGGTTTTTCAGGGCGTGTGCGACGTGCACGCCGTGGACGCCGCAGGCGTGCACCCCCTGCTGCTGGCCGTGGGCAGCGAACGCTACACGCCCTATGAGCAGGATCGCCGCCCGCGCGAGCTGATCACCGCTGGTCTGCACCTTTTGGGAACCACCCAGACAGCGCTTGCCAAGTATGTTTTTCTGGTGGCGCACGAAGACGCACCGGGGCTTTCGGCCCGCGATGTGCCAGCCTTTTTGCAGCACCTGCTGGAGAGGGCCGACTTTGGGCGCGATCTGCACTTCATCACCCGCAGCACCAATGATACGCTGGACTACACGGGCAGCGCTCTCAACGAGGGCTCCAAGCTGGTGTGGGCCTCTGCCGGCAAAAAGCGGCGAGTGCTGGGAACCGAGCTTACCGGCCCGGCGGCAGATGTGCCGCCGCTGCCCGAAGGCTTTGGCCCTGTGCGTGTGTGCGGCCCCGGCCTTGTGGCCATAGGCGGGCCAAAGCACCACGGCGAACGCAATCAGCCCGACCCGCAGATGGAGGCCCTTGCGCAGGCACTGGCCCAGTGGCCGGGCCGCGAGGCTTTTCCGCTGGTGGTTGTGGCCGACGATGCGGAATTTTGCGCTCAGGCGCTGGACAATTTTTTATGGGTGGCCTTTACCCGTTCAGACCCGGCCACAGACGTGTACGGCGCCAATGCCGCCACGCAGGCCCGGCACTGGGAGTGTGAAGCGCCGCTGGTTATCGACGCACGCCTCAAGCCCTTCCATGCCCCCCCACTGGAAGAGGACGCGGCGGTTATTCGCAAGGTGGAAGCCCTGGCAGCGCCGGGCGGCCCCTTACACAACTACTTGTAACATGGGGGAGGCATCGGAATGAAAATCGCCCTATTGCAGTGCAACACCGTTACCGGCGATGTGGCCGGAAATGTAGAACGTATCATCAGCACCGCCCGTCAGGCGGGTACCGCCGGGGCAGACCTGTGCGTTACGCCCGAGCTGGCGCTGTGCGGTGTGGCTCCGGGGCACTATCTGTGCGCCCAGGGCTTTGCCGCTGGCTGCCTCAAGGCTCTGGATATTCTGGCCGCTGAACTCAAGGACGGCCCCTCATTGCTGGTGGGCGCGCCTGTGCCCAGCGTGTACGCCTCCGGTCTGCTTTCCAACGCGGCCGTGCTGGTGGAAAAGGGCGGCTGGCAGGTTGTTTCGCGCAAGGTCTACCAGAATCAGGGGCAGAACCCCAGCGTGGCCGAATCTGCCGACGAGGACGCCCGGTATTTTGACCGTGGCATATCGTGCGGCATCGTAACCATGGGCGGCTGGCGCATTGGCGTGGTGTTGTGCGAAGACGCGCAGAGCGAAGACGGCTCCTTCTGGAAAACCCGTTACGCCAGCGGCCATAACCCGCTTATGGAACTGGTGCAGCGCGGCGTGGACGCCCTTGTGCACATGGCTGCGGCTCCCTTTAGCGTGGGCGCGCAGGAAACGGACGAGCACCTGCTTTCGCATGTGGCGGCGCGGCATCATGTGCACATGTTTTCTGTCAACATGGTTGGCGGCAACGACAGCCGCGTGTACAACGGCCAGAGCCTTGTATTTGATCCCACGGGCCAGCTGCTTGCCCGTGGCAAGGCCTTTGAGGAAGACGTGCTGGTTGTGGACACCGCACGTGGCCAGAATGGGGCCAAAACGCCAGAGCCGCTGGCATCGTGCGTGGAAGAAGACTATTGGCGGGCCCTTGTGCTCGGCACGCGCGACTTTGTGCGCAAGTGCGGGGTAGAAAAGGGCATTGTGGCCATTTCGGGCGGCATGGATTCTGCCCTTGTGTGCAGCGTGGCTGTTGAGGCCCTGGGGGCGGAAAACGTCACCGGCGTGCTCTTGCCCTCGCCCCACAGCAGTGAAGGATCGCTGACAGACGCCACCAAGCTGGCGAAAAATCTGGGCATCACCACCGTGACCCTGCCCATTGGCCCGCTCATGGAGGCCTTTGCCACCGCGCTCAAACCCGGTCTTGACCTGTTTGAAGAAAAACCCGGCGATGTCACCTTTGAAAACGTACAGGCCCGCATTCGCGGCACGCTCATAACTTCGCTGGCCAACAGGGCCGGTGCGCTGGTGCTCAATACGGGCAACAAGAGCGAGGGGGCAATGGGTTACTGCACCCTGTACGGCGATTCTGTGGGCGCGCTGGCTGTTATTGGCGACCTTACCAAAACGCAGGTCTACGCTGTGGGCCGCTGGTACAATGCCCACCGTGGCGCAGAAATCATACCCGACGAAATTTTCACCAAGGCTCCCTCGGCAGAGCTGCGTCCCGGCCAGAAGGATTCGGACAGCCTGCTGCCCTACGAGGATCTGGACCCCATTCTCGAAGACCTGTTGCAGCCCGCAGAGGCTGAATCGGGCCCGCTTTCGCCCACCCGCAAGGATGTGCGGGACAAGCTGTTCCGGGCTGAATTCAAGCGCCGTCAGGAGCCTTTGGCCATTTATCTGAGCCGCACGCCCTTTGGCGGTGGCTGGCAAACTCCCGTTGCGGGGCGTTTCAGCCTGCCAGAAAAATAGGCTGACTGTCTGTAAAAGTGAGGCGCAGGGCGGTTTGGCGCAAAGTTTGCCAGCCGCCCGCGAAACGAGGCGGGGTTTTTTCTTGAAGCCCGCACCGCACTGGGGTAAGAGCAGTGTGTTGCACAACGCTGATTTGAGTGGAGGATATCATGGCGGAAGCACCGGAGAAAAATCTGGCCCTGGACATTGTTCGCATTACCGAGGCTGCGGCCCTTGCATCGGCCCGCTGGCTCGGACGGGGAGACAAGGAAGCCGGAGACGGCGCTGCCGTTGACGCCATGCGCGTCAGCTTCGCCACCCTCAGCATTGACGGCCTGGTGATCATTGGCGAGGGCGAAAAAGACAATGCCCCCATGCTCTTTAACGGCGAAAAGGTGGGCAAGGGCAGTGGCCCCAGCCTGGACGTGGCCGTTGACCCCGTGGAAGGCACAAACCTGCTGGCCTATGGCCGCCCCAACGCCATATCGGTGGTGGGCGTTGCCCCGCGCGGCAGCATGTTCAATCCTGGCCCAAGCTACTATATGCAAAAGCTCGTTGTGGCCCGCGAGGCCCGCAATGTGATTGACCTCGACGCACCGGTAAAGGACAATCTGTTCAATGTGGCCAAGGCCATGGGCAAAAAAGTGCAGGATCTTGTGGTCTTTGTGCTCGACAAGCCCCGCCACGAAAAGCTTATTTCAGAAATCCGGCAGGCCGGGGCACGCATTCAGCTGCAAACCGACGGCGACGTTGCAGGTTCGCTGATGGCTGTTGATCCCCGCTCTGAAGTGGATATCATGATGGGCACGGGCGGCACGCCCGAAGGCGTACTGGCCGCTTGCGCCATCAAGGGCATGGGCGGGCAGATTCTGGCCCGTCTTGATCCTCAGTCGTATGTGGAAAAAGAGGCCATCACCGAGGCGGGCATTGATGCCCGTGAGGTGCTCACGGTTCACGACCTCGTGCGCAGCGACGATTGTTTCTTTGCGGCTACGGGTATCTCTGGCGGCGACTTCCTGAGGGGGGTGCGCTACAGCGCCAAGCACGCCGTAACCCATTCGCTGGTTTTGCGCGGCAAAACTGGCACCCTGCGGTATGTTGAGTCTTACCATAATATGGACAGACTCGCTAAAATCAGCGCGGTTCGGTATTGAATGAAGAATTTTTTATCTCACGCTGGCGTCATTGCGGCGCTTTTATTGGCCCTGCCGCTGGTGGCCGTTGGCCCTGGCATTGCTGAGGCCGCACAGGCTACCGCTGCCAAGAAAAAAGCGGAACAACCCGCTGCTGCAAGCACTGCAAGCAGCACTGTAAATGTGTACGAAAAGCAGCCGCCAGTGACGGACAAGGAGCTGTTGGATTTTCTCGATCTGTTGCCCCAGTTCCGTTCCTGGGCCAAGAACAACAACGAAGAGGCTCATCCCATACTGCGCAACGGCAAGGCAGATTTTTTGTATTCGTCCAAAGCCGCTGCCTGGGTGCAGGAGCACAAATGGAACCCGGTGCGTTTTTTTTGCGTCATGGGCCGCATGGCCGCCGCCCTCTCCATTGTTGAGGAAGGTAACGACATGACAGGCGCACGTTCCAAAGACATGCCCGCTGTATCAGAAGGCGAACTTGCCTTGGCGCGGCGTCACCTTGGAACCATGCTCAAGGCTGGCGGCGATGCGCCGCCCATAAACAAGTAGGCATCTGGCAGCTTGCGCCTCATGTTATGTCGGCGCGGTTTTGCGAATGCCATGTCTGACTTCAAGGGCTCCGGAATATTCCGGGGCCTTTTTGTTTTGGGTGTGGGGGGGGCCAGGGCCGATGAACCTTGGGGCATGTCAGGGTATTTGACGGCAGGTGGTTGCACACACAGCGGGATATGCCGCAACAGGCCGCAAACAGGCCGCCATACATGGCGCAAGGCGTGGTAAAAACAGGCAGAACAAGCGTTGGCATCCAGACTGCGAAAGATGCATGAGGCCGCACAACGCAGCAAGGCCCCATACCTGGGGCCTTGCGCGGTCAACCCGACATCGGGTTGGTATATTCAGTGAGGTGCGTGATCAGTTGGCCGGAGTCGGGGCCGCAGCAGGAGCCTGAGCGGGGGCCGCCGGGGCCTGTTCTGCCGGAGCGGGTGCAGCTTCCTTAACCACTTCCTTGGCCAGTTCCCTGGCCGCGTCTGCAGCAGTGGGGGCGGCAGCTGCGGGCGCTTCAGCCGGGGCGGGCGCGGCAGCTGTGCCCTGGGCTGCGGCTTCGGGCTGGGCAGCGGCAGGGGCCGCAACGGGTTCCTGCACAGGGGCGGCGGGTTTTTCAACAGGGGCAGCCGGAGCCGCTTCGGGCGCCGTGGCCGGGGCGGGTGCAACTTCGGCGGGAGCCATCGGGGCAGCAGGAGTGGCCGGTGTGGCTGTGGGCGCGGGGGCAAGAATGGCGCTCAGGCTTTTCACTTGTGCTTCGGGGGTTTTCTCTAGCTGGGGCATAAGCATGAGTGATGCGGGCTGGGCCAGAACAATGGCAATGGCCGTGCAAAGCACCAGCGAGCCGCTGGTGCCACCGTGCGCGCCACGGCGCACAAGGCGGGCAAGCAGTACCGCCGCCACAATACCAATGCCGCCAAGCACGGGCAGGGCCTTGAGGCCGAGCACGGCTGCACGCTGGCTTTCGCTGAGGGTAATGCGGAGGAACTTGCCAAGCCAGTCGAGGCTGAAGCCAAACCCAGCCGCCACCAGAGCCATGCTGGCGTGCAGCAGAAGCAGGGCCGCGATGATATAGAACAGTTTTGCTCCAGCGGGCGAGAGGCGCAGCAGGGCCTTGCCAAGCAGCAGAGCCGCCAGGCAGCCAGCGCACACGGCAGCGCCCACCATGTCGGCGGCAGGAATGCAGAGCAGGCAGGCAATGACAAGGGCTATCCACAAAAAGGCCATACCAGCCTTTTCGTTGCGTGAGGCAGCCAGATCGGCCGGGGCGGTACGCAGCACGCGCGCCCACGAAACGCCGCAAATCACTGCCAGCCAGGGCAGCAGACCAAGGCCCGCAAAGGCAAGAGGCTTCCACCATGTGGCCTTGCTGATGGGCCATGTAACAAGCTGCTCGCCAAGATTCTTAAGGTAGCCCTGCGGCTGTTGCCACAGCATGACCACGGCAAGCCAGCAGCCCACCACGATCAGCAGCAGGGCAAAGCCCAGCAGACCGTCGGGCTTCTGCGCACGGCGGAATCCGCAGCGCCAGAACAAAAAGATAAGGCTGGTCAGTACGGGCAGCAGTACATAAAAGAGCCCGCCCGTGAGTCCGGCCAGAGCCGCCAGCACAAAACCAAGGGGAACCGTAAAGGTCGTGCCGGGCTTTTGCCAGCCGTGGCACAGGCCGGCCAGCGACAGCAGTGTGAGGGCTGTTGCCAGGGCCTCTGGCCCCACAAAGGTAGAGAGCGGCGCAAAAATGGGCGCACAGAGCAGCAGCATACCGCCAGCCAGTGCGGCCTTGCGGTCAAGCCCGGCAACCCGGCCCAGCACCCACACGGCCACAAGACTCAGCAGGCAGCCCGCCATGGCTGTAAGGGGAAAGAGCAGATGGGCAAACTGCGGGGCAAGTTTGGCAAGCAGGGTATCCATGCCACGCAAAAACCAGAAAAACACGGGCCACTGGGCAAGACCATCACCGGCAGGCGCAAGCCACATGCCGCTTTGCGCGGTTTGCACAAAGGCCATGATGCCCGCTGCCTCGCGGGGGCAGTAAACGCTGTGTCCCATGAGGGCAGGCCATGCTTGGGCCAGCATGATGAGCAGCAGGGCCAGAGGGCCTGCAAGACTTGCAGCATCAAAAATTTTGTCGCCAAAGCCGGGAACGCTGGGCTGGAGATTAGATGAGGCCGCTGGCTTTGCAGCGGATTGAGCGGTCTGGCCTGCGGAATTGGCAGAAGAAGCGACTTTGCCTGACTTGCCAATATTGCCAAACACACCCCTGAAACCCTTGGCCGAAATGGTTACCGGGCGGGACGCGCCTGTGCTGGATCCGGCTGTTGAGGAGCTTTCTGGGCCGGAATTTTCCGAGCCAGAGCTTTCAGGGCTGGGGGCAGCCTGTGCTGCTGGTTCGGCAGCTGGGCCCGTGGGTTGGGAGGCGGCAGCGGCTTGCGCGGCGGCGTGTTCCCCTTCCGCGCCGGGCTGCTGGCCCCCCGGCTGACAGGCAGTCTGGCCTTCGGAATTCTGGGCGCTGTTCTGGGTCATGGCATCGCTCCTTCATGCGTTTTCGGCTCACCAAGCAGCACATGCCTTGCCTGGCGGGCTTCGAGGTCAATTTCCACGGCGCGTCCGGCCTTTGAGATGCTCTGGCCGCTTTGCACATCGCGTGCGGGGCCTTGGGCGTCTGCAGGCAGGGGGCAGACTATGTGTTGCTTTTTATCAGAAAAATTTGCTGCAAGCAGCCAGTATCCGTCACCTGGCAGGGCGCTCAAGGTTGCCACGCAGCCAGAGGCCCCGCCTGTAACCTGCACCAGCCGCCCGCCCGCCAGCCCTGCTGCCTTTCTGCCTTGCAGGATGCGGGCAATCTGGCGGGCAAAGCTTGATTCGCGGCTCCACTGCATGTCCAGAGGGCCAAAGGCCAGCGGGGCTGGTGCATGGATGCCTGCCAGCCCGCCTATTTGGCCCGTAGCGCTCCAAAGCGCCACGCCGCCAGCGTCAGAAGCGCCCTTGCCCGAACCTTGCGGCAGACCAAGCGCCCCTGTTATATCCTGCGGGCTTAAAAATGTCAGTCCCGGCAGCCCCATGCGCCAGCCGAGCAGCAGCATGCAGGCCGATTCCATGGCCGCGGTATTCTCGGGCCGGGTAGCTCTTGTGTGGTCAAGGCCCAGAGCCCGCGCTGCCAGCTCCGCCTGAGTGGCGGGCAGACCAAAAGCCTCAGGCGAACCCTTGGCGAGTTGCTGCGCACGGCTCACCAGAGCCTTGCCATCGGGCAGATCAAGCAGGGGCCGCCAGTCTACATACTGCCTGTCGCGCAGGCCACGCGCAAGGCGGCTGTGGTCAACGCCCGCCGCCAGCGATGCCTTGAGCAGGGCGGTCAGCGGGGCGGCATCGCCGCTCAGCAGTGCGTAGCCAGCCGCTGCCGGGGTGATGCTGTCGCGGCTGAAATCCACAGCAGTGGCAAGCACGGTGCGTGTCAGCGAGGGGGGCAGTATGTCGTCCTGCACGGCCCAGCCACCATAGCGGTGTACCTCGCCCGCCAGCGATTCCAAAGCCTCGATGCCGGGCACAAGCGCCGCCGCATCGGCCCTGCCCCCTGGCTGACCGTCTGCCTGTGCATCAAGCCCCATGAGGGGCTCAAGCCGTATGCCCGCAAGGGTTTGCTGTTGCAGCCCTGTGTGTTGGATAACAGCAGCAGAAAATACCCGCCGCGCCTGACCAGACGGATCCTGCCACAGCAATACGGGCCGCAGGGTATTGCCGCTGTAGCGGTACACCCAGCGCCGTACCTGACCATCTGACCCGCGAATTTCGCCGGTAACGGCCCAGCCGCCGGGGGTGGCCCAGTCCACACTGTCGCGCCGCAGTGCTTCGGGAATAATGCCGCGTTTGCGCAGTTCGGCAAGGGCCGTTTCGCGCAGGGGCAAACAATCCCACTCGCCCGCAGTGGTTGGCAAAATGCTCCAGTCTTTTTGCGGCACGGACATCATGGCGTACAGACCGTCAAAGCGCGAGGCCCGCCGGGCCTGAAGGATGAAATCCGGCCCCAGGCCCGTGGCAGCCGGGGGCAGCTCGCCGCCCATCTGCATGTGCGCCTGATCCAGCTTTTCCGCAAGACGGTTGAAGTTGTCGCCAGCGCCCAGTGTGGGATCAGCCCGCAGCGAAGTGACGTTGTCGCCCGCTTCAGAGGCTGCGTCGGGTTGCGCCGAGGCCGCGTGGGCACTCCAGATGTCGCCTTTCTCACCGGTGGGGGCTAAAAACAGCCCGCCAAAGCCAGCTTGCGTTAGCAGCGTGTCCAGCCCCGGCTGCGCCAGAGCCCGCAGGGCTGGCTGTCCGCCAGCAAGGCTGTGGGGGTTGACGTCAAACCAGTTGGGGGCAGCGGTGAGCAGCAGAGGCACGCGCCGTGCCGAGGCACTGTTGCGCCAGATAAGGTCTGTGCCGGAAACCTGGCCTGTGAGCTCCTGGGTGGAGCCGAGCATGGACTGCCGTTCGAGCCATTGCAGGTAGCCCGGATCAGCACGCGGCAGCAGGGCCGTGCTGCCGGATTGCTGCTCGCGCCGCAGAGCTGCATCGTGCCCGGCGCGGCCACTGCGGGGGGTACAGGCGGTCAGCACCAAGCACAGGGTAATGCACAGGGCAAAGCCCAGGGATATGGCCCGGGCCATGCACTGGCCCATGCGCGGGGCCAAGCACAGGGCAAACCGCGCCACAGGCGGCAGCAAGACTGCCAGCCTACCGCGCAAGCGCTGATCACACCGTGGGCAAGAATGACGCTGCATAGCTATGACCGCTAGGATTTGGCCGCTTGTTCCTCGGCCTTGGCCGTGTTCCACAGCTCGTCTTTTTCATCAATGCTCAGAGCAGCAAAATCGAGGTTCTGCTCGCGGGCCAGTTCTTCCATGCGGGCAAAGCGTTTGAGAAAACGGCGGTTGGCGTAGTCCAGCGCCTCATTGGCCTTGATGCCTTTGCGGCGGCCCAGCTCGGCAATGCTGAACAACAGGTCGCCCAGTTCGTGCTTTTGGGCATCCTGATCGCCGCTGGCAGAGGCGTCGAGCCATTCCAGCCATTCGGCTTCCACCTGCTGTTCAACTTCTTCATCTTCCTGCCATGTAAAGCCAACGCGGGCCGCCTTGGAGTTGATGCGGTATGCCTTGGACAAAGGGGGCAGGCTTTCGGGCAGGGTGTCAAACATGCCCTTGGGCTTGCCTTCTTCATCGGTGTGCTCGGCGCGCTTGATTTTTTCCCAGGCCTTGAGCTGTTCGTCCAGGCTGTCAAAAACCGTGTTGCTGAACACATGCGGGTGGCGGCGAATCATCTTGGCGCGGTTGTTGTTGAGGGCGTCATTGAGGGTAAACTTGCCCTGCTTTTCGTACATGCGCGCCACAAAAAGCAGCAAAAAGGCCACGTCGCCCAGTTCTTCGCAAATTTCGGCCACATCGCCAGAGCGAATGGCGCTCACCAGCTCGTGGCTTTCTTCGATGATATATTCCGTAAGACTTTCAGGCGTTTGTTCTTTGTCCCAGGGGCAGCCGTCGGGGGCGGTAAGCTTGTCGATGATCAGCTGAAGTTCTTCAAGGGCGGTCTTTTCCATGGTGCAGATTTCCTTGGTAATGCGGCAGTTAGATGCCCAGGCGGGCGGTGAGGTCGGGCGGCAGCCAGCCGTGTACCTGGGTCATGAGCGCGTTAAAGTAGGGCAGTGCGCGTGAGTGCTGCATAAAGGGAGCACCCGCGAAAAATTTTTGCAAAAACAGCAGGCCCAGCGAGCACAGCAGTATGCCCTTGGCCAGACCAAGCATGCCGCCAGCCAGTTTGTCGGCCCACGAAACAAAGGAAAAGGAGAGAATTTTTTGCAGAATGCGGGCAAGTATGGCCACAGAGATGATCACGCCCAAAAAGATGAGCACATAGGCGGCAATGACCCGCCACGAAGGATCAACAATGAGGGTCAGCCGAGGGGCAAGCAGGGCATGATAGTGGTGCGCGGCCCAAAAACCGCCCAGCAGTGAAACAAGGCCGGCCACCTCGCCCACGAAGCCGGAAATGAAGCCTCGTGTGCCAAAAAAAACCAGAATAAGCACTATGATGAGGTCGAAAATATCCTGACCCATGCGTTCTCCGTTGCGACTGTGGGTATCCTTGGTGCGGTTCGCTGCGTGAAGGCTTTTGCGCCGAGGCCCTAGACCTGCGGCGGGGCAGATCATAGCAGATGCGCGCACGCGGCACAATGCGCTCTGCGGGCCGATCAGCCGCAAGTTACTCAACAATGTGCCGTGCAAACGGTGCAACCTGGCGAAAGGCAGACCTGATAATGGCGTGGCTGCCCCGTCTATCGGGCGAGGCCCTGCGGCAACATGGGCAGTACCCGATCCAGCGTATGCTGGGCCTGCGGGATAAGGGGTGACAGCAGCAGCGCCACCACGCCGGGGTCAGGCTCGGCAAAAATATGGGGATAATCCACCTCGCCGTACTGCGGGTGCACGGCAAAGGCCAGCTGCTCTGGCCCGTGGGGCAGAAACTGCGCGTCCACACCGGGCTTGTTGCCCCTGGCATCCACGCGATGCCAGCGCTGACGGTCTGCGAGCCATACGGCGTTGAGCCCGTGCAACACCCGCTGCGGGTCGTGCTCGTCGGCCAGTCCCAGCAGTTGGTAGCAAAAGCCTGTGGCAATGCCATTGGCGCGCAGCAGAGCCGCCAAAAGGTGGGCCTTGGCGTAGCACAGGCCGTGCCCCACGCGCAGCACATCCGAGGCGCGGCAGGTAACGGCCGTCCCCCCACAGTCTATGGAGTGGGCGATGCCGTCGCGCACAAAGGCATAGGTTTTTTCTATCAGCTCCAGTTCCGAAACGCATTCTGCGGCAAGGCTGGCGGCCTTGGTGCGCACGGCGGGACAATGGAAATCAATGATTTCCGACTTGCCCAGGCAGGCTTGCAGTGCGGGGTGGATTTGGTGCATCATTGTAAAATTATATCATGGTCACAGGTCATGCGCAAAAGCCGGGGCGCGCCCGAGGCAGGAGACAGAATGGATCATTTGCAGGGCAGGGTGGCTGGTGTTGTGCTGGCAGGGGGGCTTTCTACCCGCATGGGGCACGACAAAGCCCTGTTGCGTGTGTACGGGGCCGACAAGCCCGACCTTTTGGCCCGCACCCATGCTCTGCTGGCCGACCTGCTGCCCCGGTGCTGGGTTTCGTGCCGGTCAGATGCCCCGCGCAGCGGCTACGACTGCCTGTTTGATGCCAAGCCCGACCAAGGCCCGGCTGCGGGCATACTGGCGGCCTTAAGAGCGGCACAGGCCCAAGGATTTGCGGCGGTGCTGGCACTCTCGTGCGACATGCCTCTTATGGACGCCCCCACCCTGCGCAGACTTTTGGCAGCGCGCGCGGCGGCTCCGGCGGGCACGCTGGCCACGCTCTATGAGGATGCGGCCAGCGGCAGGCCAGAGGCCCTTGCCGCCGTGTACGAAACCGCATCCCTGCCCCTGTTTGAATGCTGGCTTGCCATGCCCGGCGGCCGTCTTAATTGTGTTGTGCCGCAGCAAAACCAGTGGCGTTTGCCCTACAACGCTGAAGAGTCACGCCCTTTTGTGAATCTCAACCGCCCGGAAGACGTAAAAAGGGTGCTGGATATTCTTGGCGCATATCTTTAATGTTTTTCTGCTCACGATATTTTATACAAACGTGATAGTCTGCGGCCTCAAACTGGCCGTCTGCAATATTTGCTGCCCGGCGCGGTTGCGCGTCTGCCCGGAAAGCGGAACGAACAGCGCGCGAACAACATTGCCAATGGCGCACCCTTGGGGGCCAGCGGCGCTCTGGAGCAGACATGGATATTGGGGCTTATACGTTTAAGGAATTTCATCAGCTGGCAGAAAATTTTCATGGGTATGCCGCCCCCGGTCTGCTTGTGGGCGGCTATATGGTTGAGCTGGCCAAGCGGCATCTGCCCGAGGGTACGCTGTTTGAAGCCGTGGTAGAATCTGGCAAGTGCCTGCCCGATGCCGTGCAGCTACTGACCCTGTGCAGCATCGGCAACAACTGGATGAAGATTCACAATCTGGGGCGTTACGCGGTTTCGCTGTTTGATAAGTACACGGGCGAGGGCGTGCGCGTGAGCCTCGACCCGGTGAAAATGGCCGCCTATCCCGAGCTCAAGGCCTGGTTCTTTAAAGAAAAGGCCAAGAAAGATCAGGATATTGACCTGCTGGAATCAGAGATTGAAGCCGCAGGCGATACCATTTGCAAGGTGGAACCCATCACGGTGAAGCGCCGTTTTATTGGGCACAAGCCCATGACGCGCATACTCTGCTGCCCCGTGTGCGGCGAGGCCTACCCTGTGGAAGACGGCCCCGTATGCCGGGGTTGTCAGGGCGAGGCCCCCTATGTTTTGGCGCGGCGAGAGCTCAAGGAAGACTGTCAGGCTCTTGCCGCCGAGCATCACAAGGCCGCCGCTGGTGTGCGTGTTGTGCCGGTGGAAGAAGCCGTGGGCAAAGCCGTGGCCCACGATATGACGCGCATTGACCCCGGTCAGTTCAAGGGGCCGGAATTCAAGGCCGGGCAGCGCATTTCGGTAGGCGATATCTGTCGTTTGCAGCAGATGGGCCGCTTCAACGTGGCTATTGTGGACGATACTGCCGGGCAGCCCCAGTCCAGCGCCCCGCAGGCACAGGTTCACGAAAACGAAGCCGCAGAATCTTTTGCTCGCCGCATGGCTGGCGAGGGCGTGACCTACGAATTGCCGCCCCACGAGGGCAAGATAGATTTTAAGGCTGCTTGCAACGGTCTGTTTTGTGTGGATGTGGAGCGCATGACGCGCTTCAACCTTGTGCCCGAGGTCATGGTTGCCTCGCGTCAGGATGGCACGCTGGTTAAGGAAGGAGCTCCGCTGTGCGGCACGCGCGCCATTCCGCTGTACATCACCCGCGAGCGCATGGCACAGGCTCTGGAAGCGCTGGAAGGCGGGCCGCTGTTCCGCGTGCTGCCCCTGCGCAAGGCCCGCGTGGGCATTCTGGTGACCGGCACCGAGGTGTTTCAGGGTATTATTGAAGACAAGTTTATTTCCGTCATCACTGCCAAGGTAAGCATGCTCGACTGCACGGTGGTGCGTACCGACATCGTGCCCGATGACAAGGCCATGATGCGCGCCTCTGTGGCCGCCATGCGCGAGGCCGGGGCAGACCTGTTGATCACCACTGGCGGTCTTTCGGTTGACCCAGATGACGTGACCCGTCAGGCACTGGTTGAGGCGGGCCTTACCGATGTGCTGCACGGCGTGCCCGTGCTGCCCGGAACCATGAGCCTCATGGGCCGCATACCCGGCCCGCAGGGCGACATGCAGGTGCTGGGCGTGCCCGCCTGCGCCCTGTATTACAAAACCACCTTCCTCGATCTGGTGCTGCCGCGCATGCTGGCAGGCCGTGGGCTCACCCGCGCCGAGGCTGCCCGCATGGGCGAGGGCGGTTACTGCCTGTCGTGCCATACCTGCACCTATCCCAAGTGCTGGTTTGGCAAATAATTACTACGCCTTGTGTAAAGGCGGACATGCAAAATCGAGAGGCTCAGAAAATTTCTGGGCCTCTTTTTTTATGCAACAGCTCCAGGGAGCGGCTGCTGTTTGGAGAGCGCCTGTTGACGCGAAAAGCATTGCCCGTTAGATGTAGACCGACCGTCGGTCTACAAAGGGGGCGCGCATGCGCATCATCAAGGAACACGGCGAGCGCAAGGCCGAGATACTTGCCGCTGCCGAAGGTTTGTTTACGACAAAAGGCTACGTCTGCAGTACTATCAATGATATTCTTGCAATGCTGAACATCGCCAAGGGAACATTCTATCACTATTTTGCGTCCAAGGAAGCCCTGATGGATGCTGTAATTGCAAGGTATATTGATGCAGAAATTACTGCGGTTCAGGGTGTTGCAGAAATGCAACACCTCACTGCGCACGAAAAAATGTTTCGCATTCTTTCTGGTGCAGGTCGAGACAGGGAATTTTGCGACCGCCTGGAAAGGGAAACCCAAGCCGTGGGCAATGGCGATATGCACCAAAGAATAATGGCCTCCATTGTTTTGCGGCTTTCGCCCATTCTGGCAGACATAGTGCGCCAGGGGATACGCGAAGGCACGTTCAACACAGAATATCCGCAGGAATGCATGGAAATTTTGCTTGCCGCGTCAGAATTTTTGCTGCAGGGGTCGGCCTTTGACTGGAACAGCCAACAGCGGCTGCAAAAAGCCCGAGCTCTTGCCTACGTTGCAGAAAAGGCCCTGGGTGTTGCAGAAGGCCAGCTCAGTTATCTTTATGAAAGGTATGAAAAAATTGGAGCAAGCTGTGATTAATGCAGACACATGGATGGCCGAGCTTTTGCCACTACTACAACAGGCTTTTGGTGTACGGCTGTGTTATCTTGGGATTCAGGGAAGTTACCGGCGGAGCGAGGCTACAGAAAACAGTGACATTGATGTGGTTGTGCTGCTGGAGAGTGTTGCGCTCGATGATCTTGATACCTATCGCGCCATTGCGCACGCCATGCCAGAAGGGCATAAAGCCTGTGGCTTTTTGGGCAGCGTGGCAGATATGCGTAACTGGCCAAGACACGAACTTTTTGCATTTCAAAAAGATACGGTTGATTGTTTTGGCAAGCTGGAGAATTTTCTTCCTGCCTTGTCTGTCAGCGATGCAGCAGAATCTGCCAGAATTGGTGCATCTGGGCTTTTGCATATACTCACGCACTCGTATCTGTACGCTGCGGCAGACGACAGACAAATGATTTTGCAACAAGCATACAAGGCAGCATTTTTTGTTATGCAGGTACAGCATTGTATTGCAACTGGCGAGTACTGTTGTAGCAAAAGAAAACTGTTGTCCCGCCTTGAAGGCATAGATAAAGAGATTATTACGGCCGGGATTGATATTCCGTTGTGGTTGGCTAGCCATTCGCAAAGCGAGGCATTTGATATGTTGCTGCATTGGTGCAGCACTGTTTTGCAAACAGTCAGCACGTATCATGGTGAAGAATAGGAAACTACACAATAATGAATAATTATTGTTGATTTTTTACAAGATATTGGAGCTGATTCCTTTGGTGCAGAGCCATACCCTATCGGCACAAATACCCCCGGAGTCATCCGTTAAAGAGTCAACAGGGATTTTTTGCGGCAAATATTTTTAGACCAGCTGCCTGTGCAGTTGGTCTTTTTTGCGCAATAGAAAGACAAATAGCCCCAGGCAAAGTTAATTTTAAAGAAAAAAGTATAATTATTTCAGCAATAATAATGATAAAAGTATGCATTCATATGAGCTGTTTGTGTGCGCAATTTTCTATATCATATTCTCCATCACTTTGAAATGGCATGCAAAGTTTGTTGATTGGGAAAAAGCTCACAAATCTGGCCAGTTCCGCTCAAAAAAATGTAACTATCTTGCGACATCACGTTTTTTTGAGTATGGTGATAACAAATCTCCATCATTGTTTATGACGCAGCCTGACAGGTGTCGGTAAGAGCTGAATCTCGGCTTTTTTCCCGGTACGGCGGGCTAAAAAAAGGAGTACCATCATGAAGAGCACCCGGAGGAGTTTCCTCAAGGGCGTCGGTGCAGGGGTTCTCTGCCTCTCATTGGGGCAGTTGGGCTTCGACCTGGGCGAGGCCCAGGCTTACGCCGTAAAACTCAAAATTGAAGGCGCCAAGGAAGTTATCAGCGTCTGTCCGTTCTGCTCGGTATGCTGCCAGGTCATCGCCTATGTGCGTGACGGCAAGCTTGTTTCGACAGAAGGCGACCCCGATTTTCCTGTCAACGAAGGCGCGCTCTGCGCCAAGGGCGCGGCTCTTTTCAGCATGTACACCAATGATCACCGTCTGAAAAAGCCGCTTTACCGCGCGCCCAACAGCGATCACTGGGTAGAAAAAGACTGGGATTGGACCCTCGCCCAGATCGCCCGCCGGGTAAAAGACACCCGCGACAAAGATTTTATTCTCAAGAATGCCAAGGGGCAGACGGTCAACCGTCTTGATACCATCTTCTGGATGGGAACCTCGCACGCCTCCAACGAGGAATGCGCCGTTATCCATCAAGCCATGCGCGGCCTGGGTGTTGTCCATATGGACCACCAGGCACGGGTCTGACACAGCCCCACTGTTGCGGCTCTGGCAGAGTCGTTCGGACGCGGTGCTATGACGAACCACTGGATCGATATCAAGAATAGCGATGCAGTGCTTATTATCGGCAGTAATGCCGCTGAACATCATCCTGTCGCCTTTAAGTGGATTATGCGGGCCAAGGACAACGGGGCCGTGCTTATGCACGTTGACCCCAAGTTCTCGCGCACGTCTGCCCGGTGCGACTTCCATGTGCCTTTGCGCTCGGGTACGGATATTCCCTTCCTGGGCGGTATGGTCAGTTACATTCTGGAAAACAAGCTGTATCATAAGGAATACGTTGAAAAGTACACTAACGCCGCCTTTGTGGTGGGCAAGGATTACTCTTTTAACGATGGCCTTTTCAGCGGCTATGATCCGGTCACACGCACCTACGACAAAAAGTCGTGGGCGCTGGAAACCGGGGCTGATGGTGCGCCTGCCATCGACCCCACCTTTAAGAACGAGCGCTGCGTCATCAATATGATGCGCCAGCATTATTCCCGCTACACGCTCAAGAATGTTTCTGACATTACGGGCGTTTCGCAGGAAAATCTGCTCAAGGTCTACAAGGCATTTTGCGCCACCGGCACGCCGGACAAGGCCGGTACCATTCTGTATGCTCTGGGCTGGACACAGCACACCGTGGGCGTGCAGAACATCCGCACATCTACGCTGATCCAGCTTTTGCTGGGCAATATTGGCGTGGCTGGCGGCGGTATCAACGCCCTGCGCGGCGAACCCAACGTGCAGGGTTCCACAGATCATGCGTTGCTGTATCATATCATTCCTGGTTACAATTCCATTCCGCGCGCTCCGTGGCAGACCCTGGCCGAGTACAACAAGGCCAATACGCCTGCGACCAAACTGGCCAACAGCGCCAACTGGTGGAGCAACCGGCCCAAGTATGTTGCAAGCCTGCTCAAGGGCTGGTTTGGTGACGAGGCCACCCCAGAAAATGAATTCTGCTACAGCCTGCTGCCCAAGCTGGAACCAAACGAAGACTGCTCGTACATGTTTGCCATGGACAAGGTCTATCAGGGCAAGATGCGCGGCGGCTTCATCTTTGGCGTAAACCCGCTGAACAGCTTCCCAAACACCAACAAGATGCGCGCCGCGCTGGACAAGCTGGACTGGCTTGTGTGTTCCGAACTGCATAATTCGGAAACCACAGACAACTGGAAACGTCCTGGCGTGGATCCCAAGGCCTGCAAGACTGAAGTGTTCTTGCTGCCCTCGGCCCACCGCATTGAAAAAGAAGGCACGATCAGCAACAGCGGGCGCTGGTTGCAGTGGTTTGATCAGGGCGTTAAGCCCGGCGGCGAAGCTCGTCACTTTGCCGATATCGTTGTGCCCCTGTTCAACAAGCTGCGCGAAATGTACAAGGCCGAAGGCGGTGCTTTGCCCGATCCCATCCTCAAGATGAACTGGACGGACAAGTTTGACGCCGCAGAATGGAGCCGTCGTATCAACGGTTTGTTCTGGGCCGATGCCAAGGTGGGCGACAAGCAGTACAAGCGAGGCCAGCTTGTGCCGACCTTTGGCGTGCTGAAGGACGATGGCACAACCTCGTCGCTCAACTGGGTATACGCTGGCAGCTGGACAGAAGAAGAAGGCAACAAGTCCAAACGCCGCAACACCAGCCAAACGCCTATGCAGGCCAACATTGGCCTGTTCCCCAACTGGTCGTGGTGCTGGCCGGTGAACCGCCGCATTCTGTATAACCGCGCCTCTGTGGACGTGAACGGCAAGCCCTTCAACCCCAAGAAGGCCGTTATTGAATGGGACGGAACCAAGTGGGTGGGCGACGTGCCCGACGGCCCCTGGCCGCCCTTGGCCAACGAAGGCGGCAAACTGCCCTTTATCATGGTAAAGGACGGTCATGCCCAGTTCTTTGGCCCTGGCCCTGCCGACGGGCCTTTCCCCGAGCACTACGAGCCTGCGGAAACGCCTTTGGCAAGCCACCCCTTCTCCAAACAGCTGAGCAGCCCGGTGTACAAATTCCATACCTCTGATATGGACAAGATTGCCGCACCGGCTGACCCCAACTACCCCTATGTGCTGACCACCTACAGCCTCACCGAACACTGGTGCGGCGGCGGTGAAACGCGCAATGTGCCCAACCTGCTTGAAACCGAACCGCAGCTCTATGTAGAAATGAGCCCGGAACTGGCCAAGGAAAAGGGCATCAAGAACGGCGACGGCGTCCTTCTTGAGAGCATTCGCGGCACATGCGAGGCCATCGCCATGGTGACGGTGCGCATTCGTCCCTTCACGGTTATGGGCAGAACAATCCATCTTGTGGGTATGCCCTTTGCCTTTGGCTGGACAACGCCCAAGTGCGGCGACTCCACCAACAGGCTGACCGTTGGGGCCTATGATCCCAACACCACCATTCCTGAATCCAAGGCCTGCTGCGTCAATCTGCGCAAGGCTGATAAGCTGACCGAAATAGGCTAACACGCCGGGCGCACTCCACCTGGGAGTGCGCCCGCCAAGGAGCATTGCTATGCCGAAGACTTTTTTGATCGACACCACACGGTGCACGGCATGCCGGGGCTGCCAGTTGGCCTGTAAGGAATGGCATGACCTGCCTGCCAATGAAACCAAGCAGCGCGGCACACATCAGAATCCGCCGGATCTGAACCCCAACAATCTTAAAATTGTTCGTTTTCGCGAGCGCATGAAGCCCGATGGCACGGTTGTATGGAACTTCTTTCCCGACCAGTGCCGCCACTGCCTCACGCCCATCTGCAAGGATGTGGCCGACATGGCAGTGCCCGGGGCCATCATCAAGGACGCCAAAACCGGTATGGTTATCATCACCGAAAAAAGCGCCAAGCTGAGCCCGCAAGACGCACAGGCTGTCATTGACGCCTGCCCATACAACATTCCCCGTCTTGATCCCAAGACCAAGCGCCTGACCAAGTGCGACATGTGTATTGACCGCGTGAATGCTGGCATGCTGCCCATCTGCGTCAAAACATGCCCCACGGGAACCATGGCCTTTGGCGAAAGGGAAGAAATTCTGCCCATGGCCAAAAAGCGCCTTGAAGTTGTCAAAAAAACCTTCCCCAAGGCATTTTTGGCAGACGTTCAGGATGTGAGCGTTATCTACCTGCTGGCAGAAGAAAAAGAACATTACTACGAACACGCCGCCTTTATGTAGGCGAGTGTTGAAGGCTCCCGCAGTTTAACCACTGCGGGAGCCGGAAAATGTAGAGCGGGGGCTTGGCAAATCTTTCGCTTTAGTTCACCATTTGGGCAAGATCGACAAAGCCACATACCCCGTATGTGGGTTCTGCGTTGTTGGTGTGGCCCGCTGTTTATTGCATCACTTGGATAGAGCGTGTTCACCCCGGGGCCGCTTGGGCGGCTGCGTATGCAGCCCCTTGAAGGCATGGCGCATTGCTTGCGCCTGTTGCCTTAATAAGCCGCAAAATACCTTGAATTTGCTCTTCAAGGCAGAACCGCTCTGGATAGCGGCCGGGGCAGACCCCCGGCAATTGGAGTATTAATGGCTGCTACAAGGCAAACCGTTGCCCAAACCCTTGAAGAGGTTATTACCTGGCGTCCTGTGCTTGCGCCGGTATTGCGCTCTTTTGAGCCGCTGCTCACTAAGCAGGAAGACCTTGTTGACGAGCTGACTGAAAGCCTGAAAAAGCAGGGCATGGCATTGCCTCAGGGCCAGCCAGAACGAATGGATCAGGGTGTTTCGCTGCTGGCGGGAGCCTCCTTTGCCGGATTTGCCCCGGCGGTGCTCACAAGCGCAGAAAAACTGTTGCCCCTGCTGTGCCGTATGGATGCCGTGGTTCCGTACAAGGAGGCTCTTGAAGGCTTTTTTTTGAAATCTGACAAGGCTGACGCGCAACAGGCTGAAGAGCTTGTGGTCGCCGTTGCCTCAGGCAACAAAAAATCGCTTGAAGGGCTGGCCGAAAAAATTGATGTCGACCCACTGGTGCTGCACTTTGTGGCAGGATTTATTGTCGCACCCGTATTGCGTGCGCTGACTGCGCTTGTGGTGGCGGCGGGCGATGAAGCCCCGTGGGAAGTGGGCGATGTGTGGCGGCAGGGCTATTGCCCCATGTGCGGCGCGCTGCCCACAATGGGCTGGATGGACAAGCCCTCCATTGATGAAAAAAATGCCTTTCTTGCTGGCGGTGGTGGTAAAAAACACCTGCACTGCGGCACATGTGGCGCAGACTGGAAGTATCGGCGCGGCGCGTGCCCCGCATGCGGCGAAGAAGGCAGCGGCGTTATGGAGCTGTTGCGCGAAAGCGGCATGGCTGCCCACGGTGAACGGCTCGATTGGTGCACCAAGTGCAAGTCGTACTGCCCGGCTGTAGATTTGCGAGAGCGCGAATTTGTTCCAAATCTTGATGCGTTGGCCCTTGGCATGATGCATCTGGATATGGTGGCGGCCCGCAGAAAGCTCAAACCGGTCAAACCTTCGTTTTGGAATATGTTTTAGCAGATTTTGCCAGCAACAGCAGAAATATCAGGTGCTGTTGTCAGGCAGGCAACGGGTGAATACAATATTTAGGTCGGCGTGTTGAACTGTTTAAATGTCCCCGGTATGGATATCTTTAAAGATTGCACATGCGTGGCATTCTAGGGTAAAACAACCGACGTGGTGATTGGTGATAGTGGTGTTTTGACGCCTATGGCGAGTCGGGGGCCAGGCTCCTGAGCTTTACGAACCCAGTAGGAGGAATTACTGATGAAATATGTGACCTTGTTGCTGCTTGCGTTGAGCCTGGTGTGTGCTGGCGCGGCGCAGGCGCGTGATATCAAGGAAATGTCGCAGGTCATCAAAAAGCCCATTGAGATCCCTGGTGGCACATCCCCTCGCATGAGTGTTATGTTTCCCCATACGGCGCATAAAGGCATCAACTGCATGCACTGCCACCACGAAATGAGCGGTGACAATCGTTACGTTGCCTGTACCGAATGTCACGCCACCCCCGGCGCGCGTGAACGTGACTCCATGAGCATGTTCATGGCCTTCCACTCCAAGAACGGCGACCGTTCGTGCTACGGCTGTCACTCGCAAAAGGCGCAGGAAAATCCCGCCAAGTACGGAGCCAAGTTCAAGGGCTGCCGCCCCTGCCACATGGCTGCCAGCGCCCGCGAAGCTGCCAAAAAGCAGTAAGCTGAAATTCGCGCAGGGTGTATGCCCTGTGTAGCAAACAACAAAGGCCCCGCATGGGGCCTTTGTTGTTTGCTACACAGCCTCCGCGTGGTGAACTGCGCCGCAATGTTCGTTTCGAGCCACTGTGGCAGCGAACAGCCGCCGCGAGTAGGGTGCAAAGGTTTGTCATGGGCGCATCGGCGCCCACAGTCGTGTCCCGTCACGTCATACATGGTTGCGGCTGTTCGGCCCTGCCCGTGCTCATGTTAATGCTTCTGAACGGGCCGTGCTGCTGTCTTGCGTGAGGGCTGGTGGCAATTGTCACCACCAAAAGGCTGACCGAGATGCAGCTGAACTATGCTATTGTCCTGTAATCACAGCCATACGGCATTCCTAACAGGCTATCGGCGCAGGCAACACGCTGCTTTCTGTTGCCATTTGGCGGGCAGAGGGGCAGACGGCGGGCGCAAAAAAAGGGCGTTTTGCAACGCCCTTAAAGATGCCTTGGGTCGGGCAGCCAGCAGCCGATTACAGGCCAAGCTGCGAGAGCATATCGTCAATGGCTCCCTGCGATACACCAGCCTTGTCAGGCCCTTTAAGCTCGCCGCGTCCCTGGTTGAATTCCTTCACCGCCTGACGCGCTTCGTCGTGCAACTCATCCACGTTTTTGGAGGGGTTTTTATCCGCAGCGTCCAAAAGCAGACCGGATGAAACGTAGAGTTCCACAACCATGGACTCTATCTGACTCAGGGCAGAAACAACCCGCTTGATGCGCTGGCCCGTGATGTCCTGAAAGCTCAGGGCAGTGAGCAGAGCCGAAAGATCATCGCCAAGGAGGCTGTTGTTGGCTGCAAGTTGCGCCAGCGGGGCTGCATTGGCCGCACCAGCATCCAGCCCGCCGAGCAGTTCTGTGTTTTTCTCCTGAAGCTCAATATGTCGCTCCACAATTTCCATGATGGTCATTGCGGCAGCTTCCGTGTCTTTCAGCACTTCATCAAGCTGGCTTGAAGCCTCAAGAAAAAGGGCGTCGGGATTGCGGGGGGGCAGTGGCTGACCTTTGGAAGCAGCAGAAACGCGCTGATAGATGTCTTTTAGACCCTGACGCATTTCTGTGCTGATCTGCTTATAAATAGCGGCTTCGGGCTTTTGTTCGCTCATGCCCGTCCCCTTTGCGCGCGGCGCGGTTAAGTTGGTATGTCTATAAATGCTCTGCCGTGCAAGCGCACGACAGAGCATTTTACGCTACTTGTTCGTTTTGAGAAAGGTCTTGGCGCGGGCCGCTTCGGGCGAATTGGGATACTTTTTGATCAGTTCTTCAAGGCGGGCCTTGGCTGCTGCACCCTGATTAAGTTTGCTGAAGCTGATACCCTGCTTGAGATACGCACCGGGCGCGCTGGACGAGGAGGGGTACTTTTTGATGACCGCGTCATAAGCCAGCGCCGCATCGGCAAACTGGTTGCGTTGGAAGTAGCACTCGGCCAGATAGTACTGGGCTTCGGGGGCCTGGCTGTGGTCTTTATAATTTTTCAGAAAGTCAGAAAACGAGCGCTGGGCTTCATCGTACTTTCTGGCATTGTACGAGTTTACGCCTGCGTCAAAAAGCGCCAGCGAAATATCCTTTTTGGGGGCCTGAATCTGGGGTTCGGGCTGGGGGCTGGGCTGGCCCCAGGTGCTGGAGCTGGGATTGATGACGCCCTGAGGTGGGTTTGACACCCCACCTTGATCTCCACCAGCAGATGCTGCCGCATAGCCGACCGAACCTGCTGCCATGCCACCCGCAGCGGCCTGCCCGTAAGAGGGCTGCTGACCATAGCTGGGCTGACCATAGCCGGGTTGGCTGAAAGCTGGCGCGGCCTGGGGAGCCACCTGAGGAGCTGCCTGGGGGGTGTACTGGGCCGTGGAGCCAGAGCTGCCGCTGCTCATGGGCTCACCCAGATTCAGGTTCAGCGCCATGCTTCGCTCGACCTGCCGCAGGGCTTCGTCGTGCGCGCGTACGCGGGCCACAAGGGCATGTGCGCCACCGGCATTCTGAATATCATCAAGTTGTCCCTTGAGCGTGTTTACTTCCTGGCGCAAGGTCTGAAGCTGGTTCCAGGCATCGGCCTGAGCCGGTTGCATCTGGCGCAGCTGCATGTCGTGCTGCTGCACCTGCTGTTCAACAGACAAGTTGCTGCTGCTGCCGCCGCTGCTGGTGCTGCCGCCCACGCAGCCGCTCAGGGGCAGAGCCGCACAGGCCAGTGTCAGAATGTACAAATAACGGAGTGTGCGCATAGTACCCTCTTTCAATTTTGCACTTTTCCCAGAGCTTTTTTGCGTCCGGTGAAAATATAAATGATGCCACCCACGATCGGCAGAAAAACTACCAGCACAAGCCACAGGGCGCGTTGCTGCGGGTTTTCAAACTCGTGTCCCCAAATATGCAGAATGCTCCACAAGGTAGGAATCATGGGGAACATTACTACAAGCACATGCCACCAATGAAAAATCATGCGGTTCCTCCCTTGCTGGGGGTTGGTTTGCCGCCTTTGTCACCGGCAGCAGCCTGGGGCTTGCGCCAGAGAATCAGGCAGGCTAGCAGCGCGCCCACAAATATGGCCGAATCGGCCACGTTAAAGGCAGGCCAGTGCCAGTCGCCCCAATAAACATCCAAAAAGTCCACCACAGCTCGAAAGCGCACGCGGTCAACCAGATTGCCGAGGGCTCCGCCCATCACAAGCCCCAGGGCCGTAAACAACCAGGGGTCTTCATCAGAACTGCGCACCAGCATAATGATGGCCCACACCGCCACAACCGTGGCAACGAGAAACAGCCAAAACTGCCACTCAATGTCAGACCTGTTCAAAAAGCCAAATGCCGCGCCCCGATTGCGGATATTCACCAGATCAAACACACCCGTAATAACCGTGATGGGCCTGTGCTCTGGTATGTATTGCATCACGGCCCACTTGCTGGCCTGGTCAAGAACCATGGCAACAATGGCCGCAATGCCGAGTATGCTGTAGCGCCTTGGCATGAGTGTTACGCTTCCATGCCCTTGATGACAGCGGCGCAGCGCGGGCACAGCGTGGGATGTTCCGCATCCGTGCCAAGCTCTGTGCTGTAAATCCAGCAGCGTTCGCATTTTTCGCCGTGGGCCTTTTCAATCCCAATGGCCAGTCCGGCTATTTCTTCATCGCGGTAGGCGTCCTGCGGGGCGTTTGCAAGAGGCTGCAAGGCAATCTGCGAAACAATGCAGAAGGCACGCAGGTCGGTATTCAGCCCCTCTATGCGCTGGCGCAGTTCGTCGGCCACAAAAAGGGTCACGCGCGTGTCGAGCGAATGGCCGATCACGCCGTCACGGCGCATGGGCTCAATGGCCTTGGTGGCAGCACCGCGCACGGCGGTGAGCACTGTCCAGTCGTCGCGCTTGCCTTCGTCAAGCAGGAAGGGAGCGGAATCGACCGGTTGTAGGGCAAAGACCGTGGGGGCCGTGCCGCGCAGGCTTTCAGGCAGGTGGGCGTAAATTTCCTCTGCCGTAAACGAGAGCACCGGGGCCATGTCGCGCAGCAGCATGCTGAGTATGTGCCACATGGCAGTTTGCGCAGAGCGGCGTTCGGTGCTGGTGGGGCCCGATGCGTAGAGGCGGTCTTTCAGAATATCCAGATACATGGACGAAAGATCGGTCACGCAGTAGTTGTGCAGGGTGTGGTAGACCTTGTGGAAGTCAAAATCCATATAGGCCTGCTGCACACGGTCGTGCACACGGGCGGCAGCATCAAGGGCAAAGCGGTCGAGCGGCAGCAGGTCGCCCAGGGGCAGCAGATCATTCTGGCCCATGCCTTCAAGGTTGCCCAGAAGATAGCGGCAGGTATTGCGAATACGGCGGTAGGCATCCACCAGGCGGCCCAGAATTTCGTCTGAAATGCGAATATCTTCGCGGTATTCCACAGACGAAACCCACAGACGCACAATTTCTGCACCGAACTTTTCAATCAGCTCTTGCGGCGCAATGACGTTGCCAATGGATTTGGACATCTTGCGGCCTTCGCCGTCCACCACATAGCCGTGGGTGAGCACCGCCTTGTAGGGAGCCCGCTTGCGCGTGCCCTCGCTGACCAGGAGCGAGCTGTGGAACCAGCCACGGTGCTGGTCAGAACCTTCCAGGTACAGGTCGGCGGGGTAGGCCAGTTCCGGGCGCTGCTCAAGCACGGCAGCAAAGCTGGTGCCAGAGTCAAACCACACATCCAGAATGTCGGTTTCGCGTTTCCAGTGGTTACCGCCGCAGTGCGGGCAGGCAAGGCCCTGGGGCACGATTTCGGCCAGATCGGCCTCGTACCAGTAGTCGCAGCCCGTGGGGTGCTGGGCAAATTTGTCGCAGATGTCGCGCATCCATTTGGGGTCGTTCCAGGCTTCGCCGCAGTCTTCGCACAGCAAGGCCATGATGGGCACACCCCACTGCCGCTGACGCGAGATGCACCAGTCGGGGCGGAATTCGATCATGTTGTGGATGCGCTCGCGGCCCCAGGCGGGGATCCAGCGCACCTGCTCGTCAATGGCCTTGAGGGCGCGGCCACGCAGGTCGTTCTTTTCCATGCTGATAAACCACTGGGTGGTGGCGCGGAAAATGACCGGCTGCTTGCAGCGCCAGCAGTGCGGGTACGAGTGTTTGATCTTGGCCTGGCGCAGCAGAGCGCCGACTTCTTCAAGCTTTTCGATAACCTTGGGGTTGGCTTCAAAAACATTCAGCCCGGCAAAAAACTCTACCGTGGGCAAAAAGCGGCCCGCATCGTCCATGGGCGAATAGATTTCGAGGCCGTACTTGAGGCCCACTTCGTAGTCTTCGCGGCCATGGCCGGGGGCGGTGTGCACGCAGCCCGTGCCAGCCTCAAGGGTGACGTGCTGGCCCAGAATGATGGGCGACACGCGGTTGTAGAAGGGGTGCTGGGCCTTGAGGCCCTCGAGCTGATCGCCGGTGGCGCGGCCAAGAATCTGCGGGTCGCTCCAGCCAAACTGCTCGGCGCACGAGGCCAGCAGTTCTTCGGCCAGCACATACTGGGCGTCGCCAGCCTGCACAAGCACATAGGTAAATTCGGGGTGCAGGCAGACGGCCATGTTGTCCGGCAGGGTCCAGGGCGTGGTGGTCCAGATAACCACAAAGGCGCGGGCGGGGTCGGCTGCGGAAAATACGTTTTTCAGGCCTTCGTCCTTGAGCGGAAAGCGCACAAAGATGGAGGGCGAGGTGTGGTCGTAGTATTCAACCTCGGCTTCGGCAAGGGCCGTGTGGCACGAGCAGCACCAGTAGATGGGCTTTTTGGAGCGCATGACGCCGCCGGTTTCCACAAAGTTGGCAAGCTCACGAGCGGTGGCAGCCTCGTAGGTGGGGCGCATGCTCATGTAGGGATCTTCCCAGTTGCCAAGCACACCAAGGCGGCGAAATTCCTTGCGCTGCACGTCGATCCACTTGGAAGCGTATTCGCGGCAGAGCTTGCGCACCACATGGGCGGGCAGGGTCTTTTTCTTTTCTTTCAGTTCCTGCTCGACCTTGTGCTCGATGGGCAGGCCGTGGCAGTCCCAGCCGGGAACATAGCGCGAGGCAAAGCCCGCCATGTTGCGCGATTTTACAATAATATCCTTGAGAATCTTGTTCAGCGCCGTGCCCATGTGGATGTGCCCGTTGGCGTAAGGCGGGCCATCGTGCAGCACATAGGTTCCCTTGCTGCCAGAAGCCTCAACCATGGCCTCGTAGCTGTTAATGGTATCCCATTTTTTCAGGGTTTCCGGCTCACGCTGGGCCAGGTTTGCTTTCATGGGAAAGGCGGTCTGAGGCAGGTTCAATGTTTTTTTATAATCGCTCATGCTGGCTCCCGGCGCAGTTCAACTCAAGGACTTGGCTATATTGGCAAGGTGAAAAAATCGACCTAGTGTGGGCAAATAGCGGGGTAAAGTCAAGAAGAGCAGGACGCAGGGTTCCTGCTGGCGTGGGCCGACGGCGCTCGGAGTATGCAAATATGGGTAGCTTGCGGCACATGTACGTGCGCCACCCGTTACGCTGAAGGGCGGCGCATGCTTGGCGCGCATCTGTTCGCATACAGCCAGCATTGTGGTTAGCCGTGGGCTGGCTGCGTGCGTCTAATGGCCATGCTTGTTGGCCTTGGTGCTGGCGGTCAGAAATTTGCCGGAGTGCCTTCCAGTGCCTGGGCCAGTTCGCGCAATGCCGAAAGGCTGTCTTCGGCCTCTTGCGGCGTCATGACGTGCAGGGCAAAGCCGGCATGCACGATCACATAGTCGCCAACGTTGGGTTCCTCTGGCAGCAGCATGACAGAAGCCGTTAGAAAGGTCTGGCTTTCGCCCACGCGCACGCGGGCCATGCCCTCTCCGTGAAGCTCTTCAATTCTGGCTGGTATGGCAAGACACATAATAAGTTCCTCTTGAAAGGCAGATAATCACTCACAGGGCAACGGCAAGGCCATGCCCCTTCCACATATTTTCAGCTTATCAGTGTGGCTGGCCCGACGCAAGAGCGTTTGCCGCAGTGGGCTCTTCACACGCCAAGCTCGTTGTAGAGGGCCTCGGCATTTTGTATTGAGCGGTACGCCCTTTCGTTCAGGGGGTAGTCCCATGAGCCGCTGCGCAGCTCGATACGCCCTCCAAAGCCAGCCTTGAAACGGTGCAGGCCGTTAAAGGGGTGCGTAGTATCTGGCGTGGGCGAAACAGCCCCCATTTCATAGCTGAGGCAGCCGCGCTGCCGCGCAATGCGCATGCCTGTCCAGTGCATGAGGCTTGAGGCCATGTAGTTGCGCTTGATATTGCCAGAGGCTCCATACAAGAAATTTGCCCGTTGCCCGGAAATGCCTATGATGGCACCAGAGAGGATGTCGCGCCCGTGTCTGGCCAGCAGAAAGACTATATTTGTGCCGTCCTTGCAGCCAAACTTGCAACGGAATATGGCCGCAAACTGCTCCATGCTGCAAGGTATAAAGCCGTTGCGTTTGGCAGTCTGCACATACAGGCCGTAAAAATCGGCAAGATTGTCGCTGTCTGCCATGTGCACTGTCACGCCCTTGCGTTGGGCCAGACCGATATTGTAGCGGGTTTTGGGCTTCATTCTGCCCAGAATGTCGTCTTCACTGCCAGCAATATCTACAACAAGTGAACTCGCCACCGTCATGTCTGTGGAGGCCTTTTTCAGGTTCCACAATCTTGTGCCCATATTCATGCGCATTTCGCGAATGCGCGCCTCGGGAAAGGCAGACCAGGCTTGTGTGTGCATTTCTTCAGCGTACAGCGACTTCCACGGCAGGTCATAGCGGATAAAGGCTACGTCGGGCTCAAGCCGATCTGCCAGCGCGAGTGAAAGATCTTCCAGATACTGGCCATACAAATCTTCGGCTGGGGCGTGTTCCGGCCCCTGCGGTACAAGGGCAAGTTTGTGGCCACAGTGGTTCTTTATCAGCACCAGCACATCGCCCCATGTTTCAGACGAAAGGATGTCAAAGGCCATGGGGGCCATGCCCATTTGCGATTTTACCTGCGCCCAGTAGGGCGTTTGAAAGAGTACGTCTGTGGGGTACAGTTCGTTTGTACCCTTGGCGATAACGTCCACCATAAAGTCTCCTGTCATCGGTGGGAAAGAGGGATGTTGTGGGCACTGGGCAACGGTTGCTGGTCCGGGCTTACTGGTCGTAACATCCTGCACGTTCTGGCTGGTCTTCCACTTTATGCACAACAATGTGCAGGGTTCCGCCGTTGGGGTTTGGCCAGTGAATCTCATCACCCTCGGCCAGTCCCAGCAGGGCGCTGCCCACAGGTGCAAGTATGGAAACCGTGTCATCACTGGCGTCAGTTTTGCCGGGGTACACAAGCTTAAGGCGGTGTTCAACGCCTGAAGGCAACACCGCAAAACGCACGGTGGAATTCATGGTCACCACTGTGGGCGGTATCTCTTCGGGAGCCACAAGGGTTGCGCGGTAGATTTCGTCTTCCAGAGCCTTGTGACCGGGAAAACTGCCAGCGGGCATACCTTCCAGCAGGGTTTCCAGGCGGGCAGCGTCACGGCTGGTAATGGTAATGTTGGGATGTATGTTCATGATGATCTCCTGGTGCTGTGAGCACCCATTGTATAAAAAAAGAGGGCGTACTCGGTACGCCCTCTTTTCCTGAATTGTTGTTATGTGGGCGTTTTTAGGTTGCAAAAAAGCGGCGAAGTTCTGCAACTTCGCAAGAAATATTTTTTGCAAACTGAACGCTGAAATGCATTGTTATATCCTGATGCGAAAAATAATTTTGACGCATAAAAAAACAGCTTTCCTAATGGCAGAAAGCTAACTGGCGTAATTGCCAAGTGTGTATGAATTTATACTACCTGTGATTTGATATATGCGCAAGCACAAAAGCAAAATTTGTGTCATGTTTGAAATTATCAATTAATCAAGCGTGTACGGATGCTTTATGAGAGATTTTTTAGTGACCAGTAAAAAAGGGCGAGGCCTTGCGGCCTCGCCCTTTAATTTGTGCTCTTACGGCTTAGTGCTTGGAGCCGTTGGAGCGGTCTTTTTTGTCAGGGAAAAGGACGAAGTTCCAGTACAGCACGTAAACCGGCAGTACCACAAACATCATCACATAGGCCCAGCTCTTGGTGAAGAGAAAATACTGATAAAAAGTATTGAATTCCATGATATTCTCCTCCTAAGCGCGGCTTAGTGTTCTTCGCCCTTGAAGTCTGGGTGTTCGTACAGCACCGGCATGTTGTAAACGATGAAGCGGTAAACCGTGACAATCATGGTCACCACAAACATGGAGATGCAGATTTCCCAGATGCTGGGGAAGTAGCGCTCTGCCGAAGGCAGCGTGTAGTTGAAGGCCACCATGGAAACGTTGAAACGGTTCAGCACGATGCCCAACACGGTGTTGGTAGCGCCAATGCGGCACAGGGTCAGATTGCGGTCGCGCGCGCCCTTGGCGTAGATCAGGGCGGGCATGAGCACAAAGCCCAGCATTTCCACCAGCCACCACGCGCCGTAGCCCGTGAACAGGTAGGGAATGTTGGCTTGCACAAGCATGTCGATGAGCTTGAGCATGAAGTAGGCAAACAGGATGAACGAGGCAGCACGCGAGAAGCTGAAGGTCACATCGTTGGCTTCAGCCAAGTGGGTCTTGTCCATGTAGTGGTGCACGCCACGGTGGGCCAGCATGCCTTCAAAAACAACCATGGACGCGCCAGCAGCCATGGAGCTCACGAAGAAGAACATGGGCATGAAGGGCGAGTACCACAGGGGGAAGAGCTTGCCAGGAGCAATCAGGTAGAGCGCGCCGAGCGAGGACTGGTGCAGGGTGGACAGGGTCACACCGAAGATGGTCAGCGGAATGGTGCACTTGATCACGATTTTGCGGATCTTGAGCAACCAGGGGTAACGGCACGACAGCCATTCCAGCGGTGCAACCGAGAATTCGATGAGCAGCACTGTAACGTAGGTAGCCACGCACAGACCCACTTCAAAGAGAACCGAGGTCGTACCGGGGAAGAAGAACATGAAGGGCAGGCGCAGCGGATGACCAAGGTCATACAGCAGGGCGACAACCACGAAACCGTAGCCCAGGAAGGCCGTGGTAACGGCCGGGCGCACAGCAGAGTGGAAGTGCTTCATGCCCATGATGTAGCAGGCCACGGTGGTGAAGTAGCCGCCCGCTGCAAGGCACACGCCGCACAGAAGGTCAAAGCCAATCCACATGCCCCAGGGCTGCACATCGCTGAGGTTGGTGACGGAACCGATGCCCACGGTAAAGCGGATAACGGTAATAACAAAGCCCACGGCCAGAATGATGGCAGAAATGATATTGCCAGGGGTGGGCGTCAGGAATTCGCTGATATTGAACAGCTTGTCCCTGGTGGGAATAACGATGCTGTGATGTGCCATTTACTTATCCTCCCCGTGCCCTTTGCAGCACTCCGCTTCCCGAGCCTTCAAGGCATCGGTCATCGCGCGGCGGGCTGTGTCGGCAGCGCCCGGACCCTGGGTTTCCTCAATCTTGCGCACGGCTGCGTCAACAGCGGCGGCCAGATCGTCCTTGGTCTCCTTGATGTGTGCGTCTTGTTCCGCCTTGTACATAGCTTCGCGGCGTTTGGTCATGGCGTAGGCGCCACCAAAGAGCACAGGCCAGAAGGCCACGATCATGGGCACAGTACCCAAGGCCCCGTAGGTCAGCTCGCCCATGGGCTGCGTGCCCAGGTGCTTGTCGAGACCAAGCTGCTTGAGTTCGCTGGTGTCGCCGTGGGCGTCGTGGCCCTTGGCGTCCTTGGCAGCGGCAGGGGCTTCAACAGCAGGAGCCAGCACCATCCAGGCCGTACCGCCCGCGTCTTTTTCGCCGTAAACGTAGTTTACGTACTTGCCGGGGGTTTCGTTGATGCGGGCACGGGCGATCTTGATCAGGTCGCTGCGGCGACCAAAGGTCAGAGCGTCCATGGGGCAGGCTTCAACGCAGCCGGGCAGCTTGCCTTCCTTGAGGCGGGGCTCGCAGAAGGTGCACTTTTGCACCAACGGATCGAACGCTTCGTCGTACTGGAAGCCAGGCACGTAGAAGGGACAGGCAACCATGCAGTACCGGCAACCCACGCACTGCGAACCTTCGTAGGTTACACTGCCGTCGGGCTGCTTCTGGAAGCATTTGGCAAAACAGGCAGAGGCGCAGGCCGGGTCGTTGCAGTGAAAGCACTGCAGCTTGCGGAATACGTCCTTGCCGTTGACGTTATACTTGTTGACCACGGTCCACTCGTAGGCCGAAGTACGGCGGTGGGTGGAGGTAACCGAAAGGTCGGTAAAGGGCTTCTTGGGCTTGGGCAGGTGGTTCACCGCGTTGCAGGCTTCTTCGCAACGGCGGCAGCCGATGCAGCGCGTGGTGTCGTGCAGCACACCGTAGCTGTCTTCATAATAGGGGAAGGTGTGCACCCCGGCATTGGCCACCTTGGCAGTGCCCAATGCCGAAATCACGCCCGCGCTTCCCATAATGGCCAGGAATTTTCTGCGATTCATATGCGTTTCTCCGTGCAGTTAGGCGCCCTAGGGGCGTGCCTTATGACAAGTGGTGCAGTCTGTGTTCTTAGGACGACCCACATTCATCCCCTGGTGACAACCCATGCACTGCAAGTGGTATGCAGCCTTGAGGTTGGGACGGCTGGGATTCTTGGGGTCGATATCCTTGGTGTGACAGCTGCCGCACTTGGGAGGCGTGGCCGAAAGCGGGCTTCTGTGATGGCAGGTAGCGCACAGAGTTTCGGGCTTGTTGTGGAAAGCCGCAGCCAGCTTGTCACCCTTGATGCGTTCCATCAACGAGGCAACGTGGCGACGGTGCGTGAAGTTGTTCGGCTCGTACTTGTCTGCCAGTGCATCGATAGTCACCTTAAGGGGGCCCTGCATGGCGGTAAGGGGCTGAACAGGCTTCTGCGACTGCACGGTTTCAGCAGCCAGAGCTTCGTTCTGGTCGGCGGGCAGCTTGCCCTTGATGCCGAGCTGCATCTGTTCCGGCGTCATAGAAGACGTAACATTGTGGCAGGTGGCGCACCATGCCTGGTCGCGCTTGGGAGTCACAATGGCGTGACAGCCCGCGCATTCGCGCCGTTCCTTGGTTTGCTGTTCGTGACAGCTCACGCAGCTCACAGGGGTGTTACCCTTGGCGCGCTTGGCAATATTGGTGGCGTGCATGGCGCGGTCAAGCGTCACAAAGTTTCCTTCCGCCTTGCCTTCAGTTGTGTGGCAAGTGCTACAGGCCACAGGGTCGCCGGTGTGGTGACATGTTTCGCAGTTAGCAATCTTTTTCTCATGAATGAGATGATTGAAAACAGCTGGTTTCATCGCCGCGCCCTTGGGATTGGGCTTGGCGCTTACCGGAAACATGACAATGGCCGACGGCGCGCCGCTGTCTGTCGGCTCCAAAGCTGCGGCCGTGACCGATCCAGCTCCGAGCGCCGTCAGACACGCCGCGCCCGCCAGGGCCAGAGCCGCCAGCAAAAGCAGTGATGTGCCGTTCCTCATGTGCTTGTCCTTTTGCAATCAGACATTACCCCAACGCCCGCCGCAAACATTGCAGCGGGTTCCTCCGTACCCCCGATCCCTGCGGGGGCGAACACGCAGATATCGAAACGGTATCCCAGGCTGCAAGACACGTCAAGGAGGGGTGGCCGTTGTAATTGCTTCTTATGCCTTGGGAACAGTGAGCTTGGGATTTTTTTCGCTAAAAACGGATGGTCGCTGGTTGTGTGCGCAGTTAGCGGAAAACACAGGGTTTTTGCCGAAAAATGGCTTTTTGGGCGTTTATGGGTAAATGGAGGCTAGGGGCAGACCACGCCTGCGGCACTGATCTGCGCGGCCGCAAAGGCTGTAAAATGCTCTTTTGTCAAGGAGATAGCCGCCTCGACTGCTTGTGGCCCTGAAAAACCGTAGATAACCGTAAGCATCTGGCGCGGGGCAGTATTTTCAGTCATATTTTCAACAATCATAGCGCGTTGCGAATCGCTGCACGGGCAGCCTACTGGCCCTAGCGCGTCGGCCAGCAGGGGCATGCGGTGGAGGTCGAGGGTGTCCTTGCCAATGCCCGCGTAGCCCTCGCCCTCGTGCCCCAGTCGCAGCACAAGGTTGCCTTGCAGACAGGCCAGATCATACGTGCCAAGCGAAAAGCCCGTTTCGAGTGACACAAGGTTGTTGGCGTCCACGGCGGTATTGATGTGGTAGAGCTCCTTGCCCTGCCGCAGGCGGCGGTAGAGCGCCTCGGACGAGATGCGCACGCGCCCCGGATCGCGCCCAAATGCCTTGAAGGCCCGCCGCGAGGTGCCGATCTGCGGCATGGCTGCCAGCTCGGTGCTTTCCAGCATCTGCGCAAGCCTGGGCTGGGTGTGGCTTGCAAAATGCTGCCACAGCTGTGGCTCTTGCGGCAAAACAGGCGCAGACCAGTAAACGCAGCCAAGGGCTGTATCGGGCCAGATGGCGGCAAGTGCCGGGTCAATGCTGATTGTGGGGGCGGGTGCTTTCACGGGGGCTCCATGCGCGGCCCTCAAAATGGGCCGCAGGCGGCTATGGCTGGCGCACGCTTTGCCAGAAGCGTTGCGCGGCTTCCACTACCGCAGCGGGTTTGTCTGGGGGCAGCCACACGGCCTCTGGCCGTGCGCGAAACCATGTGAGCTGCCGCTTGGCGTAGGCCCGCGTGTTGTGCAGCCACTGCTGGCGGCAGTCCTGCGCCGAAAGGCGGCCCTGCAAATGGGCGAGGGCTTCGGCGCAGCCAATGCCCGACCAGCCGGGGGCGGCGGGGTCTGCGCATGTGCTCATGGCGGCGCGGGCCTCGTCCAGAGCACCGTGTTCAAGCATGAGATCAAGGCGGCGGGCAAGGCGCGGTTCCAGCCATTCCAGCGTGGCGTTGAGTGTAAGCAGCGGGCCAGCGCACAGTGGGGTGCTCATGGCGTTGTTGTGCCACCAGGTAAATGGCCGCCCCGTGCTCTGGCACACCTCAAGCGCGCGGATAATGCGCTGGCGGTCGTTGGGGTGGATTTTGGCGGCATAGGAAGGGTCACAGGCCAGCAGCTCGGCGTGCAGACGGGGCGCACCCTCGGCCTCGACACGTGCAGTGAGCAGGGCCGTAAGCTGCTGGTCAACCGGCGGAATCTGGGCCATTCCCCGCAGTAAAGCCTGAAAATACAGGCCCGTGCCGCCCACAAGCAGGGGCGTTTTGCCCCGCGCCAGAATGTCGCGCACCTGTGTTACGGCGGCGTCTGCCCAGCGCCCCGCGCTGATCTTGTTTTCAGTGGGCAAAAATCCGTACAGATGGTGCGGGCAGCAGGCGCGTTCTTCGGGCGAGGGCTGGGCCGTGATCAGCGGAAAATCGGCGTAGACCTGCCGCGAGTCGGCGTTGACCACCTCGCCGTTCAGGGCCTCGGCCACTGCAAGCGCCGCTGCCGTTTTGCCCGAGCCCGTAGGCCCGGCAAGGCAAATGACCGGCAGCGGCGCACAAGACGTTTCAGGCATGATCACTTGACGCGAAAGCCGCCAAAGGGCGGAGCAAGGCAAGGGGTGCCCTTGCGCACCTCGCCCTTGAGGTACTTTTCTGTAAGGGCCGCTCGCACATTTTCGGGCACAAGGCCCTTGATGTCCGCGCCGTGGCTGGCGGCAGCCTTGACGATGGTGGAGCTGATGAACAACCACTGGTAATCGGTCATCAAAAAGACCGTTTGGATATGACGTTGCAACCTGCGGTTCATGAGTGCCAGCTGGAACTCGTATTCAAAGTCCGAGGCGGCGCGCAGTCCGCGCAGCAGGGCGCATGCCCCGCGCTGGGCGGCATATTCTACAGTGAGGCCTGAAAAAGGTTCAACTATGGCGCGGGGTTCATCTTGCAGAGCCACGCGGGCCATTTCCACCCTTTCCTCATGGCTGAAAAGGGGAAACTTGGGCGTGCTGTCGGCCACGGCCACAACAATTTGGTCAAATACTTCGCAACCTCGCCGTATAAGGCTCAAGTGCCCGTTGGTCAGCGGATCGAAAGTGCCGGGGTAGAGTGCTATTTTCATGGCAGTGTCCAGATGCATATGCGTGTCTGACCGAACAGGCGTTCGGCCTCAAGTGTCCATTCGGGGGGCAGGGTGAGCCGCGCGTCTTTTTCAATTTCTGCCGTCACAAAGGCCCCCGGTGCAAGCCAGTGGCGCGTAGCCAGCAGCCTGAAGGCCGGGTTGGCCAGATTTTTGCGGTAGGGCGGATCCATAAAAACGAGCGAGTACGGTTCCGCCGGAGGCGTTTTAAGCACACGCAGCACGTCTTCGCTGGCAATGCGTGCTTCGTCCTGCACTTCAAGTGACGCAATGTTGGCCTTGAGGCAGCGCACTGCGGGGGGGGCCATTTCTACCAGCAGAGCGTGCGGTGCTCCCCGGCTGATGGCCTCAAAGGCAAGGCTGCCGCTGCCCGCAAACAGGTCGAGAACCCGCGTGCTGTGCCAGTCGATACCGCGAGCGGTGAGCATGGAAAAAAGCGCCTCGCGCGTTTTGCCCATGGCGGGGCGGTAGCCCTCGCCCTCAACGGTTTTCAGGTTGCGTCCGCCAAGACGCCCGGAAATGATGCGCATATTTCCCTACATGCGAGAAAGCAGGCGGGTGAGGGCGTAGTCCATCTTTTCCATCGCCTCCTGCAATTCGGTTTGTTCCACCCAGGGGCGGTTTTCAACATCGCCCATCTTGTCCTTGAACATACCCCACTTGCGTTCCACCTCGCTGGTAAGAAACGCCCAGTTGACCCGGGGATGTGCCTCGATTTCGTGGTGCACGGTTTCGGTGAGCTGCGGCCCTTCAAGCACCATTTCTTCAAGATAGGCGGCGATGAGCGGGCGCTTGGCAAACTTTTGCTCGATAAGGCCCGCAAGTGTGGTTTGGGCTGTTGTTTCGCCGTGGGTCAGCACCACCTGTGCGCCATTGCCCATGAGAGGCTTGAGCCATTCAATCAGCTGGCTTTGGCCCGCATGGCCAGAAAAACCGTTGATGGTGAATATACGGGCCGAAACTTCGATATCTTCGCCAAACAGGGTGATTTTTTTAGCTTTTTCCACCAGTTTGCGACCCGGAGTTCCCACGCCCTGATAGCCCACAAAAACAATGCTTGCGCCGGGCTTCCAGATATTGTGGCGCATGTGGTGGCGCACACGGCCCGCATTGCACATGCCGCTGGCCGAAATGACAATGGCAGGGCCCTTGTAGTCGTTGATGGCCTGTGATTCGGCGGCAGAAAGCGTGTAGCGCAGGTTGGGCAGCGAAAAGGGATCGTCGCCGCCGTTGAGCAGCTTGAGCGCTTCGTCGTCAAAAAGTTCGCGGTTGCGTTCAAAAACCTCGGTGGCGCGGATGGCCAGCGGGCTGTCCACAAATACGGGCATGTCTTCGGGCAGTTTGCCCAGCTTGGCAAGCATGTGCAGGCAGTAGAGCACCTCTTGCGTGCGCTCAACGGCAAAAGCGGGAATGATGACCTTTTCGCCCTTGCCATAGCTGTAGGCAATGGCCTCGCCCAGTTCCTCCACGCTGAGGTTTTCGTTCTTGTGGTCGCGGTCGCCGTATGTGGATTCCATGAACACATAGTCGGCCTTTGGCGGCGTTTCGGGGCTGCGCACAATGAGCGACTGCGGGCGGCCAATATCACCCGAAAAAATCAGGCTGGTGGTTTTGCCGTCTTCGTCGGCTTCAAGGCGCAGCGAGCCGGAACCAAGGATGTGCCCCGCGTCAAAGTAGGTAACGCGGATGCCGGGCGCGGGCTCGAATGTTTTGTGGTAATCAACGGTCTGAAAGAGCGTTACGGTTTTTTGCGCGTCTTCAACACTGTACAGGGCCGTGGGGGGATTTTTTATGCCCCGGCGTTGGTACTTACGCGCCTCCCACTGGGCTTCCATTTCCTGAATGTGAGCGCTGTCCTGCAACATGAGGTCAAGCAGTTCGCTGGTGGCCTTGGTGCAGAAAATGGGGCCGGCAAAGCCCTCTTTGACAATCTTGGGCAGCAGGCCGGAGTGATCGATGTGGGCGTGCGTAACAAGAATAAAATCAATGGCGGGAGCTCGGTAGAGCTCGGTTTCGCGGTTGCGGGCCTCAATGGCCTTGTTGCCCTGATGCATGCCGCAATCTATGCAAAAACGCTTGCCCGCCGCTTCAACCATATAGCATGAACCAGTCACGGTTTGCGCCGCGCCCAGAAATTGTACTTTCATCAGTTCCTCCGGTGAGGGTTGGCGGCCTGTGCGGCCGCAGGCATCCTTCCATGCTGCTGTTCAGCAAGGAGAAGACGCAAGAAGACTTTTTTTCATAGCCGCAAGCGCGGCCCAGCGTCAAGCAATGGCCCGGCGGCAAGCCTGCGATTGCCTTTGCTCCAAGGGCCACATATACTGAAACTTGGGGCCACGCCGCGCATGTTGCGTAGCGGGGCCTTCCCCCATACTTCAGGAACAAGGAGCATTCATGCCTGAAATGCAACAGAACATGATTGACGATCTCGCTTCCGTCACTACAGAATCCTGGCGCACCTTCCGTATCATGGCCGAAATGGTCGAAGCCCTCGATTCGCTCAATGCACTTAAGGTCAAGTGCATATCCCTTTTTGGTACTGCCCGGTGCAAGCCGGATTCTGTCGAATATAAAGACGCAGAAAAAATTGCGCATCTGCTGGTAGAAGCGGGTTTTGGCGTTATCAGCGGCGGCGGTCCCGGTATTATGGAAGCCGCCAACAAGGGTGCGTACGAGGCGGGCGGCGTTTCCGTTGGGCTGCACATTCAGCTGCCGCACGAGCAGGGTTGCAACAAGTATGTGAAAACACGCTGCAATTTCCGCTACTTTTTCATCCGCAAGTTTATGTTTGTCAAATACGCCATGGCCTATGTGGTCATGCCCGGCGGCATGGGAACCATTGACGAACTTTCCGAGGCATTTGTGCTGGCGCAGACTGGCCGCACGCGGCCCTTCCCCATTATTTTGTACGATTCCAGCTACTGGAGCGGACTGCTCGAATGGCTGCGCAAAACCATGGCCGCCAGAGGCTTTATCAAAGAAGCCGAAATCGACAAGCTCATTACGGTGTGCGACACACCCGAAGAAGTGGTGAACTATCTGTGCAGGGTAATCGTAGCCTAGCCGCCCCTATGAGCGCGGAAAGCGTTGCCGCGCGGGCCTTTTCTCCCGCAGGGCCACTTACGCCTCCCCCGCCGGGGCACACCTGGCAGGGGCTGATGCGTATGGCTCTGGAAGAGGCCCGCGCCAGCGGCGCGGCGGGGGAGGTTCCTGTGGGCGCGGTGGTGGTGGCCCCCGATGGTCGCGTGCTTTCGTGCTGTGGCAACGCCCCAGTGCGCAGTAGCGACCCCACCGCCCACGCCGAAGTACTGGCCCTGCGAGCCGCCGGTGCGGCCCTTGGCAACTATCGGCTCAACCAGTGTGTGCTGGTGGTGACGCTGGAGCCCTGCGCCATGTGCGCCGCAGCCCTTATCCATGCGCGGGTGGCAGGGCTTGTGTACGGCGCGGCAGATGCCTTGGCTGGAGCCGTGGTTTCGCGCGCTGAATATTTCGACGCCCAGTGCGCCAATCACCGAGTATGGCACATGGGCGGCGTGCTGGCCGACCAATGCGCGGCCCTGCTGCACGATTTTTTTGCGCAAAGGCGGGATTAGCAGGCCCGCGACAATAATTGCCAACGATCGATCACATACAGCCACAGGACAGACATGCTTGAACTAACGGTATTTCTGAGCGGCGCGCTGGTTATGGTGCTTGAAATGGTCGGCGCACGGGTGCTTGCCCCGCATGTGGGAACCTCTGCCGTGGTGTGGACAAGCCTCATCGGCGTGGTGCTGGCCTGTCTGGCTGTGGGTGCCTGGGCCGGGGGGCGGCTGGCAGACAAAAACCTTTCGCGCCGGGGCCTGGCCTTTGCCCTTGCTGGCGCGGGAATTGGCAGCGGTCTTACGGCCTTTTGCCACGAGGTTATCGGCCAGTGGGTAACGGCTGCCGTGGGCAACCTGTATGCTGCTGCCGTGCTTGCGGCGGTGTGTATTTTTGCTCTGCCCGCCTTTTTTTTCGGCATGATCACGCCCTACACCATCCGTTTGCGTATTGAGAGCGTGGATTCCTCGGGGGCCACCGTGGGCAGACTTTATGCCCTTTCTACGGCGGGCAGTATTGTGGGCACGTTTCTGGGCGGCTTTATCCTGATTTCATACTGGGGCAGCACCACCATTCTGTGGGGTGTTGCGGCCTGCATGCTGGGGCTTTCGTTGTGCCACGGCGGGGGCAAGCTGCGGCTGCGTGCCGCCTTGCTGGCCCTGTGCGGCCTTATGGCCGTGCTGGCCGCTACCTATGGACGCTGGCACGATGGCCGCGCCCTGAGCCATCTGGTCGAAAGCCCGTACAACAGTATCCGCGTCTACGAAGGCGTAGACTGGGCGCAGAACGGCAGGGCGGTGCGCCTTATGGCCACAGACCCCGGTTACAGCCAGTCGGGTATGTACCTTGAAGCACCGAATGAGCTGTATTTTCGTTACACCCAGTTTTATGCTCTGGGGCCACACTTTGCGCCGGGTGCAAGCCGGGTGCTCATGCTGGGCGGGGGCGGGTATTCTGTGCCCAAGTGGCTGCTTTCTGATAAAACACCGCTGGCAAAGCCCGCAGACGCACGCGTGACCGTGGTGGAGCTTGACCCGGCCATGACCGATACCGCGCGGCGCTGGTTTGCCCTGCGCGACGACCCGCGCCTGACCGTGCGCCACGAAGACGCCAGGGCTTTTTTGAATCGGCAGCGCGAGCAGTATGACCTGGTTTTTGTAGATGTGTTTAACTCGCACTATGCTGTGCCCTTTCAGATGGGCACGCGCGAAGCTGCGGCGGCCCTGCGCAGGGCCGTGGCCCCCGGCGGGGTTATGCTCATGAATGTTATTTCTGCGGTGGAGGGGCCGGACGGCCAGCTTTTTCAGAGCATTTTCAAGGCGCTTGAGCAGTCTTTTGCCGAGGTGCGGGTGTACTGCGCCGGGGGCGAGGCTGTGGACAGGCTGCAAAACCTGATGGTGGTGGCTTTTCCCGAGAGGCGCGACATGGTGGAAGCCAAGCCGGAGGCGCGACCAGAGGCTGTTGTAACGGCTGGAAGCGGTGCGGCAGAAAAAGCGCCGGGTGCAGTGGATATTTCAACCATGCTGGCAAGCCGTTACACAGGGCCGTGCACCTTTGCAACCCCGGCCCTCACAGACGACTTTGCCCCCGTGGAGCGGTACACCCTGGTTTTGTTGCGGCAGTAGGCCGCACGGGCGGGCTCTTGCGGCCCGCAACGGAAAAGGCTAGTATTTGCGGCAAGACATAAGAGGAGGCAGCATATGGGACAAATCGGTGTTACACCTATTGATGCCAACAGGGCGGTGTTGGGAGCCTTGGGCCGCAAAATGTTGGGCGGCAGCAAGTTGTCCCTGTCAGAAAATCTTATGGCTCTCTCTGCATCTGCGTCGGTGACATCCGACTATTATGGCCCAGGGCCAGACACCATGGTGGTAAAAACGCTGGAACTGCCGGAAAGCGTTAAGGGCATGCTGGTCGAATACGCTAGCTAAGCCTGCTTGTCGGGCTGAATATTGCGGCCTGTTCTGGCAGATACATTGACAGTGGGTTGCAGTGTTTTGGCTGTGGGGGCTTGTTTGCGCGCTAATTTTGCCTATTTGGGGGGCTTTTTTGAACGAAACTATTGATGATCTCACAGTACAATTTGAAGAAAACGGCCAGGTTATTGTTAATGAGCTGGACAAGGTTGTGCTGAGCAAGGGCGCGTGGACCACGATTCTTTTTCGCTACCAGCAGTGGCAGCCTGAGAAAGACAGCTTTGGGCCAGACATGTATGTGATCCGCCGCTATAAAAAGGCAGGGGGCGAATACCGCCAGCAGTCAAAATTTAATATTTCCAGCGCTGATCAGGCCCGAAAGATTGTTGACGCGCTGAGTTCCTGGATCAACTAGACATCCACCAACATCCACAGCAGGGCTGTATCAGCTCGATGGTGGACTGCGTTTTTGATAAAGGCCGGTTGCTTTAAAAGCACTGGCCTTTTTTGCGTCTGTTGTGAATAAGTGGTTTGTTTTGGCAATAGCGAGGAAGCGCCCTGGCTGGCCAGGGCGCTTCGCGCAGGAGGAGGGGAAGGGGGAACGCCGATGTGGCAGCACCGACGCGTGTGCAGCTGTGGCTGCATGGGACAAGGCGCGGCCTTATAGCGGCAGGCCGCTGCCATTGCTTATGTAAAAACATACAGTGTGGCGCGTTAGTATTGCGTTAAGGATTATCGGCGGTATGGACATGTGGGGTTGATGTGTGGGGGGCTGCGTTCTGACTTTACTGCAAAAAATTTTTATGGCCGGTTTTGATCAAAACCGTGCAGCTCAATGCGTTCAGTGACCGTGCCGTATTGCGAGTAATTCATATCTAAGGAATACAGTATTATCAATTTCTGTGTTGCACTGAATTGCAAAATTGCCCGTTTTATCAAAACCACTGTGACCCGTGGGGGTAATGCGCTGGAGAGGGCGACCAATTGTGGTTTTTTGCTTGAAATAAATAATATGTGTTGACATTAAAAATGCCCCAAATTATCTTTGGGCAATCACTGATTGGGTATAGTAAATTTTTTTGCAGAGGCTTTACATGGGTAAGGCTCCAATGCGGAAAGTCTACCTCCCGTTATCTCTGGAGTCTTTATGGCTACTTCTATCTACGTCGGTAATCTGCCCTGGTCCGCCACTCAGGAAGGCGTTGAATCCCTGTTCAGCCCCTACGGCGAAGTTCTTTCCGTGAAGCTCGTTTCCGACCGCGAAACCGGCCGCGCCCGTGGCTTTGGCTTTGTGGAAATGGAAGATGCTGACGCCATCAACGCCATTGCTGCTCTTGACGGCAAGGAATTTGAAGGCCGCGCTCTTCGCATCAACAAGGCTGAGCCCAAAAAGCCCGCCCCCCGTCGCTGGTAGTCGACCAAATTCGCTTATTCAAAAGGCCGCGAGCAATCGCGGCCTTTTTTGCGTGCTGCGTAAGCAGTGCGCCGAAAAGCAGGAGCAGGCTGCGGCT
>SAAX01000077.1 GCA_009929215.1 Deltaproteobacteria bacterium | reverse complement strand
GACCGTTCAGACGACCGCCGTTCTCCCAACGCGCCCAGAGATCGCTATGGCAGGCCCGCACTGCGGCCAGAAAAGCGTGACGGCGGCAGGCCTTTTCGCAATAACGAGCGCAATAACGAGCGCAATGACGAGCGCAATGACGAGCGCAGCGCAGAGAGCACTGCCGAGCGCTCGCGCTTCACGCCGCGCCCCTTTGAAGTAGGGGCCTGGCCCGGGGCCAAGGCGCTTTTTCCGCCGCTCACAGCAGATGCCATGCGCATTCTGGACATGCTGCCCGAAGCATTGGCAAAGGTGTGGCCGCTCAACAGCGCACACCGCCGCACCCTGCCCGACGACATTGCCCAGCTTTCGCGTCTGCTGACCACCGAACGCTCCGGCCTTGACCGCCCGTACTGGAGTTCCCCGGCGTCCATCAGCGCGTATCTGTACTATTTTCTGCCCTGGAACCTTGTGCGCCTTACGCGGGTTTTGGCCAGCCTGCCTCTGCCCGACCCGCGCAGTGTTGCGCCTCAGGGGGGCGAGGCCCTGCTGGTGGATGTGGGCTCTGGCCCGCTGACCCTGCCGCTGGCGCTTTGGCTGGCAAAGCCCGAATGGCGCTCTGCGCCCCTGCGGGTACTGGCGCTCGACACCTCGTCGCAGCCGTTGGAGCTGGGCAAAACCCTCATGGAAGTGTTGGGCGAAATGACAGGGCAGCCTGTCTGGCCCGTGCGGGTGGCCCGCGCGCCTCTCGAACAGGTTGTGCGGCAGGCCGCGCCCCTGCTTTCGGGCGGCAAGGCCCGCCCCTGGCTGGTCAGCGCCGCCAACGTGCTCAACGAACTGCGTTTTGGCAAAAAACGCGCACGCGGCGGCAGCGCCATAGAGGAAGAAGACGAATTTGATTCGCTGGACAACGAAGGGCTGGATTTGGACGGCAATCCGGCTGCGGAAGCCGCCGAGGCGGAAAAGCCCGAAGGCTGCCGCGAGGACAAGCTGGACAGCTTCCTTGAATCGCTTTCGCCTCTTTTTGACCATGTGGGCAAGGCTGAGGCCGATGCTTCCGCACCCGCTGGGCCTTCTTTGCTGTTTGTAGAACCCGGCACGCGCCTTGGCGGTTCAACCATCATGCGCTTGCGTCAGCTGGCCGTGGATGGCGGGCTGACAGCCCTTGCGCCCTGCACCCATCAGCACGATTGTCCGCTGCTGCGCGGGCAGGGTGGCCGTACGTGGTGTCACTTTACCTTTGGCAGCGAAGGCGCGCCCCAGTGGCTCGAAGACCTCTCGCTGGCTGCTGGCCTTGGCAAGAGCGGCCTGACCCTTTCGCCCCTGCTGCTCGCGGCCTTGCCCGAAGCGGCCCCGGAATCGGGCAACCCTGTGTCGGCCCGGGTGCTTTCCGCGCCCTTTGTGGTTCCCGGTCTTGCGGGGCGGGCGCGTTACGCCTGCTCCTGCAAGGGCATGTTGCTGCTGGAAAACGCCGAGGCTCTGGCCTCTGGCGATGCCCTTGCGGTGACTCTTGCCGCAGGTGCGCCGCGTGACCGCAAAAGCGGAGCCCTGCTGGTGAGTCCCCCGGCACGTCCGGGTGCGGATTCTGTACTGACTCGTCGCCCCGACAGGCAGTATGGACAGGATGGTGAGAACGGCCAGGACAGGTCGGACAGGCAGGATGGGCGTGACCGGCGTGATGGCCGTGATTTTCGTGAAGGCCGTGGCCGCGACAACCGTGACAACCGTGACAACCGTGACAGCCGGGAAGGCCGCGATAACCGTGAAGGCCGCGACAATCGGGACAACCGCGACAATCGTGACAACAGGGGCCAAAGGCCCGCTCCCTACCGCAAGGACGGCGACAAGCCCGCAGGCAGGGGCCAGTCTGACCGTCCGACCCGTGCCCCGCACGGCGACCGTTCGCAGCGTGATGACCGCAACGGCCAGGGCGGGCGGCCTCCGCGTCCCCAGGGCAATGACAGGCCGCGCCGCGATGACCGCAATGATCGCCCAGACCGTTCAGACCGTTCAGATCGGCCCAATCGGTCTGACCGTCAGGATCGGAATGGCCGTCAGGACAGGCAGGACAGAAACAGCCGTGGTGATCAGAACCGTGGTTCTGGGCGTGGGCGAGATGGAGGCCAGAGCCGTGGCCCCGGTCGTGGCCCCAGCCGTGATAAAAACGGCAGCCGTGACGGCGACCAGAACAAACGCTCTGGCCCTCGCGGTGGCAAGCCCTAGCGGGCCAGAAATACCTTTGACCATGCCGCATCTGCGCCAGTGGTGCGGCTTTTGAACAGACCATCGGGGGCGGGCTTGTGCCCGCCCCTTGCCGTTGCGCGGGGCTTACGATGCACAGGGGCTTGATGTTTAAGCACAAATGTATTGGCATAACTGGTTTGCCATAGTTGCATTGGCACCGCCTTTGGCGGAAAGTTGAACACCGCTGCGCTGCCCGATGTTGTGCCCACGGTACGGGTATATCATTGGTTCAATACGGTTCGGGTATGGGTTGCTCGGGGTGCGATAAAAAATTGTTAAAGAGGGCAGCTTCCCAATCCCGCGCCAGTGGCCCAAAAGCGGGCGAAGGGGTGGAAGTGCACAGAAAAAAATCTTGCTATTGATTGTCTTTATTGATAATTACTATCAGTTATTCAGGTATGTTAATGGTGCAATGCGGATATTCAGGGGCTTTTTTTTACCGCTGTTCCGTGTATAATGCTTTTTTGGAGCGTCCGCTCGGTGCGGGCCGTTCTGCGTGGCTTCTGTTTTTGGGGCCATTTTTCTTGTACATCAGGCGTCGATACGATGTCTTCAGACCTTAACAAGAGGCTGTTCTTCATGTTCACAATGCCCAAGACTTTGCCGCAGCCGCAGCTCAAACCCAACACGGAAGTCGTTCTGCAAAAGCGCTATCTGCGCAAGGACATGGCTGGCAGACTAACAGAAACCCCGCGCGATCTTTTTTGGCGCGTGGCCGCCTCCATTGCCGCTGAAGAAGCCAAGTACGCGCAGTCTACGATTAAAGGCGAAGATCTGGCCTGCGCCTTTTACGAGCTCATGACCACGTGGAAGTTTCTGCCCAATTCGCCCACGCTCATGAACGCGGGTACTGATCTGGGTCAGCTTTCGGCCTGTTTTGTGCTGCCGGTGGGCGATTCCATCGAAGAAATTTTTGACGCGGTCAAGTACGCGGCCATGATCCACAAATCGGGCGGCGGCACGGGCTTTTCTTTTTCGCGTCTGCGCCCCAAGGACAGCCGTGTGGGTTCCACTGGCGGCGTGGCCTCTGGCCCGGTGTCGTTTTTGCGCATTTTTAACACTGCCACAGAGCAGGTAAAGCAGGGCGGTACGCGGCGCGGAGCCAACATGGGCATTCTGCGCGTAGACCACCCCGATATTCTTGAATTTATCCGCGCCAAGGAGAAAGAAGGGGAGTTTAACAACTTCAATCTTTCCGTGGGCTTGACCGAAGTGTTCATGCGCGCTGTTGAAAACGACGAGCACTATGACCTTGTGGCCCCCAATTCTGGCGAAGTGATCAACCGCTTGCGCGCGCGCGAAATTTTTGAGCTGCTGGTCAAAAAAGCCTGGCAGTCGGGCGATCCGGGTATTGTGTTTCTCGACCGCATCAACCGCGACAATCCCACCCCCGACCAGGGCGAGATAGAGTCCACCAACCCCTGCGGCGAGCAGCCCCTGCTGCCCTACGAGGCCTGCAATCTGGGGTCTATCAATCTTTCGTGTTTTTATGTGCCCGGCCACAATGAAGATACCGACCCGGCCCGTGATGGCATTGACTGGGCCGAGCTCAAGCGCGTGGTGCACCTGTCTGTACGCTTTTTGGACAACGTCATCGACGCTTCGCGTTTTCCGCTGGACAGCATCACTGAAACCGTGCGCAAGAACCGCAAGATCGGTCTTGGCGTCATGGGCTTTGCCGACCTGCTCTATCAGCTTGAGCTGGCCTATGATTCGCAGCAGGGCATCGAGCTTGGCGAGCGCATCATGGCCTTTATTCAGGACGAAGGGCACAAGGCCTCGGCCCAGCTGGCCACAGAGCGTGGGGCCTTCCCGGCCTATGCCACATCGGTCTATGCCAAAAAGAAGCTCGGCCCCTACCGCAACGCCACGGTAACCACCATCGCGCCCACGGGCACGCTCTCCATCATTGCGGGCTGCTCTTCGGGCGTGGAACCGCTGTTTGCCCTGTGCTTTACGCGCAATATTCTTGACGGCGAGCGCCTTGTGGAGGTGAACCCACACTTCGAGGCAGCGCTGGAAGATGCCGGGCTTTTCAGCCCCGAGCTCATGGACGCCGTGGTTGCCAAGGGTTCCATTCAGGAAATGGACTATCTGCCCGCCAACCTGCGCAAGGTTTTTGTAACGGCCATGGATATTGCCCCTGTGTGGCATCTGCGCATGCAGGCGGCCTTTCAGCGGCATACCGACAATGCCGTGTCAAAAACCGTCAACCTTACCAACAGCGCAACAGAACAGGATATTTTTGATATTTACTGGCTGGCCTACAAAGAAGGCTGCAAGGGCGTAACCGTGTACCGCGATGGCTGCAAGAGCCTTCAGGTGCTGGCTACGGGCGAAGGCCAAAAGAAAATGGACGGTGAAACCGGCACAGCCCCGGCATCTGGCCAAACGTCTGGCCAGACCTCCGCGTCCCAGGTCGGTGCTGGCGTGCGCAAGCGCCCCGACATGGTGTGGGGCTTTACGCAAAAGGTTCCCACCGGTCTTGGGGCCATGTACCTTACGGTCAACGAAGTGGATGGCAAACCCTTTGAGGTGTTCGCCACCATCGGCAAGTCTGGCCGCTCCATCACGGCCAAGGCAGAGGCCATTGGCCGCCTTGTGTCGCTGGCCCTGCGCTCTGGCGTGCATGTGCGCGACGTGGTAGCCCAGATCAAGGGCATCGGCGGCGAGCATCCCGTGTTTCGCGGCAAGGGCCTGCTGCTCTCCATTCCCGATGCCATCGCCTGGGTGCTTGAAAAACGCTACCTCAAGGACGAACACATCAGCGACGTCAACGACCTGCAAGGCCAAAGCTGCCCCGAATGCGGCGAGCCTCTGGTGTTTCAGGAAGGTTGCCTCATCTGCCCCGGCTGCGGTTTTTCGCGCTGCGGGTAAGGGTGGGAGTTAACGAATCAGCAAGTGTTTCGGCATGATGCCTTGCGGGGAGGGGTGCTCTTTTGTACAAGAGATTCCTCCCCGCACTATTTTTTACAAGACGGTTCGCACATGAAATGGATTACGCATCAGGCCACAGCCGTGGCGGCGGCGCTGGCGCTGCACCTGCCCCTTGGGGGTGTTGCGGCTGCCTGCGCCGGGGCCGTGCTGCCCGATGTACTTGATCAGCGCATGGCCGGGCTTGCGCCCACCCGCAGGGGCCAGCAAAAGATATTCAACGCCATACACCGGGGAACCACCCACTGGTTTGGCTGGTGGCTGGGCGTATGCGTGGCGGCCCTGGTGCTGCCAACGGCAAGCCTTGGCACACTGGGGCGTGATGCCCTGATGGGGCTGGGTTTTGGCGGATTGAGCCATGTTCTTTTGGACATGCTCACCCCCTCGGGCGTGCCGCTTACGCCGTTTTCGCGGCAGAACAAAATTTCGCTCAAGCTGTGCTCTACGGGCAGCCTGGGGGAATACTGCTTTCTGGCCTGCGTGGTGGGCCTGACCTGGCTGTTCTACCAGGACGACCTCCTGAAGCTCACCCACAAACTGGCCCGCGCACACATCTTTTAACCATGCGGCACGCCGCCCTTGTGGCGGATGCTTTACCGCAGCAACCGGGCGGCTTGCCGATGCTGGTCAAGATTCTTCTTACACCCCTGCTTATTCTGCTCTGCCTGCTGGCGGCTCGCCGCTGGGGGGCCTTTGTGGGCGGGGTGATTGCGGGCTTGCCGCTCATTTCGGGCCCGGTTTCGTTTTTTCTTACGCTCGAGCAGGGCGCGGCCTTTTCTGCCGCAGCCTCGTTCAACACTCTGCTGGGTGTGCTGGCCTGCACGGCAACGGCCCTCATCTATCCCTGGCTGGCAGCGGTGGGTCTGCCCTGGTTTGTGGCCCTGCCCGTGGCTCTGTGCGGATTTTTTGGCGGCGGCTGGGCCGTGCTGCACATACCGTTTACGCCCTTGTGGGCGGTGGCATTATCTTCTCTTGCTCCAGCGCTTGTGCTGCTGTGCCTGCCCAAGGTTGTGGTCGGGGCAAAGCACGGCCACGCCATGTCGGCCCATGTGCGCGTGCCCGTGCAGATGGCCTGCGGGGCCACATTGGTCTTTGCAGTGACAGAAGCCGCCCACTGGCTTGGCCCCGGCTGGAGCGGCGTGCTCATGTTCTTTCCCGTCATGGTTTGTTCCATCGTGCCTTTTGCCCACGCCACGCTGGGGGCAGCTGCGGTGGTGAGCATTTTTCGCGGCATCATGGCGGGGTGGTTTGGCTGCATAGCCTTTGCCGTGGTGGTGATGACAGGGGTTGAGCATCTGCCCTTGTGGCTGTGTTACAGCCTTGCATCGGGTGCGGCCCTGCTGGCGGGTGCGGTGATTTCCCTGCTCGAGCGGCGCTTGCAGCGGTGGCTGGCCGCCCGGCAGGGTAGATGACAGGATAGAGAGTGTTCGACGGGGGCTAATCAGGCAGCGTTGCATTTGCGCCGCAGGCGTTGCAGCACAGGCTCCAGCGTTTCGGGCGCGCACTGCCAGGCAATGGGCAAGAACAGGGCCGCAAAGGCGCCGCCGCCGAGCATCAGCACCACACAGGCTTTGAGAATGGGCGACAGCGCCAAGGTGCGCATGCACACTTCTGAAACCCACCAGCCCGCAGCCGTGGCGGGCAGACTGCACAGGGTAACCCGCAGGCCCAACCCTGTCAGGCCCGTGAACGCCCCGCATCCGTGGCGGCGAATCCAGATACCCACCAGCCACAGTACATACAGGCTCACGCTCAGGCCCGAAAGGGCGGCGATGGCCCACGCCCCGTGCGGCACAGCCCACCAGTAATACAGGGGAATGCACAGGGCTGTCATGATACTGCCGGTTATTGCCGGGGTAATGGTGTCGCCGTGCGCATAATAGGCGCGCACCAGCACCATGTAGACAATCCAGAAGGGCGTTGCGGCCAGCATGATGCGCGTGAGCGGCAGAGTTGCCAGTGTGTCGGCAAGGCTGAAGCGCCCGCCCTGAAAAATCACGCCAAGAATGGGCCAACCTGTGGCTGCCATGCAGAAGGCGCAGGGAATGATCAGGGCCACGCTGGCCCGCAGGGCCGTGCGTAGGGTGCTGTTGAAGCGGTCTGTTTCGCCCTGTGCCAGCAGTGACACCAAAAAGGGATACGAGGCCACGGCGGCCGCCTGACCCACCAGCCCCACGGGAACCTGTGTTATGCGCCGCGCGTAGTTGAGCAGGCTCACTGCGCCGTCGCCCGCCAGACTGCCGAACACCCGCAAAAACTGCTCGTCCAGCATCATGATGGTCTGCCCCAGCATGAGGGGCAGGGCCGTGAGCAAAAATCTGCCCATGAGAGGATGTCGCCATACCATGCGCAGCCGCAGCCCCTGCTGCGCCGCCACCCGCAGGGGCAGCACAAATGTGCCAAGGGCCGCGCCCAGGGTAACGCCCACGCAGTAGCCCGTCATGCCGTCCATGTGGGCCAGCAGCCACGGGGGCAGGGAGTTTTGCGCCGTTTGCGTGGTTGCCAGCCAGGGCAGCAGCAGACCCACGGCAATGATGGCCCCGTTGTAAATCAGCGGGGCCAGCGCCGGAACCCGGAACTGCCGCCGCATGAACAGCAGGGCCGTCACGCACGCCCCGCACAAAAAGAATATCTGGGCGGGCAGGATAATGCGCATGAAAAAGGCCAGCCGCTGCCACTGCTCCGGCGTAAAGCCGGGGGCCACCATCTGCGCCAGCCACGGCGCAACAGCCATGCCGCCAATGGTCAGCAGGGTAGATGCGGCGGCCATCCAGCAGAACACGCATGAAAAAAAGCTCCAGGCATCGGCCTCATCCTCCTGAAACCTGCGGGTCAGCAGGGGGATGATGGTGATGGACATGAAGCCGCCAGCCAGCAGATAATTGATGATGTCTGGCACCACAAAGGCGGCAAAGTACATGTCTGATTCGCCGCCAGCGCCAAACTGCCACGATATGATCTTGTCGCGTGCAAGCCCCATGAGCCGCGATAGAATCGTGCTGGCTGCCAGTATGAGGGCAGCTGCCCCCATGCGTTGCTGGGCTGTGAGCAGCGCCATCAGCGGCCCCGTTTTTTGCCGGAGCTTTTGCCGCCAAAGCCAGCGCCAGAGCCTGTGCCGCCACCACGGCGGCCAGATTTGCTCTTGCTGCCGCCCTTGGCCCCACCTTTGCCCTTGCCGCCACTCTTGCCAGATTCGTCACCCGGCGAGGTGATCTTCCAGCCAGAGCGCGAACCGCCGGGGCGGCTGGCACTGCCCGGTTTTGCACCGCCCTTGTGTGCGGGTTTGCGGCCGGGTTTGCGGGAGGATTTGCCCCTGCCGGGCCAGTTGCCCTGAGCTGCCTTGGGCAGTTCCAGCGGCATAAGGCGAATTTCAAGCCGACCAAGGTTCACCTCGGCCAGCGCCACCTCAAGGCTTTGCCCCATGCGCCACATGACGCCAGAACGCTGGCCCACAATGCTCATGGTATGCGGGTCAAAGTCGTACCAGTCGTCGCCAAGGTCGTCGATGCGGATCATGCCCTCCACAGGCATGTTGGCAAGCTCCACAAATATGCCAAAGTCGGTGACCCCGGCCACCATGCCCTTGAAGTGCTCGCCCACGCGGGGCAGCAATGCAAGGCAGCCCATGCGGCGGTCCATTTCGCGCTCGCAGGCCATGGCCGCACGTTCGCGCCGGTTGATCTGATCGCCGATGCGCAGCAGTTTTTGCCCTGCGGGCAAGGCGCCCACGCCAATACCCAGTGAGGTTTTGAGCGAGCGATGGGTCAGCAGGTCGGCATAACGGCGAATGGGCGAGGTAAAGTGGCAGTATGCCTGCGAGGCAAGGCCAAAGTGCCCCTCGTTGAAGGGCTGGTAGCGCGCCTGCGGCATGGCCCGCAGACAGAGGCGGTTGACCAGAAATTCCTGATCCGTACCCTGCACGCGGGCAAGTATGCCCTGCATGGCTGCGGCGTCGGGCCGGGGGGGCAGGTCTTGCATGCCCACGCCAGCGAGGGTGTCAAAAAGACTCTCGAGCCGTTCCGGGTCGGGCAGAGGGTGCACGCGGTACAAAAAGGGCATGCCCACATCGCGCAGATGGCGTGCCACGGCCTCGTTGGCCGCGATCATGAATTCTTCAATGAGCCTGTGGGCATCGTGACGCATGCGGTGGCCCATCCAGACCACGCGCCCGGCTTCGTCCAGGCGGCTGTCTGCCTCTGGCAGGTCAAAATCGAGGCTGCCGCGCTGGCGGCGGGCATCGCGCAGGGCCGCATACAGGGCAAAGGCCCTTTGCAACATGGTAATGACTTCTTCGCCACGCGGGTTTTCGCGCAGGGCGGCAAGGGCTGCGGCATCGTTGTCGAGCATGCAGGCCTTGACCTGGTCATAGGTCAGCCGCGCAGCGGAGCGCATGACAACCTGAGCAAAGCGTGGTTTGCCGGGTTTGCCCTGTGCGGTAAAGGGAATTTCTGCCAGCATGGCCAGCCGGTCCACATCGGGGCGCAGGCTGCACAGGCCGTTGGAAAGCACCTCTGGCAGCATGGGCTCGACCGATTTGGGGAAATACCACGAATTGCCGCGCGCAAGGGCTTCGGCATCCAGAGCGCCAGTGCTGCCGCTGCCGCGCGGGCGTACATAGTGGCTCACGTCGGCAATGGCCACGCGCAGCAGCCAGCCGCCGCCGGGGCGGTCTTCGACCTGCACGGCATCGTCAAAGTCGCGGGCGTCCGCGCCGTCAATGGTTACCAGGGGCAGGTGGCGCACGTCTTCGCGGTCGTGCATGTCTTCTGCCGTGGGGCCAGCGGGCAGTTGCTGGGCTTCTGCCAGCACTCCAGCGGGAAAGTCGCGCGGTACTTCGTGGTTGAGCTTAACCAGCTCTTCCTGCACGGCCACGTCGTCTTCGCGCCCGTAGTCGCCCACAATGCGGGCTGTCCACAGGTCAGAGGCCAGCCGCTGCTGCGGGGCCAGCAGCACCAGTGTGCCGGGCTGGGGCGGGGTGTCGCCCGCTGCCAGCTCTACGCTGAAATTCACGTTGAGGCGGGCATCCGCAGGGCGGCAAAACAGTGTGTTGCCCGTGCGGTGGGCCGCATGGGCGGGAATTTCGGCAAGGCCGCGTTCCACCACTTCGATAATGCGGCCCTCGTGTGAGGGGCCGCGAGAAGCGCCAGGGCTGAGGGCCACACGCACAATATCCTGATGCCATGCCTCGCCCGTTTGCGCGGCGGGAATATATACATCGCGCGCGCCGGTAAATTCCAGCCTGCTGTCGCGGTTGTTTTCGCCCTCGTTTACGGGGCGCATGGGCGTGACAAAGCCCCCGCCGTCGCGCAGCGAACTGAAGCGGCCCACGATATGCTTGAGGGCTTCGGGGCGCGTCCACAGGCCGCCGCGCAGGCGCAGCAGGCGGCCCTGCTCGGCCAGCGTGGTCAGCATGGCTTCAAGGTCGCCCTTGGCGCGGCGGGCAAGGCCCATGACGCGCAAAATGCCGTCCACGCGCATGGGGCGCGACTGGGCCGCAAGGGCGTCCAGCAGCTCCTCACGCGAGGGAAAGCCGGAATTGTGGGCGGCTGCGCGGGGCGCTCCGCGTTGGGATTTTTTCTTTTTCATAGGGTTCCGTAGCGCGAAAGAAGGGGGCAAAAGGCCTGGCCTTTCGCCCCCAATCGCTCAAATGTCAGGCTGCGTTGGCGCAGTACCGCATCACTCGCGGTTGCCGCCAAAGAGGCGCAGCATCATGAGGAAAAGGTTGATAAAATCAAGGTACAGGGTCAGCGCGCCAAGAATGGCACCACGGCGCACGGCGGTTCCGTCCTCAAGGGGGGCGTTTTCGCCAAACTTACGCAGCTTCTGGGTGTCATAGGCGGTCAGGCCGGTAAAGATCAGCACGCCAAGGCAGCTGATGATAAAGTCCATCATGCTGCTCTTGAGGAAGATGTTCACCAGCGAGGCGATCACAATGCCAATGAGGCCCATGAACAAAAAGCTGCCCATGGCCGTCAGGTCGCGCTTGGTGACCGTGCCGTAAACCGACATGGCCAAAAATGTGCCTGTGGTTACCAGAAAGGCGTTGGCAATGGACGCAATGGGGTAGACCACAAAAATGGACGACAGCGTTGCGCCGGTTACTGCCGAATACAGCAGGAACAGGCCCGTGGCCGTGCCGCCAGACATTTTGTGAACCGCCGCCGAAAGGGCGATAACCAGGCCAAACTGGGCCACCAGCATAAGAATAAGCACAATGGTGTTGCCAAAAATGGCCGCCTGCACGGCAGGTGAGCTGGCAACTGCGTAAGCAACCACTGTGGTTACTGCAAGACCGGCTGTCATCCACTGATAAACCTGGCGCATGTAAATGGAAACGACGCTGTTGGCGGCGCTTTGAGCAACACTGCGGCTATACGACATTGTATCCTCCGAAAAGTCTTTGAAGGCGCTCGGCCCGTGCGGCGGCTACGGCTCCGAGCCGCAGTGCCGTCGTAGGGCCTGAAGTTTGTCTTCTGCCTTTAAGTATAATAACGGCAGCGGCATTTAGCAAGGGCTACAAGGGCAAAGTTCGGCTGCGGGTTCTGGCCAAGGAAGCTGGCTTGCGCAAAATGGCGTTGGCGCAGGCGCGGCAGTGCAAGGTTGCGCAGTTATTGACTTGGCCCGGCATTGGTCTGGCATTGACTCGGCATTGGACCCGCCATTTGCTTGGCATTGCCCTGGCCGTCGCCCCTGCTGTTGTTCTTGCTGCACAGAGCCCCCCGTGCTACCGTGCGGCCTGCCGGGGTGAGCCCGGCACACCATACAGTGAGGAGTATATCATGAAATCATTTCGCGTATTTTTTCGTGCGCTTACCGTAACTCTTTGCCTTGGGGCCATGCTTGTCCTGGCCGGTCAGGCCCAGGCTGCTGATCCCGACCCTGCCGTAAAGCTTGAAACCAGCATGGGCGATATTATTGTGCGTCTTGATTCGCGCAAGGCCCCCATCAGCACTGCCAACTTTGTGCAGTATGTCAAATCGGGCTTTTATGACGGCACGGTCTTTCACCGTGTTATTAAAAACTTTATGATTCAGGGCGGCGGCATGGGAGCCGACATGAAGCAGAAGACGACCCGCGCCTCTATCCGCAACGAAGCCGACAACGGCCTGAAAAACAAAAAGTACACCATCGCCATGGCCCGTACTGGCGAGCCGCATTCGGCATCGTCGCAGTTCTTCATCAATACCAAGGACAACGATTTCCTCGACTTCAAGAGCCAGACCCCCCAGGGTTGGGGCTATGCCGTGTTTGGCAAGGTCATCAAGGGTCAGGAAGTGGTAGACAAGATTGCCGCCGTGCAGACCGGCAAAAAGGGCTACTATGACGACGTGCCCATGGAAACCGTGATCATTAAAAAGGCCGTGATTGTGGAGTAGACCACAGTTAATATGACATGCGGTGGCCCTGCCACCTGTGCACTGACGGAGGGTTCGTTGAGCCCTCCGTTTTTTTATTGGTCGGCCAGTTCTGGCAAGCGTTGCGGCGCTTGGGATGCGCTGGTGCGGGGGGCGCTCTGCGCACGGCTCAATTCATACATGTTGCCCCAGGACTTGAGCGATTCCATGATGGGCACAAGCGATTCCCCAAGCGGGGTGAGCGCATAATCCACCCGGGGGGGAACCGTGCCGTACACCGTGCGGCTCACAAGTCCGTCGTCTTCCAGTTCGCGCAGCTGACGCACCAGCATACGCTCGCTGATTTCCGGCAGGGTGCGGCGCAGCTGGCCAAAGCGAATGACCTTTTGTAACGACAGAAAATAGATGACCAGCAGCTTCCACTTGCCGCCAATGAGCTGCAAGGTCAGCTCAAAGTGGCAGCGGTAATTGCCCATCACGGGAGGGCACTGGGGCGGGCATTGGGGCGTGTTTTCCATGTGGGTGGCCTGCGCTTTTATGCTATACTTTTTGTTAGTACCTGCTATAGATGTTACAATATGATTTTTTTTACAGTACTTCAAGTTTTGCAGATAAGCTGTATGCTGGCCTCAAAACTACCCATTAGGAGATGAACATGAAGGTACTGGCCATAAACGGAAGCCCCAGAAAGAACGGAAATACGGCTCAGTTGCTGCAAGAGGTGCTTGCACCCCTGCAAACTGCGGGCTGGGAAACAGAGCTTGTGCAGCTTGGCGGCAAAAAAATTCAGGGCTGCCGTGGCTGTGGAAAATGTGCGGAACTCAAGAATGGCCGCTGTGTCTTTGACAACGACTTGCTCAATGAGCTGCTGGAAAAAATGCTGGCGGCAGATGCCATGATTTTGGGCACGCCCTGCTATTTCACCGACATGACGGCAGAGCTGAAGGCGCTGGTGGATAGGGCGGGCTATGTGGCCTATGTGAACGGCGGCCTGTTTCAGGGCAAGATTGGCGCGGCTGTAGTGGCTGCTGCGAGGGCAGGCGCCACCCATGCATACGACAGCATCAACCACATGTTCCTGATGTCCAAGATGCTTGTGCCCGGTTCAACGTACTGGAACCTTGGCTATGGTCATGCAGAGGGCGATGTGCAGCAGGACAGCTTTGCTCTGGACAACATGCGGCAGCTTGGGCGGGCCATAGACTGGCTTGGCAAGGCGGTTGCGCCGCACATGGCCAGCTACCCCGCAGTGTAGGGG
>SAAX01000138.1 GCA_009929215.1 Deltaproteobacteria bacterium | reverse complement strand
GCTGAAAACCCCCATTACCGTGCGCCCAACGCAAATAGTGGTCAACTGCCAGCTCAAAGACGGCTACGAGGTCGTGAGCGGCCAGCACCGTCTTGAGGCTGTAAAAATGCTTGGGCTGGAAGAGATCGAGTGCTTTGTCACAGAGGATGACGAAACCGCATGCCGCATGTGGGAGATCAGCGAAAACCTCCACAGGGCCGAATTGCCGCAGTTGGAGCGTGACAAGCTGGTTGCGGAGTGGTGCAGGCTGGTGGGGAGGGAAAATAAAGTGGCGCAACTTGCGCCAGTTTCTCTCGGTGGCAGGGGCAATAAGTCTGGCGAACGCGAAGCCGCCCGCCAACTTGGCCTTGACCGTGACGATGTTCGCCGCGCAGCCAAGGTGGCCTCCATCACCCCAGAAGCCCAACAGGCCGCGCATGAAGTGGGCCTTGCCGACAACAGGTCAGCACTTCTTGAAGCCGCCAGTAAGCCCGCAGAGGAGCAGGCCGCATATCTGCGTGAGCGTGCCGCCAAAAAGGAAATGAAGCTGGCTCCTGATATGCTTGATGACTTTGAGGCAGAAGAAAAACAATACGCCGCAATTGTCGCTGCGTGGAACAGGGCAGGGCAGGCAGCAAGGCAGCGTTTTTTGAGAGAGCACACATAAATAAAGCCCCGGTGCTTACGACAACACCGGGGCAAACAACAAAGCAACACATCCAACGAGTGAGGAAATTATGCAAAATATAGATGGGAATGTCAACACGCAATGCAGCTTGTCGCCGGATGAACTGGAAACTCTGCTGCGTGCGGAGATTGAACTGACTGGCAGGGGCATGGCGTACGGCCTGCAATACTTCGCCGACATGCGCGACAGGAACATACAGGCGCAGTTTAAGTTGATTGCGCTGCGTGCTGGGCAGGTGGAGTAAACTGTTATGAAAAATCAAAACAAAGGGATTTTCATCAACAGTGATGTTTTTGAGCCGATCAAAAATTTATCTCTCGGACAAAAGGGCGAATTGCTTGACGCAATATTTAAGTATCACCTTGGTGAAGAGGTAAAATTTTCTGATAAAATTACAGAGATGGCATTTTCATTCATGTGCATAGACTTTGACAGAGAAAAAAGCCGAATACATGAAAGAAAACTTGATATATCTCAAGCAGAATGGGCTTCTTTGAGAAGTAGTGTATTTGAGCGTGATGAATACACATGCCAGTATTGCGGCAAAAAAGGCGGTCGCCTTGAATGCGATCACGTCCACCCGTTCTCTCTTGGCGGGCATTCTGTGCCAGAAAACCTAGTTACCGCATGTATATCCTGCAACCGTTCAAAGGGAGCAAAATTGCTCTCTGAATGGAGGCAGTAATGGAGCGCGGATACTTCAAATGTTGGCGTAAGATTAAAGACTCACAGTCCTACAATCGCTCTGCAATCCATCGTGCAATCCTGCTGACACTTTTTGTGGACGCTAACTGGAAAGGAGGCTTCTTCTGTGGTCGTCAAGTTGCCCCTGGGCAGGTTGCAACCAGCGTGAAGAGGCTTGCCGAAGAGCTACGCGAACCCCGCACAAATGTGATGCGCGCCCTGCGTGACCTCGAAAAAGACGGCGTGATAAAAATTGAAAATGTGGGCAACAAGTGGACAATGATAACGCTTGTAAATTGGAACACTTATCAAGCGCAGGAAGAAAAAAGTGGGCAACCAGCGGTCAACCAGCGGTCAACCAGTGGTCAACCAGTGGACACAATCAAAGAAGGTAAGAAGGGAAGAATAGAAGAGTCTTCCCTTCGGGAAGATGCCGGAACCAAGGTTCCGCCTTGTCCTCACCAGCAGATTTTGGACATGTACCACGAACTCCTCCCGGTGCTCCCACGCATGAAAGTTTGGGACAAGGCACGCAAGGGAAACTTGGGCGCAAGATGGCGTGAGCGTTGGGAGGCAAAGGCTTTTTCCTCACAGGCAGAAGGGCTGGATTATTTCAGGCGCATGTTTGAGTACGTTGGCCGTGAGTGTGATTTCCTCATGGGCCGGGTGACAGACCGTGACGGAAAGCCATTCTTTGCCTCGCTGGACTGGATAGCCATGCCGAAGAACTTCGCAAAAATCATTGAAGGCAAGTACAGCCGCAGGGAGGCCGCATGAGCCAGATAGCCAACGTGATTGAGATGCGCCGCGAGGCAGAGCGCGACTTTGTGAACGCCGCCTTCTGCGGAATAATCCAGCGCGTGATCGAACCTGACGCGGTGCTGGCTGTTTGCCCTGCTGGCTTGCTTTCGCACGATTACAAGGCCAAGGCCGTTTATGACGCAATCAGCGCGATTGCCGCAGATCACAGCCGCCCTGACCCGGTCAGTGTGTGGCAGTGGATACACAAGCACGCCAACGATTACCCGCCGATGTGCGCCGCTGACGTGGCTGATTACTGCACAATTGCCATCATGGGCAGTAAGGAAGAATCCATCCTGCACCTTGCCGGGGTTGTTCGCCGCGAAGGGCTGAAACAGCAGGCAGAGGGCAAGTTGTTGGGCATGGTCGCTGACTGCCAGCGGTACGGTAACGAGCCTTCGGAGATCGCCAGCGGGGCGGCAACGCTTGCCACACAGCTTGAGGACGGATGTGCTGACCGGACGGATTACAGCTTGTCGGCAATCATGCGCCGGGTGGTTGCAAAGTTGGAAAGTGGCGAGGCCGCGAAGCCGCTGGCGACACCGTGGCCCGCGCTGAACAAGGTGCTCAAGGGCGGGTTGGCCCCCGG
>SAAX01000137.1 GCA_009929215.1 Deltaproteobacteria bacterium | reverse complement strand
GATATTGTCCACGTTGTCGGTGAGATGCTGCGCCCACTCGGCAAAACCTGTGCCCATACCCTCGCGCATGGAGACTGACCATGCCGTGAACTTTTCGACCAGCTTGGACATAAACGGCAGCAACAGCTTGCCGATACTGTAGCCGAAACCCTTGATTGACTTGCCAGCACGGGTCAGATTGTCGTTAAACTCTTCACTGGCGTGGGCATCATTTTCAGAGAAAACCAGCCCAAGCTTGTATGCTTCACCACGCATTTCCTTGAGGGCTGCGCTGCCGCCGGTGAGCAATGGCATCAGTTTTGTTCCGCGCTCGCCGAACATATCTGCAATCAAATTGGTAGCCTTGCCCTGCTGGCCTGCGTCCATGAGCGCCTTAACCTTGTCCGCAAGCTCAAGCATCAACCCCTCGGCACTTTTTACCTCGCCCTTGGCGTTTTTGGGGTTGATGCCAGCCAGTTTCAGCAGGCTCATTTGCGTTTTATCGCCCTTGGCAGCATCAAGGGCGATACCTTGCAGACGCACAAAACCTTTTGCGAGCTGCTCTGAATCAACGTCAGACAGATCGGCGGCGTGGAGGTATTCTTGCCAAACGGCGATGCTCACGCCAGCGCGCGCAGCGGCCTTTGCTGCTTCATCGCCTGCCAGTGCAGTGCTGTGCGCCAGCGCCAGAGCACCACCGCCAGCGGCACCCATCGCCATGCCGAGCTTGCCCGCCATGCCAGCCATGCTCTGGAATGCTGCCGTGCCCTCGGAATACGCGGAGCGGAAACCCTGCGTGACGCCAGACAGCCCGGCAGCCAGACGACCAATGCCCGATGCCGCCGAGAACCTGCCAACGCTGGAACTCATGCGGTTGAACCCCTCGGAGAGTCGTTCAACGCTGCGTTGCATGGCCGCAAATGGGCCGGATAGTCTGTTTTCCGCACCAAAAATGAGGTCAAAACGCGATGTTTTTGAACTATTGTCAGCCATTGTCAGACCCTCGTTTCAGCGCATTTTTGACGTTTTCGACCCGTTCTGCCCAAAATTTGAGGTCAGCAGCGGTCAAACGCAGAAGGCTTTCCGGTGCCCAGTGGAACAAATAGGCCAGCATGCCCAGGCAGTCGGCCCAGTCTACCGGCCATTGTCGAAAAAAACGCCAATGGCATCGGTCAGCTTGCGAGTGTCAACCATTCGCATTTGCATGATAACGTTCAGCGGTACGCCAGTGAGGCGCGAGGCAACCAGAAACATGTCGTCAAACAACATGTTTTCGACTTTTATGCCGCGCAGGTCGCCAGCGACCATCTCGCGTTGGATGACAAGTTCATTGACCTCGGATTCGCCTTCTTTCACCGGATATTCGAGCTGGATTTTGATAGGAAGTTCCATGGTGTCTCCTAGTTTTGTTCAACGCCCTGTTTGCGCGATTCAAACCGCGCGGGTATTTCGCCCTCGCCGGTGCTGACATTGCCCTCGCTGGCGTACCACGCGTTAGAGAGCACAACGATTTTGCCGTTAGCCAGCTCCAGCGTGACCGTGGCGTTGTCGATCTGCTGCAACGTGGCGAGGTCCAGAGCAGAGCTGTCAGTAAACGCACCCTCAATAAACGGCACCTGCGGCGTTTCCTTGTAGCCGTGTACGCCGTCGGCACCCACGATTGCCTCGCGCTTGGGCAGGCCCAAGCTGTAGCTAAAATCACCTTTTGCGTCGTACTGTGTGCCGTCGACCTTGACAAAAATTCGCCCGGCGCGCCGGTTGTTGGTTCCGTTGGCCATAATGCCCTCCGTATATGTCACCCCCGGCCCCGCGCGAGGCCGGGGGGTTGCACAGTTAGACGATGTGACGGATCAAGGTGCCCGCAATTTCAAACTGGTTGACCAGATCCGGCTCAAACATCCAGTCCAGCCGGTTCTGGTTTTTATCGTTACGGGCGCACAGGATGGACCGCTTGAAAGCGTCCAGCCCTTCGACCAGCCCCTGCGGCACCCACACATCTGCGCAACGGGCGATGGCCTCGCTTTTGCCCAGGCTGGGGGTCATGATGGGCTGTGTGGAGTCAAACCGCCCGGCGTCGGCATCCCCGGCCAGCTTGTGACGCGGGTATTTGAGCTTGAGGTAGTTGTTCCAATCGTGGCGCAGGTAAGAGAGCGTCAGCGGGCTGTTCAGGCTCAAAAAGGCAGTATCGTCAGCACCGGCGGCATTAAGCCTGTAAGTGGTAATAAGCTTCTGGAAGCACACGTCACCGCTGGCATTGACAAAGCGGGTGCTCAAGCCTTCAAACAGGCCCTGATTTTTGTCCGGGTAATTGGCCCAGCGGTCGGCCTTGGCCGGGGCGAGCACGCCGGGCACCACAAGCGTGTTGAAACCGCGCGCGGGGTCGTTGTTGCCGTAGTAGGCCACAATGCCCACGCAAGCGGCGCAGTCTTCCCACGGGTTGGTGGGCGATCCTTCGGAGGGAATAACGGTCAGGTGCTTGTCGTTTCGCGCGCCGCTGAACGTCGTACACACGCCAAAGGTGCCGCGCTTGACCATCAGAGCCTGACCGTCAATCTGGCGCATGGGTCCCCAGCGGTCATCAAGCTCGCTTTTGAGCGCGGCCAGCGTAACAATATCCGTCATGCCGATGCCGATGACGTGGTATTGTTCATCCAACATTGCGGCGATGATCGTGGCGGGATCAGGGTTGCCGCCGCCTCCGGTCATGGCCGTAAATGTGGCCGTGATGCCGCCGGGCATGGTTTCGTCGGCATAGTTGAGCCGCAGGTCCACGTC
>SAAX01000008.1 GCA_009929215.1 Deltaproteobacteria bacterium | reverse complement strand
GCCGATACGCACCGCCTTGTTGTGTTTTACTGCAATACGGATGATCGCGTCAAAATTATCGTCCTGCCGATCACCTCTACCCACATTACCGGGATTGATCCGGTATTTATCCAATGCCTGCGCCAGATCATTCTCTTTGACGGTCGTCTTGCCCAGCACGATGATCTCTTCCTGGATGGCCGTCATGCGCTGCTCGGTGGTGCGAATCCGCTCCTGCAAATCCGCCAGGCGGTCGGTCGCGATTTCCGAGGCCCCGGCTGGTAACTTACCGCCCAGGAGTTTTCGGACCTGGGCATGGAGCCGCCTAAGTTCCCGCTCCGCTGCTTTCCGCTCCATCTCCAACTCATGCAGGCGGGCTTCGGCTTGCTCCGTGGCCTTGGTGAGTGTGGTCGACAGAACCGCCGGGTTGGTGCCCAGCCCTTTGATGTGCTGCACCACCGCGCTCTCAATGTCGTAGGCGTTGACGGATTTCGTGGGGCATTTCGCCCACCCTCGCTGCTGGGCTGTCTGGCAGACGTAATATCGGTAACTCTTGCCGTTCTTTTTATTTGCGCAGGAGTGCGTCATCCCTGTGCCGCAAGGCGTGCAGAAGATCAGCCCCTTGAGCAGCGCGCCGTACTTGTTGCGGACGAGGGTGCCGCCGTTGAGGCGGTTGCGCCGAAGAATTGCCTGGACCTTCTTCCAGGTCTCCATGTCCACAATGGCTTCGTGCTCGCCTTCGTAGGTGGTTCCCTGGAACTCTACCTTGCCCGTGTAGATGGGATTGGTCAGCAGTCGGAAGAGCGTGCTCTTGTTGAACGGCTTCCCGCCGCGCTCCTTGCCCTTGCGGGTCACCCAGCGCTTGTTGTTCCAGCCTCGGCGCTCAAGCTCTTGCGCCGAGGGGAGGAGCGACTCCAGTTCCAGGTAGAGCTGAAAGATCGCCCTGACTCGTGCGGCCTCCCCGGGGTTGACTTCCAGTCGGCCGCCGCCTTCGGCCACGTCGTAGCCCAGGACAGGCATGCCGCCGACCCATTTGCCTTTTCTGCGCGCGGCCCACATCTTGTCTTTGGTCCGCTCGGCGATGATCTCGCGTTCGAACTGGGCGAAGGAGAGCAGGATGTTCAGGGTCAGCCGGCCCATGGAGTGGGTGGTGTTGAATTGCTGTGTGACCGAGACGAAGCTCACACCGTGGCGATCGAAGATTTCCATGAGGCGGGAGAAGTCGAGCAGGGAGCGGCTGAGACGGTCCACTTTGTAGACCACGACGCAATCAATGCCGCCGGCCTCGATGTCCGCCAAGAGGCGCTTGAGCGCGGGACGCTCCAGGCTGCCGCCGGAGAAGCCGCCGTCATCGTATCGATCCGGCAGGCATGTCCAGCCCTCGTGGCGCTGGCTGGAGATGTAGGCCTCGGCCGACTCCCGCTGGGCGTCCAGGGTGTTGAACTCCTGCTCCAGTCCCTCGTCGGTGGACTTGCGGGTATAAATGGCGCAGCGGATTGCACCAGAGTCTGTTTTGGCGGAAGTGGTCATTTGCGCCCCTTGTTTTTCTGCGTGGCGGACTTGTTCAGACCGAAGAAGACGAAGCCGTTCCATTTGCCGCCGGTCACCTCGCGGGCAATGGCCGTGAGCGACTTGTACCGGCGATCCTCGAACTCGAAACCCTCGTCCAGCACCCGGACCACGATGTCGCGTCCCTTGTATTCCCGGTGAAGCAGCACGCCGGGGAGGGGCACTCTGGGATCATGGGCTGAAGACAAGCGGCTTCTGACCGATCGCGCTCGGGCCTCGGCCGAGCCGGGCTTCACCGGATCGCGTGGGGCGCGCATTCTGAGGTCGGCGTCCCGGGCCAGCTCCTTGGCCCGCTTGCGAGCCCGTTCCGACAGGTCCCCCTCGGCCAGCGCCTGAATGCGCCAGGCGATGCGCTTTTTCAGGAAGGTCTTGTTGTTGGAGCGAGTCTCCTCGCCGAAAACATCGAGGTACTTCTCCTTCAACTCGCCCACGGTCATTCGCTCGAGGCTTTGGACCTCCTTGTACGTCTCTGGGTTCATGTGTCCTCTCCTTGCTTGGATTCTCCTGTGGCGGAAGGCGGGGCGTGCCTCTGGTCGCCAGGAGCATGAACGCTCTGTTCCGGCTGAATAGCAAGTCCTTCTGCGGAAGATTCGTTTTTTGTTTTAATGAGTTGAGAAGCTTCTTCACGCAGGAGGCGTTGATAGCCCCTCGCAAGCAATGTTGCGATTTCTGAAACGGCTTCCTCTGCGGGAAGGGTACGGGAGGTTGCGTGCGGCATCGGGTTCTCCTTGGCCTGCGGCGGAGGATAGTGGATGCCGACCGAGTGCGCGAACGGCCCTGGGGCGCGTCGGGATCGCTGATCACCCTGGAGCAGGGCGATACGGACGACATCCACAACGTGCTCCGGCTTCCGGCCGCTGGCGCTGTCTGATGGTTTCGGCCGGAGTGGTTCCGGCCTTCACCCCATACATACCGGCTGGGCGTGGAAAACGTCGGCTTGGGTTACGATGGCGGCGGGGTTGTTAAACAAACCGCCGGGCTAAACGGAGAATTGGAGAATCAGGGCGGAGAAAGCGAGGATTTCGGAATCGATCATCGAAGGTTGCGCTTGCATCTCGGGCGCATCGGCTTTGGATGGAGAATCCTGTTGCACAAGAGCCTGCTGGCGCAACATGGCGGAGATGCTTGCAGAAAAGACGAAAGCCCCGGGCAGTGCATGCCCAGGGCTTTCCCTTAAAGAAGAACCGTCTCGAAGTACGGTTTTGAAATCTGGCTCCCCGAGACGGACTTGAACCGCCAACCTAGTGATTAACAGTCACCCGCTCTGCCAATTGAGCTATCGGGGATCGTTCAGGCAAGGAAGTGTTTACGGAAAATCAGGGGCAAGGTCAAGCGAAAATTGCAAAAAAGTTTCCATCAGCCCTTTATGCACCGCAAAAGCTGTTTCTGGTAGCGGTCAGACTCGCTGTACACACAACCACAGTAAGGTTGGCGGTACAGTTCCATAGCCTTGGAGCGGTCAATGCCAGCCTGCCAGTCGGTGCGAAAGTCGCGGTAGGCAAAGCCCGGCGCGTCCGGCTGAGCGGCAAGTGTTTCGCCAGCCTTTTTGATAGCCTCGTGTGGCTGATAGCGCGAATACAGCAGGCTGCTGCTCACCCAGGCAAAGTCCTGCTGGCGGGCAAAGGCAAAGGCCGCCTCCATGCGGTTTTCGCAGCAGTAGGCGCAGCGGGCAGGCGGGGTGTCGCGTCCGGCCACGGCCCGCAGCCAGTTGGTGATGTTCCAGGTTTCGTCGGCGTAGATGATGGGTACGCCCAGGCGTTCGGCGCACTGTCCTGCGGCCTCGCGGCGGCGCAGGTATTCTGCCAGGGGCTGAATGTTGGGGTTCATGAACCATGCGGTAACGGCAAAACCCTCGTCCAGCAGCCGGGTAATGGGCATAACAGCGCACGGCCCGCAGCACACATGCAGCAACAGGCTGTTGCCAGCCAGTGAGTCGCAGGGCGCGGTTGCGGGGCCAGACGTGAGGCAAGACGTGAGGCCAGATGCGGGGCCAGACGTGTGGTCTGCCGTACAGTTTGGCGTACAGTTTGGCGTACAATTGGACGTGCGATCTGGCGCCGTGGCAGCAGAAAAAGCAGCCGGGGCTTTCACCCCGGCTGCCTGTGTGCCATCAGTTAAGGACGAACCATGATTTCCAGACATTTTCCGTAATCCTGCTCGATCTCGCGCAGGGTGTCGCGCTTGTGGTTCAGCAGATACAGGGCCAGTTCGGGGCTGGCAGGGTATACGCATTTTTCCTTGGGCTCGATGCTCATCAAGCGGCGCAGTTCGCGCAGGGCCTGCAATGCCTGCCATTCGATATTGCGGCGCATGCCCGTGCCACCGCAGGCGGGGCAAGGCTCTAGCGAAATGGCGAGAGCCGACGAGCCCGTGCGTTGGCGTACCAGTTCCAGCAGCCCAAACGAGCTCATGCGCGCAACATCGTGGCGCGCGCGGTCGTTCTTCATGGCTGTGCGCAGGGTTTTTTCTACCTCAAGCACGTGCTTTTTGTCGCGCATCTCGATGAAGTCGATAACCACCTGCCCGCCGATATCGCGCAGCTTGAGGTGGCGGGCAATGGCGTCGGCGGCTTCCATATTGGTTTTGTGCGCCATGGCCTCAAAATTGCCCTTGCCGGAAATTTTGCCAGAGTTGATGTCGATGGCCATGAGCGCTTCGGTCTGGTCAAATACCAGACGCCCCCCAGAAGGCAGCAGCACCTCGCGCGAGTAAATCTGTTCCAGCTGGCGGCGCAGATTAAAACGCTCCCACATGGGCGTGCGCATGTCAGTGTGCAAGCGCACCAGATCGCGGCGGCGGGGAAACAGCAAATTGACCGTTTCGCGCACGCTCTGGGCCACTTCTTCGCTATCCACCCAAATTTCGCAAACGTCTTCGGTCAGGTAATCGCGCACCGCACGTTCCGAAAGGCCCGGCTCCTGATAAATGAGCGAAGGGGCGGATACCTCAGTGGCCTTTTTGCGAATGTCGCGCCAGACGCGCTTGAGGTATTGCAGGTCGTTTTTGAGCGTGGTCTTGGTTGTGCCCGCGCTTACAGTGCGCACAATAACGCCAAGCCCCTGACCGGGATCAATGCCGTTCATCATTTCTCGCAGGCGCGCGCGTTCGTCGTCATCGTCCACCTTGCGCGAAACGCCAATCTGGTCCTGCCCCGGCGTAAGCACAAGAAAACGGCCCGCCAGCGAAAGCCACGTGGTCAAAAAAGCGCCCTTGCTGCCCGTGGGTTCTTTAACCACCTGCACCAGCACTTCCTGACCCGCCTTCAGCACCTTTTGGATGGGCGGAAATTTTTTGCCCTTGGAAGGCTCGTGGTGCGCCAGCCAGTATTCGGGGTGCACCTCGTCGATCTGCAAAAATCCGTTTTTGCCAGCGCCATAGCTCACAAAGGCAGCCTGAAGGTTGGTGTCAATATTGTGGATGACACCCTTATAGATATTGCCCTTGATTTTGCGCTGGTGCAGCATGTCCAAGTAGTATTCCAGCAGCTGGCCGTCTTCTGCCAGCGCCACTTCCACCTGTTCGCCGGGCAGCACGCTGATGAACATGCGGCGCCTGCCACGGGGAGCCTCGGCAGCGGCCTTTTCGTCCTTGCCCTTGGCTGTGTCGGAAGTTTTGCCTTCCTGAGTTTTGCCAGATTCAGACTGCCTGTTGGCCTGCTTACCCTGCTGTTGGGGCTTGCCCTGCTTGGCCGTCTGCCGGGGGGCTTGGCGGGGGCGCGATTCGCGCGCGGTATCAGAAAGTTCGTCGTCCAACAGCATGCCGTCGGCATCGTCATCCAGATCGTCATCCAGCCCGTTGGCCAGTATGTCGTGATCGTCAGCCCGCTTGTCGGCCCGCTTGTCTTGCAGGTCGTCGGCCAGATCTTCGGCCAGATCGTCGGCCAGAGCTTCCGCGCTGGCCTGACTGTCAGCATCCTGACCAGCCTGTGCGCCCTGTTCTTTTTTGCGGTTACGTCCGCGCCCGCCACGGCGGCCACGGCGGTTTTTGCGGCGGGGCGAATCACCAGCCGGGGCGTCTCCCTCGGCGGGGGTGCCAGCGGCTTCTGCTGTCTGATCGGCTTCCTGCGCTTCGGCCTGGCCTGCCTGCTGGCGTGGTTCCTGTGCTTCGGCCTGTCTGGCCGCAGGGGTCGCATTGTGCAGGGGCGCGCGTTCTGCTGATTTGTCAGAAATTTTTTCGGGTGCGGCCATAGCAGAAGCGGGGGCAATTGCGGGGACCGCAGCAGGGGCAGAGCTTTCGGCCTGTGCTTCTGCCGTGGAGGCAGACTGCGGAGCGGGCTGGGCATCCACCGGCGCGGCAGTTGTTTTGGCATCCGTATCTGCCGCCTTGGGGCTGCTTTTCGCCGCCGCAGGGCGCCCCTTGGCTGCCCCTGAACGGCCCCTGGGGGCCTTTGCCGTCTTGGGCGTGGAGGCTTTTTGCGTGTCTTCGGCTGCCGCAGGGCTCACGGCGCTGGCGGTCTGTGCCGCAGCAGCATCGCCTTGGGCCGCAGCGCTCTTGGGCTTGCGTGTGCCGCGCGTAGTGGAACGGCCCGTGGTCGCCTTGGCAGTGCTTTTGGCAGCGGGTGTTGCTGTGGGCGCGGTGTCTGCTGTAGCGGCAGCGTCGGGTGTGGCAGTAGAAATTTCTTTAGAATCGGCTACCGTTTTCTTGCTCTTGGTGGCGGCAGTCTTGGTGGTCTTGCCCGCGCTACGGCTGGAGGCCTTGGCGGCTGCGGTGGTCTTGGCGGCAGAAGTTTTGGGCGCAGAGGCGGGGGCCTGAGTGGCCTGCGATTCTTGAGCGGGCGTAGATTCTGCTGTTTTTGCAGCATTTTTGCCAGCAGTCGGTTTGGCGGCCGTCTTGGGCTTGCGTGTTGTGGGGGTGCGTTTGGGCTTGGAAACTTCCTGCGACGATGTATCCGTGGCAGGCTGTGAAGCGGCCACGGGTGTAGCTTGGTCTGTAGTCATGAAAATCCTTTTGCTGCGGGGCGCTAACGCCTCCGCGAAAATTTCAGCCAGCATGCCATGCATTTACGGGAATGTGCCGTATTTGCTCCGCCGCAGCGCCAACAAGGCGCGCAAAGGCGTCAGCATACTAATCCTGCTTTTTGGAGAGTACGTTTTTTTTGAAAATATGCAAGCGCGCAAGGGGCAGAGGACAAAAACGTAAAGAAAGATGGAGAGATATCGGCAGGATGAGGGTAAATAAAAAGGGGTAAGCAGCCAAAATCAGCCCGCAAGCAGAGCCGCAGGGAGGGGCCTACGCCGGAATTTTCGTGCGTTGTTTGCAGAAAATTCCGGCGGAAGCACAGCCCAAAATCATTCTTCGAGCATTTTCAGTTCGGCAGAAAGTTGGCCAGAATTTGAGCGCAGCAGCACATAGCCGCCCTGGGCAAGCATGCCCGCGTTGACCACAAGGGTGCGGCCCACGCGGTCCATGGCCCGCGCTTCGTGGATATGCCCGCACAGGCAGATGTCTGGCTGGGCTTCTTCCAAAAATTCGCGCACTGCCGTTGAACCCACATGTATGCCGCCGGGAATGATATCGCACGCCGTATCCTTGGGCGGATTGTGCGAAACAAGTACGCTGTGCGGATAGTTGCGGGCCTTTTGCCAGCAGGTTTCAAGCCATGCGGCAAAGGCAGATTCGGGAAATTCGCTGGGTGTGCCAAAGGGGGTAAAGGTGGAGGCCCCAACACCAAAGATGGCGATTTCAGGCGTAAGTTCGCGGCACTGGGCGTGCAGGTTCCAGCCTTTTTCGCTCAGCCACTGGTCAACTTCAGGTCTGTCCATGTTGCCGATCTGGGCCAGCACTGGGACATCGTGCACGCGCAGGGCGTCCATAACCGTTTCGGCCTGTTTTACGCCGCCGGTGATGGTCAGGTCGCCGGTAACGATGATGCCGTCAGCCTGCGAAAGTTCAGGTATTTGGGCAAAGCGTTCGGGCTCGTCGTGAATGTCGCCCACGGCGATCCAGAGATAGTCCTGAGAGTCGGCGCTTGGCATGGTGTTGCTTCCTTTGTTACAGTGGCGCAGGTTTTTACATTGCCATACATCGTCTTACAAGGAAAGAGCCCCGTGTCCACAACTCCGCAAGCGCAAGGCGCAGCCATCGCAACGACAACGCTACCGGAAGAAACCGCGCAGGCCAGAACAGACGTGCGCCGCACCATGCGCCGCCTGCGTGCCGAGCAGCCCACAGAGCTGGCCCAAAGCCGCAGCGCGGCTGCCCAAAAGCGCCTGATGGATTGGCCCCTGTGGCAGCAGGCCCGCTCTGTGGCACTGTATGTGGGTGTGCGGGGTGAGCTTACCACGGGCATCCTGTTGCGGGCCGCATGGCAGGAGCAAAAGGTGGTGTGGCTGCCGCGCGTGCGTCAAGAGGCGCCCGGGCTTATGGATTTTGTGGCCTGCGGCGGGCCGCATCATTTGCGCCCCGGCCCTTTTGGACTGCTGGAACCTGTGGACTTCCTGATGGGCGTGAGGCCGGAAGGCCCCTACGGTACGCAACCGGGGCAGCCGGATATTGATGCCACCACAAACCTGCATTTTGCGCCAGACCTCGTCCTGATGCCGGGTGTTGCCTTTGACCATTCTGGCGGTCGGTTGGGCTATGGCGGCGGCTACTACGACCGCTTTCTGGAAAAATCCCTCAACTGCCCTCGCGTGGGCCTGTGTTTTGAGTTTCAGCTGGTTTCGTCCCTGCCCCTGGCCCCTTGGGACCAGCGGGTCAACTACATATGTACTGAAGAGCGTATGCTGTGTCTGTAAGTTATATTTCCTTTGAGTTTCCTGGTGTGCCGCAGGTGGGCTGCGCCTTTCAGACCCGTGGCGGCGGCGTGAGCCTTGGCGAATACGGCGGCGGCAATATTGCCTTTACCGTGCAGGACAACCCCGATCACGTTATTGCCAACCGCCGCAGCCTGCTTGAAAGCCTGCGCCCGCAGGGTATGACTGCCTGGGCCGAGCTTATGCAGGTGCACGGCGATGTGATGGCCTTTGAGCCAGAGGCCGTGCCCTGCGAGGTTGCCGTTACGGCAGAGGGCGACGGCATGGGCACATCGGGCCCCGGCCTTGGCCTGCTCATTAAAACAGCCGACTGCCAGCCCATTTTGATCGCCCACAACAGCGGCAAGTATATTGCCGCCATGCACGCTGGCTGGCGCGGCAACCGCTGCGATTTTCCCATCACCGGCGTTGCCCGTTTTTGCGAGCGTTACGGCCTTGAGCCGCGCGATCTTTTGGCAGTGCGCGGCCCAAGCCTTGGGCCGCGCAAGGCGGAATTTGTCAATTTTGACAGGGAATGGGGCGATGCCTACCTGCCCTGGTTTGACGCCAGCAGCAAAACCATGGATTTGTGGGGGCTTACGCGGCATCAACTGGAACAGGCCGGATTGCTGCCGCGCAATATCTATGGCCTAGATATCTGCACCGCCAGCAACAACGGGCAGTTCTTTTCGTACCGCTGCGCCCGGCAGTCGGGCCGTCAGGCCAGCCTTTTGTGGATAAAGGCCTGAGCCATTGACAGGCTGCTAGCCCGCGCCTAGAGTATCGGCGGCATTGGTAGCCGGGAAACCGGCTTGAAAAGGGAATCCCGTGCAAAACGGGAGCGGACCCGCCGCCGTAAGGTTCTTAACCTTGCTCCATCTTGCGCCACTGGAAACGGGAAGGCCGGAGCAGGGGAACCAAGCCGGAAGACCTGCCATGCCCCACGGTGCGCAGTCATGGAATGACGGCATCACGGTGCGGCACGCGCCGCCCCACGGCAACGGGTTTTTGCCGGCAGGACAGAGGAAATACGGGCCTCTTCCACCACAAGTGGAAGAGGCTTTTTTTTATGCTCGCGCGGCATGGCCGCCTATGGGCACGGTCTGGCCTACGGGCTGGCCATAGCTTTGGCCCGCGTTTGCCCGCAGGGTATGGCCAGAGGGCCAGCATGACCACTACCGCATCTTCTCCCTCCTTCCCGCACTGCCGCAGACTGTGGCCGGTTTTTGCCGGTCTGGTCGTGTTGTGGCTGGTCTCGCTGCCGCTGGCCTGTTTGCCGGGGCCTGTAAATTTGAGTGCTGCAAGTGTGTTCCGCACGCTGGGGGCCCTGGTGGGGCTTGCGCCCGCGCCCGATGATGCCGCCCTTGCCGGGGTGGTGGTGAGCATTCGGCTGGCCCGCGTGTGTCTGGCCGCCCTGTGCGGCGGCGCGCTGGCCATGGCCGGGGCTGCCTTGCAGGGCGTGTTGCGCAACCCGCTGGCTGATCCCTTTACCCTGGGCATTTCTGCCGGGGCCGCCTGCGGGGCCAGCATGGCCATTGCCCTTGGCGGGCCGCTGGTGGTTCTGCTTGGTGGTTTGCCGGGGCTGGCCGGGTTCAGCCATGCGGGGCTGGTGGCCCCTGCCGCACTGGTGGGCGCGTTGGCGGCCCTTGGCGGGGCGCTGTGGCTTGGGCGCGGCGACGGCGCGTTCAGCCGCGAAAGTGTCATTCTGGCGGGCATAGCCGTGGCGGCTTTTTTGGGGGCGCTGGTGGCGCTGGTAAAGGCGCTCAACGAAGAATCAGTGACCAGCATCGTGTTCTGGATCATGGGGTCTTTTCAGGGCAGGGGCTGGAACAGCATGCCCTTGCTGCTGGCAACAACCTTGCCGGGCCTGCTGATTACGGCCCTTGGCTGGCGCGCGCTGGACGTGCTGTCCCTGGGCGACGAACAGGCCGCGCAGTCTGGCCTTAATGTGGGCCGCGCCCGCCTGTGGCTGCTGGCCGGGGCCAGCTGCATGACCGCTGGCTGTGTGGCTGTGGCCGGGGTTATCGGTTTTGTGGGCCTGGTTGTGCCGCATGTGCTGCGCCTTTTGCTGGGCTGGGGCCACGGAGCCCTGCTGACGGCGGCGTTTTTTGGCGGTGGTGTGCTGCTGGTATGGGCCGATGTGCTGGCCCGCTGCGTGCTTTCGGGCGGTCAGGAACTGCCCGTGGGCGTGGTGACAGCCCTGCTTGGCGGGCCTTTTTTTGCCCTGCTGGTGCGGAGACGCTGATGGCTGCCCCTTATCAGATGCAGAGCGGCGCATCCGGGCCGCCCATACTGCGGGTGTCTGGCATAAGCGCTGGATATGGCGCAAAAGCTGTGCTGCGCAGTGTGGAATTTACCTTGCGCGCAGGTGAATGCACGGCCCTGCTTGGCCCCAACGGCAGCGGCAAAACTACGCTGCTGCGCACCATCTCTGGTGTGCTTGCGCCGCAGAATGGCAGCATAGAACTTTTGGGTCGCCCGCTTGCGAGTCTGAGCCCACAGCAACGCGCCCGCATGGTGGCTGTTGTGCCGCAGCGGGGGCAGCTGCCACAGGGGCTCACGGCCCGGCAAATGGTGCTGCTTGGACGCTTTGCCCATCTGGGCTGGCTTGGGGCATACAGCCGCGAGGACTACACGGCGGCAGACAGCGCGCTGGACGAAACAGGCGCAGCCCCGCTTGCCCACCGCAGGCTCACGGAACTTTCGGGCGGCGAACTGCAAAGGGTGCTGCTGGCCCGTGCGCTGGCCCAGCAAAGCCCGCTGTTGCTGCTGGACGAGCTGGCCGCTGGCCTCGACTGGGCGCGCATGGTCGAGCTTTTTGACCTGCTGGAGCGCCGCCGCGCTGCCGGGGCCTGTGTGCTCATGGCCGTGCACGATTGTAATCTTGCGGCGCTGTATGCCACGCGCCTCATGGGCCTCAAGGGCGGCGATCTGGTTTTTGACGGCCCGGTGGCAAAGGTTTTTACAGAGGAGAATCTTGGTGCGCTCTACAATATTCCCATCAGCGTGTTGCCCCACCCCCAGCTTGAGGTGCCACAGGCATTGCTTGCCAGCGCCTGCGGACCGTGGCGGACTGCGGCAGATTGTATTGCAGATGGTTGCACTGCCACTGCTGACTCTGATGGCATTGTGCCTGCCCTTGGTGATGAGGGCTCAGACTGCAAACGCTGAGGAAGCTGCCATCCCCATAGTCATTTCCGATGACACGGGAACCACGCTCACTTTCAAGCAACCCGTGCGGCGCATCATTGCCCTGTACGGCGCGTTTAACGAGATTTTTCTGGCTTTGGGCGCGGGCGATCTGCTGGTGGCCCGCACGGCTGCCGATGGCAATCTGCCGGAGCTTGCAGCCCTGCCAGCCATTGGCACGCACATGCGGCCCAATGCAGAGCTTGTATTGGCGCAGCGGCCCGACGTTGTGGTGCAGCTTGAGGGACGCAGTGAAGCCCAGACGCAGACAGAAAACCTGCGCTCGCTGGGCCTTAATGTGCTGACATTTGAGCTAAATTCTTTTGAGCGCCTGTTTGAGGTTACGCAACTACTTGGGCAGCTTGTGGGGCGTGAACTGGCGGCCACGGCGCTGGTGAACGGCTGGAAAGGCCGTCTGCAAGCTCTGCGTAGCAGCAGTGCGGGCAAGCCCCGCGCGCGGATATTTTATGAAGTGCGCTATCCCAATCTGCTGGCAGCCGGGCGGGGCAGTATTAGCAGCGAGATACTGGCCCTTGCGGGTGGCGAAAATGTGGTCACCGACAGCAAAAAGCTGGTGCGTTTCAGCGAGGAAGCCCTGATTGCCGCTGACCCGGACGTGTACCTGATTCAGCAGGGCCCCATGAACCCTGCGCCAACCCCGCTGGACGAGCGCGACCACTACAGGGGGCTGCGTGCGGTGCGCGAGGGGCGTGTGCTGGTGGTGGATGAAGAGCGTTTTGCCCGCCCTGGCCCGCGTGCCCTGGATGCGGCGGAAGAATTGGCGGGCTGGCTGCGCCGCTGAATTGCTGTTTGGTTTTTTTGAGTCATTAAAGCGAGTTATATGATGCATGGAATTCTGTATGGTGTGGGCGTTGGCCCTGGTGCGCCCGACCTTTTGACACTGCGTGCTGTTCGCGTGCTGGGCGAGGTGGATGTGATTCTTGCGGCGGCTTCGCCCCGCAATGACTTTTCGGCGGCGCTGGATACAGCCCGTCCGCACCTGCGCCCCGACGTGCGCGTGCAGCGGCTGGAGTTTCCCATGACGCGTGACAAGGCCGTGCTGCACGAAGCCTGGCGCGTGGCGGCCCATACGACCAGGGATGTGCTGGAGAGCGGGCAGAGTGCCGCCTTTCTGACCATTGGTGATCCGCTGGTGTACAGCACTTTTGGCTACCTTATGCGCACCCTTGGTGAATGCGCGCCCCATCTGAAGGTGGAGGTTGTGCCGGGTATTACGTCTTTTCAGGCGGCTGCGGCCCGCACCCGCACGGTGCTGTGCGAAAATGGCGAAACACTGCGCATTATTCCCGGCATCAACAGCAGGCAGAGTTTGGAAGAATCGCTGCATGAGAGCGACACGGCTGTTATTTTAAAGGCCTATCGTAACCTGCCCGCCATTGTGGAGGCTTTGGACGCCACGCAGCGGCTGGATTCGTGTTTGCTGGCGAGTCATGTGGAGCAGCCAGCCGAGAGTGTACGGCAGGGGCTTGGCGGGCTTGAGGGAACGCCGCCCTATATGTCGCTGATTTTGAGCCGGAAGCCCAAGGTTTAGGCGGGAGCGGGAAAGGCACGAAAGAGAGTTCATTCTTTGTTCGGGGGCAAGAGCCTGTCGAGCGTATTTACGCAAACCCGACTTTTCTGGCCTGACGGCGTTAAAATCCTGTTTTTGATGCTCACGTACATGAGTACGCTGCGCTCAAAAACAGGATTTTTCCTTGTCAGACCAGAAAAATGCGTATTTTGCAAACTCACTCAACACCAGCCATCGCCCTCGCGTTGCTGCGGCGAGTTTAAGGAAGGTGACCCCACGACCAGCTTTTGATGACGAACGCTGAAAGGCAAAAAAATAATAAGGATAGTGACAAGTACACGGCCCTGCCTTTGATCAAAGGCAGTGACTGGCAGGGGTCTCTCTGCGTTGTAGGTAGCCGTGTGGGGGATGATTGGAGCAACGCGCGGAATTTAAGGAACCAAAACCATCGGGGGATTAGGCTGGAGCGGACATTGGCCAAAGCGAAAGCGAACTCTGGCATTACGCGTCGCGGAGGGAGATCACCTGAGCGAGCAGAGCGAGAGAGGGAAGCTCCCGCAGCACAAGACGCGTGCCCTCGCCACCCTGCGGGAATTGAAAACGCTCTTAGGGGGTGCTTCGGGGGGGATGCAAGGGGGGCCGAGAAGGGGGCGTAGCCCCATAACCGGCCCCACCTTGCCGCACGCCGCGCAGGCGTCCCAAGCTCCGCCGGAGGGCGAAACTCAGTGCCCGCAGGGCAGAAGAATCCAATCGCCCCCGCCGGGGAGGCGAAATGCGCGCCGCATAGGCGGAACCGCACGCCGCGCAGGCGTCCCAACTTCGCCGGAGGGCGAAACCCCGTGCCCGCAGGGCAGAAGAAACCAATCGCCCCTCGCCGGAGGGCGGACCGCACGCCGCGCAGGCATCCCAAACGTCGGTCAGGCGTAGAGCTTCGCGCCCGAAGGGCTAACTCACGCCGCGTAGGCGTCCCAACTTCGCCGGAGGGCGAAACCCCGTGCCCACAGGGCAGCAAATCTTTTCAAACCTGCGCCGCAGGCCACAAAAACCCTAGCGCTTCACCGGCATAAACAACTCAAAAGGCATGGCGGGCGTCCAGACTGCCGGGTAAAGCTCAAAGCAGGGAGCCTGCTCGTTGAGCTTCCAGTCACCCTGCGCGGTAAGCCATGACTGATACATGAACATGTATCCCTCGCCGATGCTTTCCAGATTGGGAACCACGCAGCGCGCATAATCCCCAGCGGGCAGTTCCACGGGCTCAAGCCCCGATGGGCATGCGCCCTTGGGTGCCTCTGCGGCGGCCCAGTAGTCAAAATCCTGCTCATTGATCATGAAGGAAATGCCGTATCCTTCGCCCTCTTCAATTTTTTGCATCCTGGGGCAAAAGTTATGCCACAGGGCCGGGCAGTCTTCCTTGGCCTTGGCCATAGAGGTGCGCACCTTGATGCCCACAAGCTGCTTGGCCGCTAAATTCACAACGCTCACTTCAAATCCGCTCATACGAAATCCTTGCTGTTAATGGTGTGTGTTGGAGCCAGATTACACGGTGTGCAAATTCCCGCTCGACTTTTTTTGCGCTTCTGCACACCCTGTTGAGCGCGGAAACATGCCGCCAAAGGAGCCCCAGTGGAAACACCCAACTATCAGCAGCGCATCAATCTTGTGTTGCGTCATATAGAGCAGAATCTGGACAGGCGGCCCGACCTGGACGAGCTGGCCCGCATTGCCTGTTTTTCACCCTACCATTTTCACCGAATTTTTTCAGCAATGGTGGGCGAAAGTGTGGCGGCCTATGTGCGGCGGCTGGTGTTGGAGCGCGCCGCCATGCAGCTTGGATATTCTACAGAATCAGTCACCCAGATAGCTCTTGGCGCGGGCTACGAAAGTGTGGATGCCTTTACCCGCGCCTTCAGGGCGCACATGGGCATGCTGCCCTCTGAATACCGCCGCAGGCGGGCGTATAGGGAGGTGGCTCGCAGGCCCGATGAGGCGCGCCACTTGTTTTATCATGAGATGCCGCATCTTCCACCCATGCAAATTCGTTTAGAAAAAATTACGCCGCGTCTGGTTGCAGCCGTACGGCATACGGGGCCGTATGATCAGTGTTGCTCGGCATGGGAAATTCTGTGCGGTGAATTGTCGAGATGCGGTTTACTTTCTGCCACAGCGCTTGTGTACGGGGTAAGTTATGACAACCCCGACGTGACCCCGCCAGAGAAATGCCGCATGGATGTATGCGTAGATATGGGGCCGGATATGGAGGAGAATTGCGAAGCCATGCGCCCATTGCGCAGCCATGAGAAAATTTTTTTGAGGCATATTGGCAGTCAGCAGGAATATGCCGTGTTGCGTATTCAGGGTGCGTATTCGTTGCTGCACCCCGCCTACCGTTCGATATTTGGCATGTGGTTTCCGCAAAGTGGGCGGGAGCCGTTCAATGATCCCGGTTTTGAAGTATACCTCAACTCACCGCACACAACCCCAGAAGATGAATTGCTGACAGAAATATGCATCCCCTTAAAATAAAACATTGCAGCGGGTATGCAAAAATGTGCTGTGGCAGTTTGCAACAATCGCTGATTGGTTAAATAAACCAGTTATAATAGCCTGTTGCCGTGTAACTATTTTTGATAACTTTTTGCGATAGTCTAAATTGCTGATCAATTCTACCGATAATACCGCTAGCTGGAACGAGTCTGACGAATCCCCTATGGAGAAAACCATGAGCCTTTTGAAAAATACCCGTTTGCAGACAAAGCTGATCGTGGGCTTTGTGCTTTCGTCGTTGATGACCACTCTGGTTGGTGCGTTTGCCGTCATCGAGCTGAATAAGGTTAACGATGCCGATACCATTTTGTACGAAAGGGCCACCGTGCCCATGAGGGATCTGCTGCGGCTTGCGGTGGGCTTTCAGCGCATTCGCGTGAACTTGCAGGGCATTGTGGGTGCCTCCAAAGAGGAAGAAGTACAGCAGCGTATTGCTACGGTGGAAAGATTGCGCAAGGAAATTGACGAAAGTTCCAAGTCCGTGGAAAAAACGCTTATTTCTGACGAGGCCAAAAAGGTTATTGAAGAATACAAGACCCACCGCGCCTCATTCAGACAAATGACCGACAAGGTCATAAAGCTGAAAACATCGGGCGACAGCAAGGCGGCAGAGGATATTCTGGACGGCGAGGGCGATGTGATTGCTGGCCGGTATCAGGACGCCATCAACCGATTGGTCAAGTCCAAGGAAGAACAGGGCCACCTGCTGGCCGAGAGCAATAATGAACTGGCCGATTTTTCAACAAAAATGATTATTGCCGCCATTGTGGCAGGGTTTATTCTTTCGGTGGGCCAGGGCATTTTGCTTACCCGTGCGGTCATGCAGCAGTTGGGTGAAGACCCCGGCTATCTGGCCGAGGTGGCTGGCAAGATTGCAGGCGGCGACCTGAACGTCCCCTTTCGCCCGCAAAAGAAGCAGGGCGGCGTGTACCATGTGCTGCAAGGCATGGTAGCAACCATGAAGGACAAGATTTTCGAGGCAGAGCAGAAAAGCCAGGAAGCAGCCGAACAGGCGCGGCAGGCAGATATGGCCACGCAGGAGGCCAACGCAGCAAAGGCTCAGGCCGAGCGCGCCAGGGCCGAGGGCATGTTGCAGGCGGCGCACCAGCTTGAAGGCGTGGTAGAGGTTGTTTCAACCGTGACTGAGCAGCTTTCTGCCCTTATTGTGCAGTCGAGCCGTGGAGCCGAGGAGCAGTCGCATCGGGTCGCAGTTACCTCTTCTGCCATGGAAGAAATGAACGCCACCGTGGGTGAAGTGGCCGAAAACGCCGCCAAGGCTTCTGAAACCTCAGATTCTGCCCGGGCCAAGGCGCAGGAAGGCGCGCAGATGGTCAGTAATGTGGTGAACGACATCACGGCTGTGCAGCGGCAGTCCCTTGAGGTCAAAAATGATATGGCTGCCCTTGGCAAACAGGCCGACGGCATTGGGCAGATCATGGGCGTTATTTCAGACATTGCCGACCAGACCAACCTGCTTGCGCTGAACGCCGCCATCGAGGCTGCCCGTGCTGGGGATGCGGGGCGTGGTTTTGCCGTGGTTGCCGACGAAGTACGCAAACTGGCAGAAAAAACCATGTCTGCCACACAGGAAGTGGGTGGGGTTATTCGCGGTATTCAGGAAGGAACCCGCAAGAGCATTGTCGGCGTGGAACGGTCGGTATCCATTATTGAAAGTGCTACACAGCGGGCTACCACCTCTGGCGAATCGCTTGTGCTGATTGTGAATCTTGTGGAACAGGCCAACGATCAGGTGCGCTCCATCGCAACCGCCAGTGAGCAGCAATCTGCCTCCAGCGAGGAAATAAGCCGCGCTGTGGAGCAGGTGGCCACAATTTCAGCAGAAACCGCACAGGCCATGGGCCGGGCCAGCGAGGCAATGGCTGAAATGACCCAGCAGGCGCAGGTGTTGCGGAAGCTTATACACGAAATGAAGGCTGGCTAATTCTGCCAGATATCAGAAAAGATTGTTCTGTGGGGAGGTTCTGTCAAAGAGCCTCCCCATTTCCTTTGTGCGGGCCTTTGGCAAACGCCGACCGGGCAAAAGTAGCCGGGCTGGCTGGGGGCATAGGTTATGCCGTTGCGCTGTAGCATTGTTTTGCACGGTTACATTGTGGCGCAACTTGCCCTTATGCTGGTGCCGTGCATTGCGCCTTGCTGTCGGTTAGGGTATGATTTTGCGTATCGAAGGTTTGTTTGTGGCGCAATCCTGCCTGCAACGAGCTTTTGCGGCCATGTCTCGGAGGCTTTAACGTGCGGCGTTTTTATCAGGAAAGCTGGCAAGGCATCCCCTTTACGTCTTTTTCACATATATCATTTTATCATCTGGCGGAGCCAAAGTTCTACGCGGTTTTTTACGAAGAACTGTTTCGTCGGTACAAAAGCTGGGACGATTTGCCGTCTGTGTGGCGCAATAACAAGCGCACCGACGCCAAGTGGCTCATAGGGCAGTTGCGTGCCAAGCTAGCGCAGGAATCTGGGGAACGCACCGAGCCTGTGCGCGTGCTTTCCATTGGCAGCGGCGTTGGCTACATGGAAAAAATTTTGCTCGAGGAAATGCCCGAGCTTGAGTTGCACGTCAACGAACCAAGCACCGTGGGCATGAAGTGGCTGCGCGAATATATTCCCAACGAGCGTATCTACATTGGCCTGCCGCCCGCCTGTCTGCCCTCGGACGTGCAGTACGACATGATCTATCTTTCAACCGTTGACTACGGCATCCCCACACGCGAGTTTCAGCACCTGCTGTGGGAATTGCGTGCCCAGCTTGCCCCCGGTGGCGAGCTTGTGCTGCTCTCGGCCTCGCTGCTGGAAGAAGATTCGTTTATCGGCAGCTTTGTGAACGCCATCAAGATTGGCATTCGGGCTGTGTTGCACCATGTGGGCATTCGCCGCCAGCAGTTCTGGGGGTGGCGGCGCACGCAGGATGAATACCGCGATCTTTTCAAAGAGGCGGGCTTTATCAAGGTGAAGGATGGCTGGCTGGAAGACGGTTTTGAAACCTACTGGATACGCGGCCAATAACGCTTTTGCGCGAGTGGCGCGTGTGTTTTACGCATGAATGTCGGCCTTGGGGTATTTGCCTCAGGGCCGATTGCTTTTGGGCTGCATGCTCTCGGGGGGCAAAGCCAGCGGCCAGGCAGAGACGCTATGAAAATGTCTGCACCGCGCCGTAACGGGTCAGAACCTGACTCAGGCTGGCATCGAGCAGCATGTTTTTTTCTGCCTGACGGGCGGGACTGGTGTAAAAACTGTTGTGGCGCACCGGGCCCGCGCTGTTTTCCGCAGCATCGTCGGCCTTGCTTGCGGTACTGATGCCGCCGGGGTGACACATTATTTCTACCAGCGGCGCGGGCACTTGATGGCGAGCGATGGCAGCCAGAGATGCCGCAGCCCTGGCGGCGGTGAGGTTGCCGCCAGAAACAAGCCCGCAAAGATAGCTGTTGTGGGCAATGCCAGCGCTGTCGAGCAGGGCCTCAAGCCCCTTTGACCAGTGGGCCAGCAGTGTGCGCCGTGCGCAGCCCACCGCAAGGGGCAGACAGGGCAGGGGCGGCAAATGGGCTGGTTCGTTGGGCAAACGCACATAGGCAGGCCTGCGCTCGCGTATGAATTCGGCCATGGTCTGGCGCAACACCGGTATGCTGTGGATGTGCAAGTGACCGTCGAGATGCAGCCCCCCGCGCGAAATCATTGAAGGAAAGGCTGCGGCAAATGCGTCTGCCTGGGCTTCCAGCTCGGTGCGGATGGCCGAGAGCAGGGTTCTTTTGCTGGTGGCTGTGCCAGCGGCAAGCAGGGCAAGCATCTGTCCCAGGCCGTAGCGAAAAATACCGTCCTCGTTCACAAGAGCCCGCACCTGTGGCACGGGCGCGGTGCAGCGGCCTTCAAGAATATTGAGGTGTAGGCAGGTGCGTACCTGCGGCATGTGCGCAAGCCTTTGCAGGCTTGCCGCCGCGTGCGTGGCGCCCATGATGACGGAAACAGAATTGAGTGGCCCGTGGGCCAGGCAGTCAAAGATGTCCTCGCTGATCTGGCGGGTCAGGCCGCAGTCGTCTGCGTGCACGATAAAGCGCATGGTTGCCTGACCTTCGGGGGCTGCGTGCCGGGGCATGGCTCAGGAATCCGTGGTGTGCGCTTCCAGCGTTTCTGCCAGCAGGTAGCGCGGTCTGCCTTTCAGTTCGATAAAGGCATGGTGGAGGTATGCCGACATGATGCACAGGCCCGTAAGAATGGCGCTGCCCGTAAGCAGAATAAGCAGAATGACCGTGGTAAAGCCCGACCGCGCCTGCCCCGTGGCATAGCTCCAGAGGGTTTCGCAGCCCACAAAGAACGACAGGGCGTAAAACAGCAGGGTGATTATGCCAATGAGCAGCAGGGGTTTGCCACTGAACGAGGTCATGGAATCAACAGCCAGGGTTACCCTGCGTGCCATGCTCCATTTGCTTGATCCACCGCAGCGGCGGCAGGGTGTAAACATGATCTGCTCGTGCCGAAAGCCCATCCACGAGGTGAGGCCGCGATAAAAAAGCTTGCGTTCGTCGAGGCTTTTCCAGGCTTCGACCACCTTTCGGTCAAGCAGCTTGAAGTCGCCCGATCCCTGGAGGTCATACGAGGTAAGCATCCTGAAAATGCGGTAAAAAGACATGGCGCACAGTTTGCTGAGCAGCGTTTCTACCTGGCGTTCCTGCTTGCGCACGTCCACCACATCCACGTTGCCGCTGCGCCACAGGGCGACCATTTCAGGAATAAGCGAGGCCGGGTGCTGCATGTCGCTGTCCATGGTGATAACCGCATCGCCACTGGCGGCGGCAAGCCCGGCAGAGAGGGCGGCATCCTTGCCAAAATTTCTGCTCAGGCGCAGGCAGCGCAGGTTGGCATGCTGCGCCGTAAGGGTACGCATAACCGCCCAAGTGTTGTCGGATGAGCCATCGTCAACCAGTATAATCTCGTAGTTCAGGCCGCTGGTGCTTTTGAGCTGGATCAATTCTGCCGTAAGGGCAGCCACAAATTCGGGCAGATGGTCGCCCTCGCAGTATACTGGCGCAACAACAGAAAGAGTGGTCTGAGACATGGAAAACTCACGGAGTAGTAGTTGCTGTCGACGTGGAACGCCTGGCTATGAACCAGCGGTCATTGCTCCAAACGATAGTTGCCTCTTTGGCGATGTGCTCCTGCTCGGATACGTTGCCGCATAAAATCCATTGCGCGCCAGATGCCAGCCATGCAGCCGCCAACCCCTGTTTGTCGCGTATGCCCGTAAGGGTAAGCCAGCGTGCGGCTCCTTGGGCATCCTGGCTGTAAAGGTACGATGAGCCGTCCTTGAAAGCATAGGCCAGTGGGCGGTACAGGCGGTAGCGCACGGCCATGGCGTCTGGCTCTGCAAATAGGGGCGCACCCTGCGGCACAAAGCGTTGTGCGGCCTGCAAGGCCTCGGCGTAGCTAGCGCTGCTTTTCAGGCAACGCTGAATTTTCTCAGGTTGTTGTATATCAAGCGTATGCCTGAAAGCAAAGCGTACCCCTGTGGCCCAGCGCCCCTGATCGACAACAAGCACACAGACCACGGCGGCAACAGCCAGCAGGGCCGAGAATCTGGGCGCGCGCTGCCACAGGCAGGCAAAAGCGCCCACGATCATAAGCCAGCACAAAAAAATGACAAAGCGGACGCCACGGGGCAGCTCTGCCGCCATGGGCAGCCGACCAAGGGCCTGGGCTATATGTGTTTCTGCCACAGAGAGCAGCAGGGCAATGCACACGCCCAAAAATAACGTGGGAATGATGCTGGTCAGGCGCTTCATGGCTGGCGAGCCAAGGCGACGCACAATAAAATAACTCAAAAATCCCAGCACAAGCAGCGGCAACGAATCGCTGCCATAATGAAAATGGCTCAAGAGCCTGCGGCCCAGGCTGCCTTCATCCTCAATAAAGCGGCGGTCAAAAACTTGCTGCAATACCGCGAGGTCGTGGGCCGATAAAGGCGTGGCAGATTTGATGGCGCTGCCCAGATAGATCAGGGTTGGCAGACTCCAGGCGGCAAGGCTTAACAAAAGCCACATGCCGTGGCGCAGCAGGCTGTCGCCCTTGGCACGGTGAAAGAAAAAAACCGTAAACAGCATGCAGCTGGCCACAAGCGAGCTGATACTGTGCAGGTACATGCCGCAGCCCGAGGCAAAAAGAATGAGGGGGCGCAGCTGGGGTTTATCGAGGGAGGAGAGCGTGGCGGCCAGCAAAAAGGGGAACAGGGCCGCGTAAAAAACCCGTGGTGTGATGTCGCCAGAGCCAAAGCCCCAGTATGTGCCAAAGCTGATCCATATGGTTACGCCCGTCAGCAGGGCGAACAGGGCGGCAATGGCGGGCGACTGCCACAGACGGCGGCCCAGATAATAACAGGCGGCGTAGTGGACAAAAACGCCCACAGCCCCTGCCCGCAGCATGGCAGCAACAATATCGTTGCCGGGTTGAAGGATTCTTGCCAGCGTGGACTCAAGGCTGATGATGGAATTGGCGGTGGTGGGCACGGCCAGCAGGGGGTCTAGCGCAAACAGATGGCGTTGCAGTTCGCCTGCAAGGTTTTGCACATAACAGCAAAGGTCAGAACTGATGTTGAGCCCGTCGTAGGAAAGAATACTTACACCCCAAAGGCCAAACAGCACATACCCAGCGATCACAGACAGAAAAGCCAAATCACTGGCGGCGTAATTTTTTGAAACAGTGGGGGTCATGTACGGAGCGCCCGGTGGTAAGAATGCCAAAGTATGTCAACAGTTAAAGTCACTATCGTGCAACACGGCAAATAATCCGAATACAGACAATACCGATAGTGGTTTGTTTGGTTTTTGACAAGCTTATTTCAGTTAGGCGGCGGTTGTAGCCAGAATTTTTTGTGCGGCTCGGTGCAATGTGTCTGCCGGGGGCAGCCTGCATTTTTTATGCACAGGGTCTGCACGGGCAGGGAAGACAGGACGGGCGGGTATCTTTCCACTGCAAAATCGGATTGTGGGCAAAATGAAAGGCCGGGAGAATTCCCGGCCTGAAATCAAAGGTTAATTTAGCGTTCGGTGCGCAGGCTGCGCCTAGAAGCGGTCGGCGGCTGCCAGCATGCGACGCCACCAGTTCATCCAACCATCCCAAACAGAGCCGAGGATAGAATCCTCAATGCGCCATCCGACGGGCCCCAACAAAACGGCATTTTCCATATGCTGCCTCCTTGCTATAGGTGGTTGCGAACTAATCTCCGCAAAAAAAAGCTAGCACGTCACTAGGCAGTGCGCAATGCCTTTGGGGGTAGGAGAAAAAAATATATTTTCGATAAAAAAATATTCTTTAAATTGGTGTTGTTACTGTAATTTGGATATGCAGATACAGTGATGGATTGGTCCAGTTTCGCGTAGCGAGTTTTGGCAGGTTCCGGCCCTTTTATGCTGAAAGTCCGTACCTGCTGCATGCTCAAATCATTTTGCCCTTGTGCTCTGCGGTTTGGGTGTGCGCCACGCCAGCACCACAAACATGATGCCGCCAAACAGCAAACCCCAAAACGGCGCGCCAAGGCCCAGAAAATCCATGCCCGAGGCCGTGGCAAGAAAGGCAAAAATGCCAGCTTCAATGTTGTCGCTGTCTTTAAAAATGCCTATAAAGCCCGTGGTAAAGGCGCTGATCAGGGCAAGGCCCGCCAGCACGGCCACAAAGGTTGGCGGCAGGGCAGTAAACAGCGAGGTGATGGTGGAACCCAACACGCCGGCAATGATATACAGCGCCCCGCAAAAAATACCTGCTACATAGCGTTTTTTCGGATCCTTGTGGGCTTCTGGCCCGGTGCAGATGGCCGCTGTGAGCGATGAAAGATTGATGGCGTGCGCGCCAAAGGGTGCCAGCAGGGCAGAGCATATGCCGGTCACGGCCATAATGCCGTTGGATTGCACATGGTAGCCAGAGGCGTGCAGCACGGCCATGCCGGAAATGTACTGCCCGGTGAGCGTAACAAGGGCCAACGGAATGCCCAGGCCCACAACCGTTGCCCACGACAGTTGCGGCGCGGTGAACACTGGCAGGGTGGGCGCAAAGGCCAGGCTTCCAACATGCATCATGCCGTTGGCCGCAGCAATGGCCATGCCCACTGCCATTACCGCCGCCACAGAATAGCGGGGTGAAACGCGTCGAAACAGAATAAAACACGCAATCATGCCCAGAGCCAGCACGGGATCTGGCCGCACACAGGTGAAAACCCTTGCGCCAAAGCTGAAAAGAATTCCCGCAAACATGCCGGAACTCACCGCCGCAGGTATGCGCCGCATGATGGCATCGAGCGTGCCTGTGAGGCCAATAACAGTAATGATCACGGCGCTTGCAAGGTAGGCTCCAATGGCCTCGGCCAGCGGCACGCTGGGCAACATGGCAATCAGCAGGGCGGCCCCGGGCGTTGACCATGCCGTGATGACCGGGATTTTCATTTTCCAGCTCAAAAAAATTCCCGTAACGCCGCTGCCGATGGAAACAGCCCATATCCACGAGGAGGTCACGGCTTCGGGCAACCCCGCCAGATGGGCGGCCTGAAAGATCAGCACTGCCGACCCGGTAAAGGATACAACAACGGCCAGCACCGCCGCCACAAGGGCTGTGCTGGAACAGTCTTTTATAAAGGGCATGCGTTCTCCTTGTGTGCGGGAAGGGTGGGGCTGCCGCGCACGCTACGTTTGGGCCAGCCGTGCCCCGTTTGCCCCGCGTTGATTCGGGGCAGAGGCATGACCGCAGAATTTTACGAACACTGCTTTATTGTATACGCAAAAGGGGCTGGTGCGTAAACACGCAGCTGTATGTAAGACACCTCATTCACCGGCTGGTGCACGCATGTGGAATCTGAAAATCATTGATACCAACAAATCCCTGTATATTGCGCTGGCTGATGCCCTGGAGCGCGACATCCGCACAGGGGTGCTGCAACCGGGCGACCGTCTGCCCTCGCACCGTGAACTGGCAAAGTCGGTGGGGGTAACGGTTACCACTGTTACGCGGGCCTATGCCGAGGCAGAAAGGCGCAATCTTATCACGGCAATGGTTGGCATGGGTACGTTTGTGGCTGCCGATGCCGGGGTGGCCGCATCGCTGGTGGATACAACCGCCCAAAGCGTCAAGGCTGTGAACATGGGGCTGGTGCACCCCCTGCACGGTTCGGAGCAGTATCTGGAGGAGGTGGTGCAGAGGGTGCTGGCACGCGGCGAGCTGCACCGCTTTGTGCCCTACGCTTTTCCGCAGGGGCATCAGGCGCACAGGGAAACCGGGGCACGCTGGGTGGCACGTTTTGGGGTTAGCGCCTCGGCAGAAACCGTGGTGGTTACCTCTGGCACGCAGCACGCCCTGCACTGCATATTTTCAAACCTGTTTGAACACGGCGACAGGGTTGCCGTGGAAAAATACACCTATCCCGGTGTAAAATCAGCGGCGCGTGCCAATGGCATTCGGCTGGAAGCTGTGGAAATGGACGCGCAGGGCATGCTGCCCGAATCGCTGGACGCCTTGTGCCAGCGGCAGAGCATCAAGGGGCTGTACACGGCCGGTCTTGTGCAAAACCCCACCAACAGCAGCATGGGGCCGCAACGGCGGCTGGCTCTTGGCGAGGTGATACGGCGGCACGGCTTGCTGCTGCTTGAGGACGGCGTGGATGCCTTTTTGACACAAGGTAACAGCCGCACCCTGTCGGCCTTGCTGCCAGAGCAGAGCATTTTTATTTGCGGTATGGCGCAGGCATTTTATACCGGGCTGCGCATTGCCTTTGTGGTAGCGCCGCTGGCAATGTGCGCCAGCATTGCGCAGGGCGTGGTGGACAGCATATGGATGACCCCGCCCTTATGCGCAGAGATTATTTGCGAAACCATCAATTCTGGCATTGCAGACAAAATAATCACCCAGAAAAAGACCGAGCTGGACAAGCGCATGGCCCTGTTCAAGCAGCGCCTGCACGGCTACAGCTTTGTGCTTGATCAGCGGAGCATGCATGTGTGGCTTGAATTGCCCCAGGGCTGGACAAGCACCGCCTTTGAGCAGGCCGCGCAGCGGGTGGGCTTGCAGGTGTACTCGTCAGAAAAGTTCACGGTTGGGCACATGCCGCCGCCCAATTGCGTGCGGCTGGCCATATCGTCGCCCCACACCATGCAGACATTCCGCCAGGGCCTCGATCTGCTGGTGGGGGTGCTGGAAGGCGACAACCAAGTGGATTGAAGGTTGTGTCATGAGTATCCGGCGGGCAGATCGCCTGTAGTGCCAAGCTTATGCATGATGAACATTGGCCGATATCATCAGATAGTAATTTTTTCAGCCATCTGTATATGCTATGTGCGTTGTCTCAAATTGATGTTTATGAAAACAGCCTGGAGTTGCATGTGTTTTGCTGTTGTACTAAAATTCTTTCCTGGCTGAAGAAATAATAAGCGCAGAACGTCATGCAAAGCACTAAACATACGATCAAATCAAAACCCCCTGTAAAAATGTTCGGTTTTTTTGCCGCAACATTTTTCAGGTCGTTATGTGCTTTCATGATGCTTTTAGTAGTGTTTTCGCCCATAATTGATATGGCCAATGATTATATGGGAAACAGCCAAGTTTCTACACTCCAGCCGCAGCACGAATCAAATGAACATCATGACCATCATGAACCCATAACCCACTTTCTTTATTCCACGTCCGGATTTTTAAGCACTGCTCCTACGCATTCGTTTGTGCCGTGTTTTTCTTTATTGCAGTACATCTACTGCATAGCACTCACCATAGAACACCCGCCTGAAGCCCTGCTTTTTTCCTAAAGCAGATTCTTTTTCGCAACTTTTCCTATCAGGTTGTGGGCGCTTTATCGCGTCCGCAGCCTCTATAGGCATGGGAGATTGTTCTATGCTTGATAAGGCCGTGTGCTATGTAAATGGCTGGCTACAGAGCTTTCGCCATCGGCTGTATATTTCTCAAACGTATTTGGCGTGGTGTTCCAAAAAAACAAATGCAAGTTGGTGGCATGCTTACGCAATTAAACATCGTCCTTGGCGGCCTCATGTATGCGTTCCCTGTGAATGGATTACGCAATTAGTGCCGAGCTCTGCGTATATTTTTGAAGTGGGGTGCGGCAGCGGCGCGAATTTGATTTGGCTACAACAAAAGGGGTTTCAGAATTTGGGGGGGAGTGATATTGCCGCTTCTGCAATTGAAATGTGCAATTTGCTGGCAAGCTATTATAAAACCAGCATCAACACAGTTGTGGACGATGCTTTACCCCCCCAAATTTCTTCCTGAAAATGTGGACGTGCTGCTTTCCGTGAATTGGCTATATCATATTCCCGGGGCCTCATTGGATGATATGTTCAATGTTTACGGAGAATATGTTAACCCCGGTGGGTATATGGCCTTTGACTGTATCAGTGCAAGATACAACTCGAAGCCTAACAATACCTACCATACAGCAGACCTGCGCTTGCCCCCAGCCAAAAGGCGACCGTCTGAATATACATTCCGTATGACTAGCCGCGAGGTTGAAAACTGCGCTTCCAAGTATGGTTATGTAGTGCAGAAGAAAAGAGAGTTGCGCACCTCTCCGCCACGTAATGTGTATATTGCAAAACGGTGTTTCTGATAGTTGTGTAAAGATAAGCAGGAGTGTTTTATGTTCATCTATCAAAAAAGTTTATGTGTTGGGGTGGCGTTATGCGTTGTGCTGCTCTTTGCAACTTTTTCTGCGGCGAAAGATAAACATTCTTGCAGGTCAGGAAATGGTAATTCTATTCCGCCCCCCGCATATGTAACCACATGTGGAAGCTGTCATATTGCATACCCTGCGTGGTTGCTGCCAGCAACTTCATGGAACAAAATTATGAGCAACCTTGGTGACCATTTCGGCGCGGAAGTGACAGTGTCGCCAGAAGACGCTGCTATTGCTGAAAGCTGGCTGAAAGAGCAGGCGGCTGGCTCTGGCGCTAGCCGCCGTGGAGATAAAGTTGCACGTCGTCTTTCTGGGCAAAGCCCTTTGCGTGTGACAGAAACGCCGTGGTTTGTGCACAAACACCGCAAAGTGCGTGATTCAAAGAATTTTGCGGACTGTGGCTCTTGCCACAAGGATGCCGCTCAAGGCATCTATGACGATTAATATTCCGCCGTTTCTGCTGAAGCTAATGGATTTTTTGTCGTAGCTTTTCAGTAGAGGGGATTAATGCATAGCATGCCCTTGGCTGCACTAAATGAAAAACAAACCAATACATCACAAAAGTATTAATATCAAAGAAGGCCACTCAACTGCGAGTGGCCTTCTTTGATATCAGCATGATGGGTAGCCTTGTTTATTGGTGGTGCAAAAAGTTACCCAGGGGTTACCCAAATCATAGGCGCAAAAAAAGGCTTTTACAGTGAATTTCTGTAAAAGCCTTAAAATATACGCTTTTTTTGGAGCGGGAAACGGGATTTGAACCCGCAACCTTCAGCTTGGGAAGCTGACACTCTACCGTTGAGTTATTCCCGCAAAAGTGGAGCGGGAGACGGGATTTGAACCCGCGACTTCAACCTTGGCAAGGTTGCACTCTACCACTGAGTTACTCCCGCATGGTATGCGAAACGGCGAAGCGTAAAGGATGCTATTTGGAGGCGGCATCCAGATTTGAACTGGAGATGGAGGTTTTGCAGACCTCTGCCTTACCACTTGGCTATGCCGCCAGCAAAAAAAGTGGAGCGGGAGACGGGATTTGAACCCGCGACTTCAACCTTGGCAAGGTTGCACTCTACCACTGAGTTACTCCCGCTCAACGAAGAAGGGTTGTACGCTGACTGGGCTGAGGTGTCAAGCATTGCTGAACTTTTTTTCGTCACTAATTTGTAAATATGCACAACATGCTTATTTTAAACACCAAATTTGCAAAGTTCTCCTGGGGGCAGACTGACGCGCAAGGGGCCACCGGCAATGCCAGCGGCCCCTTGAATATGTGTGCACGGTTCACGGCTTCCACCATCGTGCGCCTGTCATATCTGGCGGGCAGATGCGGCTGCTTGTCCGTCTAATCCTTCTAATCCTTGGGCCGGTTGTCCACAATGCGCTTGGCCTTGCCCTCAGACCGCTCGATGGAGCGGGGTTCCATAAGGCGAACCTTGGCCGAAACGCCTAGATATTCCTTGATGGTCTTTTGCAGGCGGCCTTCGAGCATCTGCAACTTGCGGATTTCGTCGGCAAAAAGATTTTCGTTCATTTCCACGCGCACTTCGAGGGTGTCGAGGTTGTGCGAGCGGTCAACGATAATCTGATAGTTGGGGGAAAGCCCGTCGCTTTCCATCAGGATGCCCTCAATCTGCTGCGGGAACACATTGACCCCACGGATGATGAGCATGTCGTCGCTGCGGCCCTGCAAGCGCGAGATGCGCACATGGGTGCGGCCACAGCGGCAGGGGGTGTAGTCGAGGCTTGTGAGGTCGCGCGTGCGGTAGCGCAACATGGGTATGCCTTCCTTGGTCAGGGTGGTCAGCACCAGTTCGCCCACTTCGCCGGGGGGCAGCTGGTCGCCCGTGACCGGGTCGATGATTTCGGGCAAAATGTGGTCTTCCCACAGGTGCATGCCGCACTTGGCTTCTTCGCATTCCATGGCCACGCCGGGGCCCATGATTTCAGAGAGGCCGTAGATGTTGAGGGCATTGATGTCCATTTTGTCTTCAATGTCGCGGCGCATGGCTTCAGACCACGGCTCTGCGCCAAAGATGCCCACGCGTAGCGGCAAATCGCGAAAATTCACGCCCACTTCCATGGACGCTTCCCACAGGTGCAGGCCGTAGGAGGGTGTGGCGCACAGCACGGTAGCGCCAAAGTCGCGCAGCAGGCTGGCCTGACGGCGGGTGGCCCCGCCCGATGCGGGCACAACCGTGGCGCCAAGGCGTTCTGCGCCGTAGTGCGCGCCCAGGCCGCCGGTGAACAGGCCGTAGCCATAGGCCACGTGCACAACGTCGGTGCGCACCACGCCTGCGGCGGCAAGGCTGCGGGCCATCAGCTCGGCCCAGGTTTCAATGTCGCGCTGGGTATAGCCCACCACAACGGCCTTGCCGGTGGTTCCGCTTGAGGCGTGCAGGCGCACGATATGATCCTTGGGAACCGCAAACAGGCCGTAAGGATAATGGTTGCGCAGATCCTGCTTTTCCGTAAAGGGCAGCAGCTTGAGGTCTGCCAGCGACTTGATGTCGGCAGGGGTGATGCCCGCTTCGTCGAAGCGCTTGCGATAAAAGGGCACGTTGGCGTAGACGCGGTTGCACAAATCACGCAGGCGGCGCAGTTGCAGCGCCTCCATTTCTTCGCGTGGCAGAGTTTCCTGTTTGATGTTGAAAAGCACGGCCCTCTCCTTCTGCTGCTGGCGTTTGGCGGCGCATTGGCGCTACACTGATCCCTAGATAAAAGCTTCGTTTGGGTATGCCGCAATGCGCGGGCGCGGTCAATACGGATAAGGGCGATTCTGCGCCCGCCGCGCTGGTTTGAAGGCCTTGCCGCTCGCATGCCGGGGCTGTGGTGATTTGCCGTGAGGTTGGGCAACCCGTGGGCAGGGCTTTGCCCGGCAGGCCCGATTAAAGCCGCAATTCTGCGCTTTATGGCGGGCTGGGCGGGTGCGGCGGCATTGCCCTTGGCCCGTCTTTACGATATGTGAAGCGTATGGAAAACAACACTCCTTCTTCACCTGTGGGGGGCACTGCCCCCAAGCGTTTTGCGGATGTATCCCTGGAAGAAAAACTGACTGCCGTGGTGACCTGGCTTGAAGAGCACAAGGCCGCCCGCGTGGTCAGCATAGACATGGCCGAGCAGGGCAGTTTTGCCGAAGCCCTGGTCATTGCCAGCGCCACCTCTGTGCGCCACGCACAAAGCCTTGCCGACGGCATTGGCGAAATGTGCCGCGCGCGCAACTACGAGTATCTGCGCATGGAAGGCTACACCGCCGGCCAGTGGATTCTGGTGGACTTGAACGACATTGTCGTTAACGTTTTTCTGGAACCTGTGCGCGAGCTCTACGGCCTTGAAGCCCTGTGGAACAAGGCGGCCTCGCTGGCAAGCACCCGTACCGGGGAATAATCATGACGCCCACGCTCTTGCTGATTCTTGATGGCTGGGGCCTTGCCGAGCCGGGGCCTGGCAACGCGCCCTTTGTGGCTGCAACACCCAATATGGATGCGCTCAACGCCCGTTGTCCGCATTCACGCCTTGCGGCCTCTGGCCGCGATGTGGGGCTGCCGCGCGGCTACATGGGCAACTCTGAGGTAGGTCACCTGAACATTGGCGCTGGTCGCGTGGTGTATCAGGACATGACCCGCATCGACGTGGCTCTGGAAGACGGCAGCTTTGCCGCCAACCCGGTGCTCAACGGCCTGATTGAATCGGTACGGCAGAGCGGCGGCAAGCTGCATCTGGCCGGTCTGCTCTCTGACGGCGGCGTGCACAGCCATATTCATCACCTCGAAGCCCTGTGTGCCATGGCCCACAAGGCTGGCGTGCCTGTGCGCATCCACTGCCTTATGGACGGGCGCGACCGCGATCCGCACAGTGGTGTGGACTTTATGCGCGCCCTTTTGCAGAGCATTGAAGGCCAAAGCCAAACCCGCGTTGCCAGCATGGTGGGCCGTTTTTTTGCCATGGACCGCGACAAGCACTGGGAGCGCCTCAAGGACGCGTGGGAAGTGATAGTGCACGGCGTACCTGCCGCTGCCATTACGCCCATTGAAGCCATCGAGGCCTCCTATGCCGCCGGGGTAACCGACGAATTTATCAAACCCGTGTGCTTTGAGGCCGGGGGCGAGGCCCTTGGCATGGCCGACGGCGACGGGCTGTTTTTGTTCAATTTTCGCGCTGACCGTATGCGCCAGTTTACGCAGGCCTTTATTCAGCCCGAGTTTGACGGCTTTGACCGGGGCCGTGTGCCAGCCCTTGCGGGGGTGGCATCCATGACCGCCTACGAGTCGAGCTTCAACATCCCCGTGGCATTTCCCAAAGATGCCGTGAGCATGGGGCTGGGCGAGGTTGTTTCGCGTCATGGGCTGCGTCAGCTGCGCCTGGCAGAAACAGAAAAATACGCCCACGTCACCTACTTTTTTAATGGTGGGCTAGAGGAACCCTTTGCCGGAGAAGACCGCATTCTTGTGCCTTCGCCGCGCGAGGTGAAAACCTACGACCAAAAACCCGCCATGAGCGCACCCGAAGTTACGGACAAGTTTGTGGAAGCCTGGAATTCGGGCGTGTACGATCTTGTGGTGTGCAACCTTGCCAATGGCGACATGGTCGGCCACACCGGCATTCTTGAGGCTGCGGTGCATGCCTGCGAGGTGGTGGACACCTGCGTTGGCCGCATGGTCGCTGCCGTAGAGGCGCGCGGTGGCCGCATGCTCATTATCGCCGACCACGGCAACTGCGAAAAAATGCTCACTCCAGAGGGGCAGCCGCACACCGCCCATACCACCAATCCCGTGCCCTGTATTTTGCTTGAGCCCAACGGCAAGGTAAGCGCCTTGCAGGACGGCAGGCTGGCAGATGTTGCCACCACCATTCTTGGTTTGTGGGGGATGCAACCCTCCGAGCTCATGACCGGGCGCAATCTGGCCGCGCCCCAAACCGAAGGGGAGGCCAGCCGTGGCTGAGCGTAAGCGACCTGTCCAGCCCGTTGCACCCGACGGCATGGAAATATTGTTTTTTTACCAGTGCCCCAATTGTGGCAAGCATGTGCCCCAGGCCAGCCCCACCGAGCCGCGCATGGTGCGCTGCCCTGGCTGTTCGCAAACTTTTCCCATTATTCCGGTAGACGAGCACAGCCTGCACTATGTTCGTATCATGCTGGCAGAGGGCAAGGCCGCAGCCGACCCGGATTTTTTGTAGCTCAGTGGTTTTACTGGTCGAGCCTAAAGCCCGTTCCCGGTTTTGTGCTGTGTGCAGCACAGGCGGGGGCGGGCTTTTTTGCGTCCCTTCATTATAATGGCAGGGGGGATTCCTCCAAAAAATTGTACGCCCCGTGGGGAAGGCTACCCTGCTGTGGCTGCTTGCCGCAAACGCAAACCAGAAGCAATTATTACACAGGTTGCCGCTGAAGGCTGCGGTTTTGGCTGAGAATGTGTCGGGCTTGTGTCATAATATTGCCATTGTCACAGCTTGGTAAAAAAATTTTGACGAAAATAGTTGCCTTCGGCACAAAAGGCAGGTATAAATTTTTTGCCTGTTTGGAGCAGGCCTTTGTTAACCCTGTGGGAAAAACTAGAGAGGAAGGGATTTATGAAACGCATTTGTACGCTTATCCTGGCCGCCGGCCTGGTGTTCGGCGCGGCCACCGGTGCCAGCGCCATTGATTTCAAGGCTAAGGGCCAGTGGCTCGTGGGCTTCAGCGCTGGTTCCGACAGCCTGATTAGCAAGACCCGTACCGGCAACAACGGTAAGGTCAAGGCCGACACCAACGATCAGTTTGCTGCCCAGCAGCGTGTGCGCCTCCAGTTGGACGCCGTGGCTTCTGAAGCCCTGTCCGGCACCGTGTTCTTTGAAATGGGCGATCAGACCTGGGGCAACAACGCTTCTGGCGGTGCCCTTGGCGCCGACGGCCGCGTTGTTGAAGTGAAGAACGCCTACATCGACTGGGCCATCCCCCAGACCGATGCCAAGGTGCGCATGGGTATCCAGGGCCTGGCCATGCCCAGCGTGGCTGGCGGCTCCGCTGTTATGGATACCGACGTTGCTGCCGTTGTGACTTCTTACAAGTTCAACGAAAACGTCAGCCTCACCGCGTTGTGGGCTCGCCCCTTCAACGACAACTTTGACGGCAACGACGCCCGCTACAACGGCAACACCCGCGACCAGAACTACCTGGACAACATGGATCTGTTCGCTCTGACCCTGCCCGTGAAGCTTGACGGCTTCGGCATCACCCCCTGGGTTATGTACGGCATGATGGGCAAGAACACGACCACCAGCTCTGATGGTACTCAGTACAACAACCACAGCGTGCGTGACGGTAACCCCGGCTTCACCCTGTTCCCCTATCCCGTGGGCGCGTCGATCAATTCCGATGGCGACACCGTTGGCTACGGCGGCACCAGCAAGGCCTATGGCTCCATGTTCTGGGCTGGCCTGCCCATGACCCTGACCATGTTCGATCCCTTGAACGTGGAACTGGACATCAACTACGGCTATGTGGAAAGCATGGGCCGTTACAGCGTGCAGAAGGGCCAGAGCAACGAAACCGTGCGCGGCAGCATGGGCCGTCAGGGCTGGTTGGCCAAGGCTCTTGTTGAATACAAGATGGATTGGGCTACCCCCGGCCTGTTCGGCTGGTACGCTTCCGGCGACGACAACAGCGTGAAGAACGGCTCTGAACGCATGCCCTCCATCGTGCCCTGCGGCAACTTCACCTCCTTCATGGGTGACGGCAACATGGGCTGGCTGCGTCAGGACTACGGCATTGACTACGCTGGTACCTGGGGTATCGGCGCCCAGTTGAAGGACATGAGCTTCCTGGAAGACCTGAAGCACACCTTCCGCATCGCTTACTGGGGTGGCACCAACAGCACCAGCATGGTCAAGTACATGGCCAATGCCTACTCCTGGAACGACGCTGCTACCACCCAGGCTACGATTCCTTACCTGACCACCAACGACGGCCTTGTGGAATTCAACCTCGTGAACTCCTACAAGATCTACCAGAACCTGGAAATGAACCTGGAACTGGACTACCTGGTCAACTGCATGGACAACAGCACCTGGAAGAAAGCCCAGAACCCCAGCTCGTTCTCCAAGCAGGACATGTTCCAGGCCAAAGTGGTCTTCGCGTACAGCTTCTAATTCAAGCGCCAGTCGTTTCGCACGACAGGTTACGCATTCAAAGGGAGGCCTTCGGGTCTCCCTTTTTGCGTCTTTGCGTCAGTTCTGGCTGCAACAGGGGCCATACTGGGCGACCGCAGGCTCAAAGCATTATTGGGCTGATTGCTGTCGTGCTTTCGGGGCTATGTGTGTTGGTCGGTGGACTGGTTTGTCCGCTGCTCTTTGTGCATTGCAGCCTTGGTTCTGCTTGCAGCAGGCCCAAAGCAGGCAGAGCCCGCTTGCGCAGGCTCTGGCAGAGAGAGGGAAAGGAGCGGAGTTTTGGAGTGTGGGGCAGGAGGGAGTTGAGATGTCTGCTGTGAAATATCTTGTGTGAGATCAGCGGCGTTTCTGCAATCTGTCCCGCAGAAGAATGGCGATCAGGTTCATGCCCAGCACCAGCAACAACAGCACAAGGCCTGTACCGTATTGCAGGGGCCGGGTTTTGTCGATTTCCGTACCGGCAGTGGCAAGCACATACATGTGGTAGGGCAGGGCCATAACCGGGCTGAAAATGGAATCGGGCCCCTTGGGCGTATAAAAGACCGATGCAGTGAACATGATTGCGGCGGTTTCACCCGCAGCGCGTGCCACGCCAAGAATGGCCCCGGTGAGCATGCCGGGCAGCGCGCAGGGCAGAATGACGCGGGCGATGGTCTGCGATTTGGTAGCGCCTAGTGCCAGCGAGGCTTCGCGGTAGGTATCGTGCACGTTGCGCAGTGATTCTTCTGCCGTGCCAATGATCACCGGCAGGGTCAGCACCGCCAGCGTGAGCACGCCAGACAGGATGCTTACGCCAAAGCCGCAGAACGTTACAAAGAATGAAAGCCCAAACAGGCCAAATACCACCGAGGGCACGCCAGCAAGGTTGTTGACCCCCAAGCGCACAAAGCGGGCAAAGGCATTGCGCTTGGCGTACTCATTCAAATACACGGCCGAGGCCACCCCCAGCGGAAAAGCAATAAGCAGCGACCCCAGCGAAAGAATGGCCGTGCCAATGATGCAGGGCAAAATGCCGCCCTTGGTCATCATCTGCCGGGGGGCTTCTGTCAAAAACGACCAGCTCATGGCGGGCAGCCCGTTTTGCAGCAAAAATGCGCACACGGCCAGCAGCGCCATAACGTTACAGGCGGCCACGCCCCGCAGCAGCCAGAACATAAAGGTCTGATACTGGCCGCGCCCTTTGCCGCTGGCAAACTGCAAGCGCACGCCATTGTTCACGGGCGGTTCCGCATCGTGGTTCATGAGGTCCTGTTCCAGTGGGCGTGGGGCAAGCTTGATATTGGGCCCGTCAGAAACAGCTGGAGTGAGGCGATTTGTGGCTGACATGAATTATTCCTCGTGTAAACTGGCTTCAAACTGCGAACAGGGCCGGCTTCCATTTAGGGTTGCCCTTGGGCTTCCTAAAGGCTGGATGTCCCCACCTGACGGTGTTTTTCGGCAATGTATCCGGCGGCCAGATTAAAGGCCAAAGTCAGGAAAAAGAGCACAATGCCGATTGCAAACAGGGCGTGGTAGTGTTCGCTGCGAAAGGCAGCTTCGGCCATTTCAGCGGCAATGCTTGCGGGCATGGGCCGCACCGGCGAAAGCAGCGAAGTAGGTATGATGCCCGCACCGCCCGCCACCATCAGCACTACCATTGTTTCGCCAATGGCGCGCGACATGCCAAGCATCACAGCCGTGCCAATGCCGGAAAGTGCCGCAGGAATAACCACGCGCACCGTGGTTTGCCAGCGTGTTGCGCCCAAAGCCAATGAGGCTTCGCGCAGGTCGCGCGGCACGCCAAACAGGGCGTCTTCTGAAACAGAGCAGATTGTGGGTACGCTCATGAGCGCCAGAACCAGCGAGGCATTGAGCAGATTGAGGCCGGTATCCGCATCCAGAAAATCCTGCAAAAAGGGCGCAAGCACCACCATGCCCAAGAAGCCCAGCACCACCGAAGGTAAGGCGGCCAGCAGTTCCACAAAAGGCTTGATGACGCGCCGCACATTGGGGTGAGCAATTTCTGTCAGGTAAACCGCAGTCAGCACGCCCATGGGCACTGCCAGCAGCGATGAAAGCACCGTTACCGCCAGCGAGGCCACCAGCAGCGGAAAAATGCCAAACAGGCCCGGTTCTTCGGTGGGATACCACAAGCTGCCAAACAGAAAATTGAAGAAGGAATACTCGCTGAACAGCGGCAAACCTTCCATGAAGAGAAAAATGACGATACCTGCCAGGGCCAGCAAAGAGCTGCCTGCCAGGGCGGTAAGGGTGACCCGCACCGATTTTTCCTTGATGTCTCTGGAGCGCATTGCGCTTTCTCCCCGGCGGTTGCGGGCGGCCCGTGGCCGTCCGCTCCGCCGATGCTGTGGGTGCTACGGTAGTCTGCTACCTACTTGCCCAGGGGGACATAACCCACTTCAAGCACATCCTTCTGGCCCTTGCCGGGATCCAGCAGGTAATCAACAAAAGCCTTGGCACCACCAGCAGGAGCGCCGTTGGTGAACACAAACAGTTCGCGGGCGATGGGCCACTGCTTGGAAAGAGCGGTCTGGGCGCTGGCGGTCACATCGTTGACCTTGAGGCCCTTGGTGGACTTGTCCATGTAGCCAAGGCCCACATAGCCGAGGGCGTTCTTGTTCTTGGAAACAGTCTGCACCACAGCACCGTTGGATGCCTGCATGAGGGCAGCGGGGCTGACGCGATCTTCCTTCATGATCAGTTCCTGCCAGCATTCAAACGTGCCGGAAGATGTGTCGCGCGATATAACCACGATCTTGCCGTCGGCGCCGCCCACTTCCTTCCAGTTGGTAACCTTGCCGCTGTAGATGTCGCGCAGCTGGGCTGAGGTAAGCGCACCAACGGGGTTGGCGGGGTTGACCACCGGCACAATGGCGTCCACGGCAATGGTGATGCGGTTGGGGGTCACGCCGTTTTTCTTCGCGGCGTCAACTTCTTTGCCCTTGATATCACGCGAGCTCATGGCGATATCGCACTGCTTTTCAATCAGGGCCTTGATGCCGTTGCCGGAACCGCCGCCAGAGATGCTCAGTTCCACATCGGGGTGAGAAGCCATAAAGGATTCGCCAGCTTTCTGCACAACGGGCAGCACGGTGGTGGAGCCATTGATAACAACCTGCTGGGCGGCCATGGCGGGCGCACTGAGGCTCAGAACCGTAAGGGCTGTGGCAAACAATTTTCCGATAGTCATGGAGATTCTCCTCTTTAATCGTGGTTGATACCGGGTCGCTTCCCGGTACGTTTCCCTTTTTGCCTGCCTCTGTTACAGAATTATGACGAAACGAAGAAGACTGCGTGAAGCTATGGAATGCATGATTAAGTGGCTAAAATATCAAACTATATTTATAAATGTTTTCGTCACGCAATTGTAACATGCCCTCCATGAGTTTGGCGCACAAGGTGGTTTTACTCTGATTGCGTCATAGAGGTGAAACATATGAGCCAGCAAATATTGATTGTAGAAGACGAAGCCGACATTCGTGAACTTTTGCGTTTCAATCTTGAGCGCGAGGGTTTCACGGTGCACGAGGCTGCCGATGGCACACAGGGATTGGCCCTGGCCCGACAGTATACGCCCGATCTGGTTATTCTGGATGTGATGCTGCCGGGGGTAGACGGTTTTGAAGTGTGCCGCCGCCTGGGGGCACAGTCTGAAACTTCACACATTCCCGTGCTCATGCTTACGGCCAGGGGTGAGGAAGTGGACCGCGTGGTGGGTTTGAGCCTTGGGGCAGATGACTACGTGGTCAAACCCTTCAGCGTGCGTGAGCTTATGCTGCGGGTCAAGGCCGTGCTGCGGCGCGGTGGGCGCACTGCAGAAAGCCCGGTGCTTGAGCGCCACGGCATTCGGGTGCGCACCGAGGCACATTCGGCAGAGGTGGGCGGCGAAATGCTCAATCTTACTGCCACAGAATTTCGTTTGCTTGAAGACCTGCTGCGCCATGCGGGATCAGTGCGCACACGTGAGCAGTTGCTCAACAACGTTTGGGGATATTCCTTTGAAGGCTATGCCCGAACCGTAGACACGCATGTGCGCAGGCTGCGGGCCAAGCTGGGCGATGCCGCACCCATGCTCGAAACTGTGCGGGGCGTGGGTTACCGTATCAAGGAATAAGCGGCAAACTGGTGCAAAGGGTGCAATGGGGCAAGGTCGCCCTGGGGGGCACAACGCCCGGGGTGTGGCGGCCATGACAGCGTGTTACGAGTGAGAAAAACCATGCTTTCCTTTAGAACACGAATTTTTTGCAGCGTGCTTGTGGCAGCGCTCATCGCTTCGGGGATAGCCGTTTATTACGGCAGATCTTCCTTTGAGCAAAGCCAGGTTGACACTGCGCGCGAAAGGTTGCTGCGTGAGACCACGCTTGCGGCTGCGATTATTGACAAAATCGGGCCGAGTCCAACGGGCTTACGCGATCTGGCAATCATACTGCGCATGCCGCAAGAGCGACTTTCGCTGCTCGACGACAGCGGTAACGTGTTGGCAGATACAGCTCCCGGCGCTCAGCCCGTGTCAAAACTCGACAACCACGCCGACAGGCCCGAAGTGCGGGCGGCCATGAAGGACGGGCAGGGTTTTTCCATCCGTTCGAGCGGCACGCTTGGTACTGATATGGCCTATGCCTCGGTGCGCATAAACAATAACTACCTGTTGCGTATTGCCTTGCCACTGGCCAGCTTGCAGCAAGAAATCGAAAGCCGCGTGGCGGTTTTTACCAGAATAGCCATAGTTACGCTGCTGCTTTCACTGATTCTTGCGGGGCTGCTTTCTGGCGCATTACGCAATTCGCTTGCGCAGATGGTTTCTGTGGTCGAGGCCATATCGCTGGGAAATTTTCAGCGCCGTTTGCGCCGTATTCCCGGCAAGGAATTTGCGCCTCTGGCAGAAGCCGTGAACCGTATGGCCGAGAATATCGAAGACCATGTGCGCACTGCGGCAGAGCAGACCGCCCAGCTTGAAAGCATACTCGAAACCATGAGCGACGGTGTGCTGGTGCTGGGGCCGCATGGCCGCATACGCAGATGCAACCGCGCTCTGGCGCGTGAATTTCCCGCTGCCGCATCGGCCCTGGGTGCGCAGGTGGTAGAAGTCATTCCCTCACCCCAGCTTCAGGCCGCTGTGGATGCGGCCATGGCCCCATGCACGGCCCCCGGGCAAAAGGATGTCGCCGCTGTCGATCAGGCTGAAGCGCAGGCCGAGGGCGATACCCTTGCCGCCAGCGAAGAGGCCGCAGTTTGCAGGCAGCAGCGTTATCTGCAACTGGAGCTTTCTTCCGGCCAGGTCATGTCGGTCTGCATATCCCGCCCCACGGGGCTGGAGCATCTTGGGCAGACAGGCATTGGCGCGGTGGCCGTGTTCCACGACATTACAGAGCTCATGCGGCTCGAGCGCGTGCGGCGCGACTTTGTGGCCAATGTGTCCCACGAGCTGCGCACACCGCTCACAGCCATTCAGGGCTATGCCGAAACCCTCATCAGTCTGGACGCCTCGCCCGAATGCCGCCGCTTTGGCGAGATCATTCTCAAGCACGGGGTCAGCCTCAGCCGCATGGTGGATGACCTGCTCACCCTTGCCCGCCTGGAGGGCAAAACCGGCAGCCTTGATCTAAGCCCGGTTGACCCGCGCGAGGCCGTATCGCAGGCGGTGGGCATGTGCCGCGAGGCGCTGGAACGCCGCAAATGTTCGGTTGTAGTGGATATTCCCGAAACCTGCCGGGTGCGCGCCAGTTTGCCGCATTTGGCTCAGGTGTTCAGAAACCTTATTGAAAATGCCGGGCGCTACGCCCCGGAGGGCAGCAGCGTGCGTATCAGCGCGCGTGAGAGCGGCACCGATGTAGTCATTCGCGTGGTGGACGACGGCCCGGGTATTCCCAAGGCGGATCTGGAGCGGGTTTTTGAACGATTTTATCAGGTAGAGCGGCACAGGGGGCAGGCCACCACCGGCCTTGGCCTGGCCATCTGCAAACACATAGTTGAACGGCACGGCGGCCGCATTCGGGCAGAAAGCCCCACGCAAGACGGCAGCACGGCCCTTGTTTTCACCATCTCTTCCGTCCACGGAGCGGCACTTTCATGAACGAGCATCTGCTGGCACGCAACGTCAGTGTGTACTATGGGCAAAACAAGGCCCTGCACGAGGTGAGCCTCAATTTTGAGCCGCGCCGGGTTACGGCCCTCATCGGGCCCTCGGGCTGCGGCAAATCAACCTTTTTGCGCTGCCTCAACCGCATGAATGATCTGGTTCCCGGCGCGCGCGTTGAAGGCGAAATTCTGCTGGACGGGCAGGATGTTAACCGCCCCGACACAGACGTGGTTTCGCTGCGCTGCCGTGTGGGCATGGTTTTTCAGAAGCCCAATCCCTTTCCCAAAACCATTTATGAAAACGTGGCCTACGGCCTGCGGGTCAACGGTCTGAGTGACGAAAGCCTCATTGCCGAAAAGGTAGAACTTTCATTGCGCCGGGCGGCCATATTTGAAGAAGTGAAGGATCGTCTGCAAAGCCCGGCTCTGGGGCTTTCGGGCGGGCAGCAGCAGCGCCTGTGCATAGCCCGCGCCCTCGCGGTGGAGCCAGAAGTGCTGCTGATGGACGAGCCCGCCAGCGCCCTTGACCCCATTGCCACGCAAAAAATTGAAGAAAGCATACGCGAACTGCGCGAGTCGCTTTCCATCATTATTGTGACGCACAACATGCAGCAGGCGGCCCGCGTGTCGGACTACACGGCATTTTTCTACATGGGCAGGCTCATCGAGCACAACGCCACCGATGTCATGTTTACCCGGCCAGCCAAAAAGCAGACAGAAGACTATATTACAGGCCGCTTTGGCTAAACGGGCCGCAACCGCGCATTGCGCACCTCATGTGCCGCGCGCTGGCAGCGCAACGAAAATTTCACATTCAAGCGTAGCTGTTCCGGGAGAACGATCATGCAGCAACAGGCCAATTATCTGCAACAACTGCTTGTGTCACTGCGTACCAGAATGCTGGTCATGTGCGCCAGTGTGGGCATTGCCCTTGAAGACGCCGGCAAGGCCATGGCAGCGGGCGACCCCGGCAGGGCCGCGTCTGTCATAGAAAATGACGCAGCCGTGGATGCCCTGGAAAACGAAATAGACGAAATGGCCCTGCAACTGCTGGCCCGCACCCAGCCCGTGGCTAAAGATCTGCGTTTTGTGGTCAGCGCCCTGCGCATGGTGGTGGATTTGGAACGCATCGGCGATGAAGCCGTGAGCATAGCTGAACAAACCATTTTATTGCAGGACAAGCCCGGCTTTGAGATTATCTCGCACGTGCGCGAAATGTTTTACAAAGCCAGTGAATCGTTCGACCGGGCCGTGCGCGTGTTTCGCGAGAATAATGCTGAGGATGCCTTGTATATGCTGCGCGGTGATGAAGAAGCCGTGCAGTGCGAAGTACGCATCATTCAGGAAATCATGGAAGGGCTCTCTGATCCGGAATCCAGCCTTGAGCCCTATCAGGCCATGCATATCATATTGGTGGCCCGGTCGCTCACGCGTGTGTGGCGGCGCTCCATCAACATTGCCGAGCAGGTTTACTTTATCAATCAGGGCGAAAGTCTGAAGCACAAGGGTGATGAGCGTAGCGAAGAAGCACGTGCCGCAGTTAGGGCCACTGCTGCCAAGGCTGCCCCCAAGGCTGCCGCTGCCCAGCCTGCCGTCCAGTCTGTAGCAGCGCCAAACAATACGGTTCTGCCCAGCACCACTGGCAAAGGAAAAAACCCCGAAGCCGGGGAAGGACGCGACTAAAGGCTTTTTGCCACAAAGCAATCAATGCAAAAGCCCCCAAACCGTGCCGGTTTGGGGGCTTTGATTTTGTACCGTGGCTGAACGCTAGATAAGGTTTTGCTGGCGCAGCACGTCTATAAGCTTCTGCTTGGTGTCCTGCCCCATGGGCCAGAGAGGCAGCCGCACTTCCGCATCCATGCGGCCCATGAGCGCCAGAGCGGTCTTGGCCGGAATGGGATTGCTCTCGAAAAAGAGGGCCTCGTGCAGGGGAAAGAGCGAATGGTGGATGCGCGCTGCTTCCTTGAGGTCGCCCTTGTTGAAAGCATTGCACATGGCAGCCACGCGGCCAGGCACAAGGTTGGAGGTAACGGAAATCACACCAGTGCCGCCAAGAGCCATAAGGGAAATGGCGGTAAGGTCGTCGCCAGAAAGCACACTGAACTTTTCGGGGCAGCTTTCAAGCACGCGGCTGCCCTGCATCATGTCGCCGGTAGCTTCCTTTACGCCCACTATGTTGGAAAAATCGTGGGCCAGGCGGGCCAGGGTGGCGGGCAGCAGGTTGCAGCCCGTGCGTCCAGGCACGTTGTAAGGAACCAGCGGCATGTCCACTGCCTGAGCAATGGCCTTGTAGTGCTGGTACATGCCCTCTTGCGTGGGCTTGTTGTAGTAGGGCGTGATCAGCAGTGCGCCATCGGCGCCCGCCTTTTTTGCAAACTTTGTCAGGCGGATTGCTTCCGCCGTATTGTTGGAACCAGCACCGGCCAGCACGGGCACGCGGCCCTTGACCTGGTCAATGCAGATTTCAATAACCCTTTCGTGTTCTTCGTGGGTCAGGGTGGCAGATTCGCCGGTGGTTCCGCAGGGAACCAGACCGTGAATGCCCTCGCTGATCTGGTGTTCAATAAATGCTCGGTACGCTTCTTCGTCCAGTTCGTTGTTTCTGAACGGGGTTACAAGCGCGGTCAATGCACCTGAAAATTGCATTACATGCTCCTGTGTGTCCATGCGCTGCAAAAAAACGAACAAAAGCCCGCGCGAAGGTTTGGCCTTCGCAGGCAGGGCGGCCCAAACGGGCCTCAGTTCGGCAGCGCTAAGGCCTTACTGATTGATAAATTCTTTCAATTCCTTGCCAGCCCGGAAGAAGGGCAGGCGTTTTGAGGCAACTACGACGCTTTCGCCGGTTTTAGGATTGCGGCCGGCATAGCCTTCGTACTCCTTGATTTTGAAGCTGCCGAAGCCGCGTATCTCAATACGCTCTCCAGAAAGCAGCGATTTTTTCATGGCGTCAAAAAAGGTGGTTACCACCAGCGACGCATCGTCAAGAGGGATGTTGGTTTCGTCGGCCAGTGCCTTGATAAGCTCGCTCTTGTTCATCATGCCTCCGTGACCGCGTTACATGTTTGCCCAAATGGGACAAGCTGGGGCATTTATTAGTAATTCAATCCTATACCTTTTTTCGGACAAGGTAAACAGTTTGGATTAAATTCTACTCCTGAATCGGCATGGGCTGCAAAATGTTGCGCGGCCCAAGCCAGTCAAGCATTCCCAGGCGAATACGCTGCAAACGCCCGGCAAGAGTTTGCAAATCGTGGGCTGCCGGGCTGCCGGGAGCATGCATCATCAGCGGTTTTTGCAGGCACACGGCCTCGGGCAGTTTTTTGTCAGTGCGCACATGGCCAAGCAACACTGGCTCAATGTGCAAAAAATGTTTGCACGCGCCAGCCAGTTTGTCGAATGAAGATTTGGCCTCTGCCTGCGAGGTAGCCTGATTGACCAGCACCATAAAGTCGCGCAGGCCGTAGCGGCTGTTGAGCACCTTGATGAGCGCGTAGCTGTCGGTGAGCGAGGTGGGCTCTGGGGTTATGACAACCAGACGCACCGAGGCCATGGCGGCAAAGGTCTGCACCGTGCCTGAAATGCCCGCGCCAATATCCATGAATACAAAATCATATTTGTGCAGCACAGGCTCAAGGCGCGAGAGCAAAAGATCGCGCGCTTCGGGTTGCAGCTCGGTAAGTTCGGGAACCCCGGATGCGGCGGGCAGCACGGCAAAATTTTCGCCATCTATCTGGCAGAGCACATCAGAAACGTCGGCCTCGCCCAAAAGGGCGGTCTGCAAGTTGCCTTCGGGCGTGATGCCAAGCAGCACGTCAAGGTTGGCAAGGCCCAGGTCGCAGTCCATCAGCAGGGTTTTAAAGCCCATCTGGTGCAGGGCGCAGGCTATATTGAGCGACATGTTTGTTTTGCCCACGCCGCCTTTGCCGCTCAGCAGGGCAATGCTCAATGTCGTATTGGCCATCAGTTTCCCCCAAAGAAGAGAAATCGTTTTTCGCTGGATTGCACAAGCGTGTTTCTGGATTCAAGGGCCGCGCCGCCCGCAACGCAAATGTGCCCATGTTTTTGCGCCATAGCCTCATTCATGGCCTGCGTTGCCTTGCCCAGCAGGGCTTCTGGGGTCGGTCGGCCCCCCTGGTCGGCACAGGCTATGCCAATGGCGCATACAGGCTTGGCGGCATGTTTGCCCTTGCCCGAGGCCGCAATAACTTCCGTAGCCTGGACAGCAAATATCTTTTGTATCTGCTCGGCCATCAAGCGGGCACGCAGTACCCCCACCCCTGGCAGCAGCAGGGCATAGCGGTCTGGCCCGGTGCACCCCAAGGTGTCGCATTCTTCGCGGCACTGGCGTAGGCAATCCACAAGACAGCCTTCAAGGGCCTGAACCGTGGGTTGCCCCAAGCGGGCTTCCAGCCCATCGCGGTCATTCAGGCCCGCTTCGACCAGTGCAAGGTCGCCGCCCGTGCGCGAAAGGCGCAGCAGCTCGCGCTGAATCTGCACCGTAAACATTTCAGCCATCAGCAGGTGGGCAAGGTGATCGGGTGCGTTGCCAGCACCGCCGCCCATGTCAGGCAGCAGACCCGGCCCGGCGGGCAGGGCACACCAGCGGCCCGTTGGGTAGCGGCGCAAAAATTCCCGCCACCGACTTTCGTTGAAGCCCGGCAACAGGCGTGCCACCAGCACAGATTGCGTGCCGGAACGCGAAGCTGCGCCGTCTGCCTGTCGCAGGGCGCGCAGTTCGTTGGCCAGGGCGTCAAAGTCAGCGTTGTTGCTCATGGCGGTGCATCAGGTAATCGTGCTGGAACTGGTCGATCTGTCCGTTCAAAACCGCTTCTACATCACCCGCTTCAGAGTTTGTGCGGTGGTCTTTGACCAGCCGGTAGGGCTGAAGGGTATAGGTGCGTATCTGGCTACCAAAGGCAATGGCATCCTTGCCGGCATATTCTGCCTGACGCTCTGCCTCGCGCTTTTGCAGCTCCAAGTTATACAGGCGCGCACGCAGCACGCGCATGGCGGTATCCTTGTTGTGGTGCTGCGATTTTTCATTCTGGCACTGGGCAGTAACGCCCGTGGGAATGTGGGTTACGCGCACCGCCGAGCTGGTGGTGTTGACGCTTTGCCCGCCGGGGCCGCTGGAGCGGAAAATATCCACCCGGATGTCGGATTCCTTGATGTCCAGCTCAATGTCGTTGCCCACATCGGGGATCACATCCACCGAGGCAAACGAGGTATGGCGGCGGCCAGAGGAGTCGAAGGGCGAAATGCGTATAAGACGATGGATGCCGCGCTCGCTCTTGAGAAAGCCAAAGGCGTGCGGGCCCGCAATGCGCAGGGTAACGCTTTTGACGCCCGCCTCGTCGCCGGGCAGGTAGTCCAGCTCTTCAACGCTGTATTTGTGGCGCGCGGCCCAACGGGTGTACATGCGCAGCAGCATTTCGGCCCAGTCTTGCGATTCTGTGCCGCCTGCGCCGGGGTGGATTTCAAGAATGGCGTCCTGATTATCCTCTTCGGCAGAAAGCAGCATCACAAGTTCCGTTTCGTCCAGCTGCGCGGTAAGATCGCGGATTTGCTGGTCGAGCGATTCCATGGCCTCGGGGTCTTCGCTTTCAGAGGCAAGAACCAGCCATTCGTTCATGTCGTCATGGCAAGTCTTGAGGCGCGAGAGGCGCTCTATTTCTTCTTCAAGCCGACGCTTTTCCTGCAAAACAGGGGTCAGGGCTTCGGGATTGTCCCACGCGCCGGGGCGCGAAATTTCGTGTTCTATATCTTGCAGGCGCTTTTGGCTGGCCGCAACGTCAAAGACGCCCCCAAAGGGTGGCGAAGCGTTGAGAAAGGGGCTGGCAGGTGGCGCGCAGATCACTGAGTTGCAGCATTGGGATACTAGGGGGTTAAATGTGTCGGTTGATGTTTTGCAGGGGCAGGCGGTGCATAAACGCACGGTTTGCAGCCGTGGGCCGCGCTTGTGCTGGCGTCAGGGGCGTTGCGCGGCTCTGCGCCGTGCAATGGTGCCGCCGGGGCCAAACAGCAACAGGGCCACAAAGGCCGCTGCCGCCGCAGGAAAAAGCCAGGGCGAGAGCATGTGGAACACGCTTGGCGCGGATTCCAGCGCGGCCTTGCCCCATACTGCCTGCGCCTTGAACTGGCCACCCTGCATGGCAAGGCGGCCACGCGGGTCGATCACCACAGAAATGCCCGTGTTGGTTCCGCGCAGTATCCAGCGGTTCTGCTCCACAGCACGCAAGGCCGTGAGGTAGAGATGCTGGCGGGCTGCCGGGGTATTGCCGAACCAGCCGTCATTGCTGATATCTACAAGAATATTGGCCCCGTCCGTCACGCGGTTCTGGGCAAGCCACGGGAATATTCCCTCATAGCAGATGAGCATTCCCAGGGCAAGATTGTCATGGCGCAAGGGGGCGATGGCCGTGCCCGTCTGGTACACGCCAACCCCTTGCAGCAGGGCCTCAAGAAAACCCCAGTTGAGCCACTCTGGTAGATATTCGCCAAAGGGAACCAGATGTTCCTTGTCGTAATAGCCCACGGTATCGCCGTTGGGGCCCAGCAAAAACGCACGGTTATACACATCCGGTTCGCGCTTGTCGGGGCGGCGTTCCAAACCCGGCGCGCCAAACAGCACGAGGTTGTGGGTGTGGGCGGCTAACTCGCGTATGCGCGGCGCATGCAGGCCATTGATCTCAAAAAAGAAAGGCAGGGCTGTTTCTGGCCAGATGATGAGGGGCTTGGCGTCCGGCTTTTCGGCCAGTCCCTGATAGGTAAGGCCAAGGTACAGATCCACCGTCTGCCGCTGAAAAGCCGGAACCCACTTCTGGTTCTGGTCCACATTGCCCTCAACATAGAGCACGTCGATGATCTGCGGGCCGGTGGGGTTGCTGTTGAGCGGGTTGGCGTACAGCCGCCAGCCGCCGTAGCACAAAAGTGCCGCTGCCAGCACCAGGCCGGGTATCAGGCTTGCCCTGTTGGGGCAAAACCGCCGTGCGGCATCGGCAAAACCAAGGCAGCACAACAGGGCAGCCATGGTCCACAGACCGGTAAGGGCATAGCCGCCCACCACATCAGCAGCCTGTACCAGCACCGGCCAGGGCGAAAGCGCACCCGCCATGTCCAGCCAGGGAAAGCCCAGGGCGCGGGCGTACACGGTTTGCAGTAGGTACCACAATAGCCCCAGCAGCACGGCCTGAACCCATGCGGGGCGTGCGCGCAGCATATGGGCAGCCACAGCAAAAAGGCCGCCTACGCTGCCAATGCAGGCAACGATGAACAGGGCGCAGGGTATGGCCAGCAGCCAGGGCAACCCGCCCACGTTGTGCACGGGCAGGGTAAGCCAGTAAAGGGCGGCAATGCCCCCGGCAATGGTGGCAAGCCACCCTAGGCGCAGTGCCTGGGCGCGGCTTGAGGCCTCGCGGCCCAGCAAGGTCAGCGCCGCTGGCCATGCAAATACCAGTGGCGGAAAGCTTATGAAATCATTGGGAAAACCAAGCCACAAGCCCACAGCGGCAGCAAGGCACAACAGCCAGCTGCGCAGCGAGGGCCCTGAGGCTTCCGTGTGGGATAGCTTCATGCTTTAGCCGCTTCTTCCTCTTCGTTAGCGGGAGCGGCGTGGTCGGCGGGCTCCATGCGCAGGCGGATAATGAGCTTCCTGTCTGCTTCAAGCACGGTAAAGGTCCATCCCCGCAGGGTAAACCTTTCGCCGGGGCCGGGCACATGGCCAGCCTCCATGCTCAGGTAGCCGCCAATGGTATCGACCTCGTCCGAATCAAGGTCAACGCCAAGGTCTTCAATATCTTCAAGCAGGGCGCGGCCTGTGAGCTCATACACATTTTCGCCAAGGGGGCGGATGTCTTCCTGGCGCGGCGCATCGTGCTCGTCTTCAATATCGCCCACAATTTCTTCCAGCACGTCTTCAATGGTGATGAGGCCAGAAGTGCCGCCGTATTCGTCAAGGGCAATGGCAATGTGCTGCTTGCGGGCGCGAAATTCTTGCAACAGGGTTCGTATTGACTTGGTTTCGGGCACAAAAAAAGGCTCGCGCATGACCGTAGACACGCCAGGCTCGTCGTCGCCCTGCTCGAGCAGGCTGCTCAAAACGTCCTTGGCGTGCAGAATGCCCACGATATTGTCGCGGGTGTCCTTGTACACGGGAATGCGTGAATGCCCAGAGCGCACAATAATGCGCGCCACTTCCTGAAGAGGCATATCGTCGGGAACACAATCTATGTCGGTGCGGGGAATCATTGTGTCCTGCACCTGTAGATCGTTGAATCGCAAAATGCCGAGGAGCATGGATTCCTCGTAGGGCTCCACCTCGCCATCGGCTCGTGCTTCCAGAATTGCTTTTTCGAGAGATTCCTGATCGTCGTGCCCAAACAGTCTGCTCAGGCGCGACCAGATGGTACTGTGACCTTCCGTGCCGCCGTCCAAAATAACCTCCTAGGTTGGCGTGCCGAATATGCGCAGTGCGCGTTTTGCCGGGGGGCAAGGCCGACCGGCATAAATTTCCTGCTATCCTGTCGGCTTGCGCTGCTGAATATCCATTTGCATAACCCATTGGGTGATGGGCGAAACACCGCTTTTGGGGGTGCTGTGAAACCAGTTGATCTCGCTTTTACCCTGCTCAAGAACCGCCCAGTTGCTGAATTCCGTGCCCAGAATCAGGGCCGGATCTGGCCCGGTTTGCATGCGAATATTGAGCACATCGCAGGTGCACCAGAAGGTAACGACCCGATCATCCTTGCTCACCTGGTAGATGATGAGACAAAGTAACTGTGAACCTTTATTCAGGTCAACTGGCTTGTCTTCGAGCGATTCGGCGGGAAAGCGCAGGGCCATGCCCGTGGCAGATATGTCGGCCACCTGCACAAGCTCGTCTTCCATGCCCGCCTTGTAGTGCAGCAGGGGCCTGCCGATCTCGCAGGTGTTGCGGGGTACGGGTTTGGTGGGGTCCATCTCCCACACGCCGATAACCCGCACCAGATCCTTGGGCGGCCTGACGCGAATGAAATGACGCTTTTGCCCGGCGTCAATTTCTTTGGGCATGGAGAGCAGCAGGTACGATTTTTCGTAGCTGCCCTTTACCTGCTGTATGGTAGAGTGAAATTTGAAAAAGGCCTGGCCTTCGGGCAGCATGGCCCGAAAATAGATATCTGCCGGTGTTCCCTCAAGCTCCCGCGATACATAGGAAAGAACTTCCAGCTCAAGCTGGGTGGCAAGAATCTTGGTGAGTGTGCCAGCCATCCCCTTGTGGCTGTGCCTTTCGTCAATATTGAGGTCGAATATCTCGTTTTGTTCCTGGGCTGTTTCAAGCATGCTGCGGATCATTGCCGCGCGTTTTGCCTCGTGCCGAATGGTTTGCAGCCGGCCTTTGACAACGGTGAGAGTGACGCTCAGCGCCACAATCAGCAAGACGAAAACAATAAGAAGCTCTGTGCCCGTCATAGGTCCACCGGTGTCAACAGTTATATGTCGTTGTTTATCACGGCAGGGATGCCACGGCGGCGTTGGCATGCTTCTGTGGACGCAACAGCCCGAGTTTGTGGAGATGTACCTCAAGGCAGGCCACTGCCGCAGGGGTCACGCCAGATATCCGTCCGGCCTGACCGAGGCTGCAAGGCCGCACCCGGTTGAGTTTTTCCACCACCTCATGGGATAACCCCGCTACTCTCGCATAATCAAGTTGCGGGGGCAAGACTGTTGCCTCAAGCCGTGCCGAGCGGGCAATAAGCTCGCGCTGCCGTACCAGATAACCTTCGTACTTGATCTCAATCTGCACGCTTTCGCACGCGCCAGCACCAGCCTTTTCCCTGGCGGCGGCCAGTTCGGCCCCTGCCTCGGTCAGCGCTTCGTGCGGCGCTTCTGCCAGCATGGATTCCAGAGAATCAAGGTCCATGTCGGGGCGCTTCAGGGCTTCGGCCAAAGTTTTGCCCGCAGGCAGGCAGGTTTCTGACGCATCGTCGGGCAGCTTGTGGCCGGGGATGCGTTTTTTGCCTAGGTAATCCCTGAATCGCTCGGCAGATTCAGTTTTTATGCAAAACATGCGCCACTGTTGGTCATTTACGAGGCCCAGCTCGCGGCCCAGAGGCGTCAGGCGGGTATCGGCGTTGTCTTCGCGCAGCAACAGCCTGTGTTCGGCGCGCGAGGTAAACATGCGGTAGGGTTCCTGAGTTCCCAGCGTAACAAGATCGTCAACAAGAACAGCCATGTATGCCTGGTCACGCCCCGGCGCAAAGGGGGCGAGTCCGCGCATGCAGCACGACATGTTGAGCGCGGCCCACAGACCCTGGGCTGCGGCTTCTTCGTAGCCGGAGGTTCCGTTGATCTGCCCCGCCAGCCACAGGCCGGGCACGGCCTTGGTTTCGAGCGTGGGGCGCAGCTGGATGGGATTGGCGTAGTCGTATTCAATGGCGTAGCCGGGGCGCAGCACCACGGCGTTTTCCAGCCCTTGCAGCGCGTGAACCATATCCAGCTGCACATCAAGGGGCAGGCTGGTGGGAATGCCGTTGGCGTACACCTCTGCGCTGTTGAGGCCCTCTGGCTCCAGAAAAATCTGGTGGCGTTCGCGGTGCGGAAAGCGGGCAACCTTGTCTTCAATGGAGGGGCAGTAGCGTGCGCCCGTGCCCTTGATAACGCCCGTGAACATGGGCGAACGGTCAAAGCCGCTGCGAATGATCTCGTGCGCGCGATCGTTTGTCCACGTTACGTGGCACGAAACCTGTTCAAGCTGCGGGCCGGGGCCGCGAAAGCTGAAGCCGGGGGGCGGCGTGTCGCCGGGTTGTTCCTCAAGCTTGGAATAGTCGATGGACGACTTGAGAATGCGCGGGGTTGTGCCTGTTTTCAGGCGGCCAAGGGCGAGGCCCAGCTTGCGCAGGCTGTCTGAAAGGCCCAGCGCCGGGGCATCGCCAAGGCGGCCACCGGGCAGATTGGTAAGGCCCATGTGGATGCGCCCGTCCAGAAACGTGCCCGTGGTCAGCAGCACGTGCCGCGCGGCAAATTCAAGGCCCTGCGCGGTGCGCACGCCGGTAACGTGGCCATCGTTGGTGGTCACGTCTATGACGGAATCTTGCCAGATGCGCAGCCCGGGCGTGTTGTACAGGGTCTTTTTGAGCACGCGCTGATAGGCCTCGCGGTCGATCTGGGCGCGGGTGGCGCGCACGGCGGGGCCCTTGCTCATGTTGAGCACGCGAAACTGTATGCCAGCCGCGTCGGCCCACAGGCCCATCATGCCGCCGAGGGCGTCGATCTCGCGCACCATATGGCCCTTGGCCAGGCCGCCGATGGCAGGATTGCACGAAAGGTAGCCAAGACGGTCAAGGTTGCCGCTGACAAGCAGAACCTTGTGCCCCATGCGGGCAAGGGCCACGGCAGCTTCGCTGCCAGCGTGGCCGCCGCCTGCGACAATACAGTCAAATGTGGAATCAGACATGGGATGTGTTCATGAGAATGTGGGCGAACACCTGCGCGTCCTTGATGGTGGCGGTGATGGATGAGCGTTCGTCCGGTTGATGGCAGGTGTTTTCAAGGCAGGCCCACACAGCGGCGGGCAGCCCCTTGTGACGCAAAAACGAGGCAACCGTGGCACCGCCAATGCCCACAGCCTGTGCCTTTTCGCCATAGATGCTGGCAATGGCCGACTTGAGGGCCGTAACCACCGTGCAGTTCTGCGGAATGGCCGTGGCGTTTTGTCGCTGCACAACGCTGATGTTGATCTGCACACAATGGCGTGCGGCCACCTCGGCGGCTACCTCGCGCATTTTTGCCAGCACGTTGTCCATTTCAACATGGGGCAGCAAACGGCAATCTATGTAAAAAACGTCGTTGCCGGGCACTGTGTTGATATTGGGCACGTTGGCCTCGTGCTTGCCAGGCACAAAGGTGGAGTGCGGCGGATCAAACAGGGGGTTGGCATCGCCAAAGGCGGCGCGCAGCGCGTTGTGGCACGAAAGAGCCATGTCTGCCGCTGCCAAAAAGGCATTACGGCCCTTTTGCGGGGTAGATGCGTGGCACGGTATGCCTGTGGTCTGCACCTTGAGCCAAAGCTGACTTTTTTCTGCGATTTCAATTACATCGCCCTTGGACGAGCCAGCGTCGGGCACGATGTACAGATCATCGGGATTAAAGAAGTGCGGGGCCGTGTTGAGCAGGTGCTCCAGACCAAACAGGCTGCCCGTTTCTTCGTCGGCCATAAAAACAAGGCCCAGCGAAAGCTCGGGGGTAATGTTGTGGGCCAGCACTTCCTCGGCCAGCAGCAGCATGCTCACGATGGCCTGCTGGTTGTCTTCCACCCCACGGCCATACAGAAAGTCGCCGTCGCGGCGCACCTGCCAGGGGTTGCTTGTCCATGCTTCAAGATCGCCCGGGGGCACAACATCGGTGTGACCAAAAAGCCACAGGGTGCGGCTGCTTTTGCCGGGAATGCGCGCCACAAGGTTGGGGCGCTGGCCGTCGCTCACGCGGGGGTCGGGCGCATCAACGCGTGAAAGGGCGGTGACACCACAAGCCTTGAGCCAGTTGGTGATGCAGCGCACCTTTTCCATTTCGCCCTGGCCACCGTTGTCGGGCCCAAGGGCATGGCAGGCCGTGAGCACTGCCTGCAATTCAGCCACGCGGTCTTCGCGACCTGCAAGCCCCCGCAGCAGTGTGTCGAGTGTCTTGAACATGGTGTTTCCCGTATGGCGTTACAACGCGCAAGAGGCTGCTTGCGCAGCCCCTTGAAAAAGTCTTCAGCCCCGGCACAACCGTAGCCCAGCCGCCTGTTTGCGCAAAACGCATACTGGCCGCCAGCGGCGTGTCGGAACCGATGTAAGCCTTGGTCGCCTAGCGGCCACCCTTGGCGGCGCGCTTGGACGCCTTCAAAGGGTTGACCTTGGCGGCAGCGGCAACAGATGCCTTCACGTGGGTGGCAAAGTTGCAGCGACCGGCAGTCCACTTTTTGGCGGGGACAGGGTAGCTGGAGCAGAACTGTTCGCCTTCGAACTCGCGCACGCGGTCACAGCCAGAACACTGTTCAACCACCGGGGAAAGAACAAAACCGTTGACCACCACGCCTTCAGCGGTTTTGGTGGCTTTTTCCAGAGGGGTCATAGCAAAACCTCCATGCGCAGCAGCGCCGTATTGCTAAAATAACGGCGGAAGAGCCGCCGCGTTGGAATGGAAAAATATAGTTGAAAGCAAATTTCTGTCAAGCAAAACACGCAGAAAGTTTTTTAGCAAGCCGTTGTCCTCAAGGCTTTGCCTTACTACCCGGTATTGCTGATACTTATTCTTCTGCTGGGCGTTTATCCGCCCAAATACGCCTCGCGAACGCTGGCATTGGCCAAAAGATTTTCGGCCTTGTCTTCCATTACCACGCTGCCAACCTCAAGCACATAGCCGCGTGCGGCCAGCTTGAGGGCTGCGCGGGCGTTCTGCTCGACCAGCAGCACGGTCACGCCGCGTTTGTTGATGGCGCGCACGGTTTCAAAGATGGAGCGCACCAGAAGCGGGGCCAGGCCCAGCGAGGGCTCGTCAAGCAGCAACAGGCGTGGTTCGGCCATGAGAGCGCGGCCAATGGCCAGCATTTGCTGCTCACCGCCAGAAAGCGTGCCCGCAAGCTGATCCTTGCGTTCCTGCAAACGTGGAAACAGATCAAATATCCATTCCAGCGTGCGTTCTCTGCGGGCTTTGTCTTCTATGCAAAAAGCGCCAAGGCGCAGGTTTTCAAGCACACTCATGATACCGAAAACACGGCGGCCTTCGGGCGACTGGGCAATGCCAAGGCCCACAACCTTGTGGCTCGGCAGCCGCAGCAGGTTTTGCCCTTCAAAAAGAATTTCGCCCTCAAAGGGGCGCACCAGCCCGCTGATGGACAGCAGGGTAGTACTTTTGCCCGCGCCGTTGGCCCCAAGAATGGTGACGATTTCGCCTTCTTCCACCCTCAGGTCGATGCCGTGCAGCACTTCAACGCTGCCGTAACGCACGCGTACATTAGATAATTGCAACAGGGACATGGCTTACCACTTTTCGTCGTCTGCGCCCAGATAGGCTTCGATAACGGCGGGATCCTGGCGCACGTCTTCGGGCTTGCCTTGGGCAATCATGGTGCCGTGTTCCAGCACCACCAGTTTTTCGCAAATCTTCATCACAAGGCGCATGTCGTGCTCGATGAGCAGCACGGTAATGCCCCGGTCGCGTATGGCGCGTATGGTGTCCACCAGGGCGGCTGTTTCCTGATCATTCATGCCGCCAGCGGGCTCGTCCAGAATCACCAGGCGTGGGTCGGATGCCAGCGCGCGGGCAATTTCGAGCAGGCGCTGGTTGCCGTACGAAAGACCGCCAGCGGCCTCGGTGTAACGGTCGGCCAGACCCACAAAGCGCAATTCTTCCATGCAGCGGGCCACGGCGGCTTTTTCTTCTGCCTTTTGGCCCGGGGTGTGCAGCATGCACGAAAGCAGGCCCGACTTCATGCGGCAGTGGCGTCCCGCCAGCACGTTTTCGAGCACAGAGAGCCGCCCGAACAGCCGGATGGTCTGGAAGGTGCGGGCAATGCCCAGCTCTACCACCTTGTGAGGGCGCGTGCCGGCAATGGACTGTCCGTCAAAAAAGATGCGGCCCGATTCCGGCGTGTAGTTGCCGGTAATGCAGTTGAAAACCGTAGTCTTGCCAGCGCCGTTGGGGCCGATAAGTCCAACAATGCTGCCCGCTTCTACATCAAATGTAAGATCGTTGAGGGCAACCAGCCCGCCAAACATCTTGCTCATTTCTTCAAGGCGCAGCAGGGTCATGCGGGCCTCCCTTCATCACTGGCAGCGGGCGGCGTGTCTACGCGGTAGCGCCGTTGCCGGGGGGGCAGCAAACCCTGGGGCCGCCAGATCATCATAACCATCATGGCAAGGCCAAAAATAAGCATGCGCGCGTTGGAAAATTCGCGCAGCAGCTCGGGCAGGCCAATGAACATAAAGGCGCTGATAAGCACGCCAAGCTGGCTGCCGCCAGAAAGGATGACCACGGCAAAAATAATTACCGATTCCATAAAATTGAACGATTCCGGCGCAATGGTGGTCATTTTGGCGGCATACAACGTGCCCGCCATGCCTGCCCAAAAAGCGCCCAGCACAAAGGCCGCCAGCTTGTAGTGGGTTACATTGACCCCGCAGCCTTCGGCGGCCACATCGTCTTCTTTAATGTAGTTGAGGGCGCGGCCAAAGCGCGAATGCCACAGGCCGTAAAAAAGCAGCAGGCTCAGGCCCACCATGCCCCACACCAGAAAATAGAACTGCAAGCTTTTGACAATCTTGAAGCCAAAAAACATGGGTCTGCTGATGCCGAATATACCGTTGGCACCACCCGTGAGGCCAAACACATCGTTGATAAGGGCAATGCGCACAATTTCCACAATGCCGATGGTCACGATAAGCAGATAGTCGCCGCGCAGGTGGATGATGGGACGTGCCACCACCAGGGCAAACAGGGCGGCCGCTGCGCCAGAGAGCGGCATGATCCACAGCACGGGCCAGTGGCATACGGTGTTGAGTATGGCGGTGGTGTACGCGCCCACGGCAAAAAACGCGGCATGCCCCATGTGGAAGATGCCCGCCTGCCCAAGAATGACATTGAGCGAAAGCGCCAGCAGGGCATACAGGCCAATGCTCACGCAGACGTCAAGCCAGTAGGCGTTGCAGAAAAAGGGCAGGGAGCACAAAACAAGGCCCGCCGCCACATACAGAGCGGTATTGCACGGAATGTTTTTCATAGTTTGTCCGCCGTGCGTTCGCCCAAAATGCCAGTGGGTCGTATGATCAGAATGAGAATAAGCACGAGAAAGGCGATGGCGTCCTTCCAGGCAATGGCAATGTAGCCTGCGGCCAGGGCTTCGATAACGCCGAGCAAAAGCCCGCCCAGCATGGCACCGGGAATGTTGCCAATGCCGCCCAGGATGGCTGCGGTAAAGGCCTTGAGGCCGTAGGTCCAGCCCATGGTAAAGTCGATCTGCCCGTAGTAGATGCCCACCATCAGGCCCGCCGCGCCGCCAAGGCCGGGGCCGATCAAAAAGACCAGAGAAATGATGCGGTCAACATTGATGCCCATAAGCTGGGCTGCGCCGGGATCAATGGCCACAGCGCGGATGGCTGCGCCCGTGCGTGTGCGCTGGATGAATGCCCAAAGGCCAAGCATCAGCACCACACTTGCCGCGATAACCAGCAGGCGCACGCCCGGTACTTCAAGGCCCAGCATCCGCACCGTAAAGTTGGGGCGCAGGTAGTCGGGGTACACATAAAAGCGCGCACCGTACACCAGCATAACGGCATTCTGAAAAAATATGGATGCACCAAGGGCCGAAACAACGGCAGACAAACGGTTGGCATTGCGCAGGGGGCGGTAGGCCGAGCGTTCAAGCAAAAAGCCTATGAGCGCAACCAGCAGCGCAACCATGATAAATACGGCGGCAACCGCCAAAAAGGGGTTGAGCGCACCGGCCATGTTGCAGCTGACAAGCAGGGTAAGCCCCAGATAGGCGCCAATGGTAAACAGGTCGCCGTGGGCAAAATTGATGAGCTTGAGCACGCCGTACACCATGGTGTAGCCCAGCGCCACAAGCGCATAGATGCCGCCCACGGCGAGACCGTTCAAAAGCTGTTGGAGAAAGTCCTAATATTCCGTATTGA
>SAAX01000076.1 GCA_009929215.1 Deltaproteobacteria bacterium | reverse complement strand
CCACTTGTGACCCTTGACCCTACACCACCACCCACCCTCTGGCCCTGGCCAGCTTTTAGGCCCACCCATGACCCACTCCGCCCTCGCACTAGGCGCCCCCGCCCTCATGCAGCCGCCGCACCTTTTGTGCGCCGTGCTTCATGATCATGCTCTGGCCCAAGGTTACCTGACCGTCTCCGGCAATGGTCACCCGGCCATTCTTTCTGACTGCCAGAATAGTTGTGGCATGTGTTTCCATCATCAGTTCTTATCCCATATTTCCTTGCGTTCTTTGTAGGCGGCCTCGAGCTTCTGAAAATCTCGGGGGTTTGCCTTGCCAGACAAAGCCTTTGCCTGGTTAAAGTAGCGCTCGGCCTGTTTTTTGTTGTTGGAATACAGCGCGCTGTAGGCCATGTGTATGTATGCCCCGGCAGAGTCGCCTGTCTTGCCCAGTGAGCGGGCATATGCCTCGTGCACTTCGGCGTCTTCGGGCACATAGCGCAGCACTTCTTTATAATACTGTGATGCTTGCGCCTGCCTGCCGGTTTCATCGAGCATGCGCGCGTAAAAAAATGATGCCATGTAGTCGCGCGGGTCAAGGCGCATGGCCTGCCGCAGCAGACCATCGGCGCGACTCATGTCGCCCTTGCGGTAGTGGAAGGCCCCTGCCTCGCGCAGCACAAGGGGATCGTTGGGCGAAGCGGCAAGGGCCTCGTCAAATGCCTTGTTGGCTTCGGTGACGCGGTTGATGCGGGCCAGCACAATGCCGCGCCCCATGCACGAAAGACCATCCTTGCCCGAAAAACGCTGCTGAGCCGCCTGCTCGTCGCCATACCGGGCCCACAAAAGGGTTTTAACGCGGGTAAAGCGTTTGTTGTCCTGCTTGCGCCCCTGCACAGATTTGCCCATGCCCTGAATACGGGCCTGAAGCCCGTTGATGCGGTCGCCGATGGCAGGGTGGGTAGAAAGGTAGGTGGGCACGTTGGTGCCGCTCATCCAGCTTTTTTGGCGCAGAACCTTGAAGCCGTCCACCATGCCCTGGGGCGGGTAGCCCGCAGCAACAAGGTATTGCAGGCCGATCTGGTCGGCCTCGGTTTCATCTATGCGGCTGTAGTTGAGCATGGCCGACTGGCCCGCGCCCAGCGCGCCCACGGCTATGGCACCACCGCTTGAACCGCCTACGGCAACGCCCGCGATAGCCAGCAGCAGCGAGCCAAGGGTTACAAACTGCGCGCGCTCAAGACGCGAGGCCACATGATGCTGGGTGACATGCGCCAGTTCGTGGGCAAGCACACCCGCCAGATCTTCTTCTTTTTCAAGATTCATGATCAGGCCAGTGAACACGTACACATAGCCGCCGGGCACGGCAAAGGCGTTGAGCGCATTGTGCAGGATAACAGCCGCCTTGAAGTTGAACGGCTGGGGCGGAAGGGTCTTAACAAGGCGGTCCACAATCTGGTTGACGTACAGGCTCACCTCTGGGTCTTCAACAATCCCCATGTTTGAGCGCACCATTACGTCAAACTTGTGGCCCATCTCCTTTTCGTCCTTGATGGTGACACCGCCAAAAAAGAAGGCCTGGGCAGGCACTGCCACAAGCTGGGCTGTCAGAAACAGCAGCAGGACCAACAGCGCCATAACCCGGCGCACGGCACTACGGTGCAACATGGTATCCTCACTGGGCCGCAGTAAAAAAGCCCGCGCCGAAAGCCGACGCGGGCTAAGGTTTACTCCAGATCCCAAACCTGACCTTCGGGGGTGTCGCGCACGCTAACGCCCAGATCGGTTATTTCCTGACGCAGCGAATCAGAGCGGGCAAAGTCTTTGCTGGCGCGGGCTTCTTGCCGCGCAACCATAAGCTCTTCCACGCGGGCAACGTCAATGTTGGCACGGCGGGCGCGCTGGCTGCGCAGCTCGGCCAGAAAAGCCTGCGGATCCTGCCCAAAGAGGCCAAGGCGATTTTCCCATTCCTGTGCGCGGGCAAGGAATTCCTGCAACAGGTCGCGCCCTGCTTCACCAGCGCGCAGGCCTTTGTCTTCAAGCAGGCGGTTCACAAGGCGCACCTGGGCAAAAACCTGCCCCAGGGCCTGTGCGGTGTTGATGTCGTCCTCAAGGGCGGCGTCAAATGCCTTGGGCAGCGCTGCCCATTCTTCGGTCATTTCGGGCGGCAGGGGGGTCTTTTTCCACTTGTCGCGGGCAAGGGCCTTGCGGGCTTCGTGCAGGGCCGTATACACGCGATGTTGGGCTTTTTCCGCTTCGTCCATGCTGTCGGCAGTAAAGTCGATGGGGCTGCGGTAGTGCTTGCCCAGCAGGAAAAAACGCAGGGTTTCTGGCAGGTAGTTTTCAAGAATATCACGTATGGTCTTGAAGTTGCCGAGCGATTTGGACATTTTTTCGGCATTTACCTGCACAAAGCCGTTGTGCACCCAGTAGCGGGCCAGCGAACAGGCGCAGGCTGCCTCAGACTGGGCGATTTCGTTTTCGTGGTGCGGAAAAATCAGATCCTGCCCGCCGCCGTGGATATCCAGCGGCAGATAGGGCTGGCTCATGGCCGAGCATTCGATATGCCAGCCGGGGCGACCCTTGCCCCAGGGGCTTTCCCAAAAGGGTTCGCCGGGCTTGGCGGCCTTCCACAGGGCAAAGTCGAGGGGGTCTTCCTTTTCTTCGCCGGGGGCTACGCGCGCGCCAGAAAGCAGATCGTCGAGGCTGCGGCCAGAGAGCTTGCCGTATGGTTCGTAGGCCCGCACGCGAAAATACACATCGCCCGAGGGCGTGGGGTAGGCCTTGCCTGACTCGATAAGCGTAGAGCAGATGGCCTGAATCTGCGGAATATAATCGGTGGCGCGGGGTTCTTCATCTGCCCGCAGCACGCCGAGGCGATCCATGTCTTCGTGGAAGGCGGTGATGTAGGTTTGGGCCACCTCGCGCCAGTCGCGGCCTTCCTTGTTGGCGCGGTTGATGATCTTGTCATCCACATCGGTAAAGTTGCGCACAAAGCGCACCTCAAGGCCCATGTGGCGCAGCTGGCGCGAAAGCACGTCAAAAACAAGGGCCGAACGGGCATGCCCTATGTGGCAAAGATCGTAGGCCGTGATGCCGCAAACATACATGTTTGCCTTGCCCGCCTGCGCGGGAATAAATTCTTCTTTTTTACGGCCCAGAGTATTGTAGATCAGCATGTATGTCCCTTACCCGGCCTGACCGGGAAGATTGATCATGTCAATGCGGCGCTGATGACGGCCGCCCTCAAACGAACCTTCCAGAAAAGCTTCAACAATGGCCTGCGCCAACTCCACGCCGATGATGCGCGCCCCAAGGCAGAGCACGTTGGCATTGTTGTGCTGGCGCGAAAGCCGGGCTTGCAGTTCGGTGGCGCACAGGGCCGCGCGGATGCCCGCATGGCGGTTGGCGGCTATGGAAATGCCAATGCCCGTACCGCAGATAAGAATGCCCGTGCCCTGTTCCTTTTCCACTGCGGTGCACAGCTTGTGGGCCAGCACGGGGTAATCGCAGCTGTCGGTGGAGTTGGTTCCCTCGTCCACCACATTGATACCCTTTTGGGCAAGAAACTGCGCAAGATGTGTTTTCAGCGCGTAGCCCGCGTGGTCTGAGGCAATATGAATGGTTTGCATACGTGCTCCTGCAAAGTTACGGGCGGTGCGTCCGAACTGGCCGAACGCACCGCTTGGTGTCCTGTAGGCAGACTGGGCTTATGCTGTCTGCACCAAATAAAGGCTTTGGGCCAAAGGGCAGAGGCTATTGCTGCTGCTTGAACTTGGCAAGGGGCAGCAAGGGGGCGTTATCCGGAAGTGGTAAGGCCATCTGCTCTTTTGTAAAGGGCTCGGTGACTTTTTCCCTTTCCTTGATAAGCACAATGGCGCGCTTGCCGTTGCTGTGCGCAAGGTTCAGGCGGCGGGGCAAGGGCGCGGGGTCATCAGAGTACAGAATTTCCATGCTCCAGCCCTTGCCGTTGGCCTGCTCCTGCCACGCAACGGGCAAACCCTGCTCGTTGAGGGTCACGCGGCCACCGGGCTGCCCCTGAAGGTCGTAAATGGCCTTGCCATCTGCAGTAAATGCGGTGTTTTCAAAATCCTTGCCAAACACTGCTGCGTACCTGCCGTTGAGCAGGTCGGCCAGGTGCACAAGGTTGAAGGGCACGGGCACGCCCACCTGAAGCAGGGGCTTGGTTGCGCCCTGATAGAAGTAGGCCTTGTTTTCACTAGGGCTGTAAACAAGAAAGTGCTGGCCGTCTTCAAGAATCTTGGCAACGGTTGTGCCCACCCCAGCCACCACATCCAGGCGCAGCTGGCGCTGACTGTTGCCCCAGAACAGGGCCGTGACACGTCTGGTGTCGCCCTCTGTGCCAAAGCGCAGGCTCAGTTGCAAGCGGTAGGGCTCTGACTTTTCATCAGCGCCAAGGGCGGCAAATTTTTGCCAGCGCTGCTCAAGAACCGCGCGGTTTTCAGGCGAAGTTTGCAGCGCAGGCTGACGGGCGCACGCGCAAAGCAGCACCAAACAACAGAAGACAACGATTTTTTTCATAGGTTTGAAAGCCGCTGCCGCAATGCTTCCGCATTGTCGGGTTTGAGTTCCATGGCCTTTTGATAGGCGGTACGGGCCTCGTCCTTAAGACCTGCCCGCGCGGCGATATCGCCATAGTGCTCCCATATGGAGGCATCCGTATGCTCGTCCAGCGTAACGGCGCGGCGGATTTCCTTCAGGGCGTCATCAATTTTTCCGGCCTTGTAATAGGCCCAGGCCAGCGAATCTACAATATAGGACATGTTGGGCGCAATTTCGTTGGCGCGCACAAGCAGGGTCATGGCGCGGTCAAGATCGCGATTTTCTTCTGCAAGGGTGTAGCCCACATAGTTGAGGGCCTGATAGTTGTCGGGGTGCAGGGCAAGGAGCTGCTCCATGGTTTTGAAAGCGGCTTTTTTATCGCCGGTTTCGTCCTGCAACGAGCCAAGCAAAAAGAACACTTCGGCATTGTTGGGCCAGCGTTTGGCGGCCTTTTGGGCGGTTTCAAGCGCCTGATTCATCTGCTTTTGGCGGGCCAGCAGGCGCACTTCGATTTCTACCAGTTCGGAAGAATCGGGGTTGGCCTGTGCGGCCCTGCGCACCGTTGCCAGCGCTTCGGCATCGCGTCCGGCCTCCGTCAGCAGCTGCACGCGTAGCATTTCGCCGCGTATTGCCGACTTGCTGGTGGCGGGAATTTTATCGAGCCACGAAAAAGCCAGATCAAGGTCGCGGCGCTGGTCGTAGGCCAGCTCTGCCAGCAACAGGTAGACGTCCATGGGGGCATCGCCCTGAGCCACAATCTGCTTGAGAAGAGTTTCTGCCTGCAAAAAGTGACGCGACTCCATAAACATGCTGGCAACTGTAAGGCGGAAGGGCGTGCTGTCCGGCCCTTGCTGCATGTATTTGAGCGCCTTTTCGGGCTGGCCCATGCGCAGCGAAATGTTGATCAGGCGCAGCAGCACGTCTTGTGAGGAAAAGTTGAGTTTGAGCAGCTTTTCATACATGCCGCGCGCGGCCTTGAGATCGGGCTTTTGCTCATAGATGAAGGCAAGCTCGGCCATGGCTTCCACAAAGTCGGGCATATCCTTGATGGCGCGCTGCAAGTGGGCAACAGCTTCGTTGGGCTTGTCCATGCCAATAAGCGCCCGCGCGTGGTAATAGTCCACAAGGGGGGTGCGCTGCTTGCCGGTAACGCTGTTGAGCAGCTTTTCTGCCTCTGGGTACTGCTTGCTTTTGACCAGCAGCAGGGCCAGCTCCATGCGGGCATCTACAGACTCGGGATGCCGCTTGAGATAGTCGCGCATGAGCTTGACGCCAAGCTCTGGCGTGCCTTTTTCCATAAGGGCTTCGGCATAGAGCAGGTTGAGCGAAATATCGTCGGGCCAGACGCTGAGGGCCTGTTCCATCACCGCAGCCGTGTGCTGCGATTTGCGGCTCAGTAGCCACACGCCGCCCTCAAGCCAGATATTGACCGGCATGTGCGCCTTGGCCAGCAGAGTAGCGGCTGCGGCAAGAGCGTTTTCGTCCTCATTGTTCAGCGCCTGAGCAAAAACCAGAAATGCGTAGGTATTGAGAGCGTTGGGCGAAAGCTCTGCTTCCACCGGGCGCAGAGAAACACCCTTGAGGTCAAACTTCTGGGCCTTGGTGGTGGCAGCGGAGGCCGCAGATTCGGCAACGGGCGCGTCCGACTTATCGGCAGCCTGATGGCGCGCGCCAGAGCAGCCGCCGCAACCAAGCAGTGAAAACGAGGTGGCGGCGGTAAGGGCCAGGGCGCACAGCAGCGCAACGTGGTTACGTTTCATATCAGGATTGTATCCATGTGTCTGAAAAGTCCTTGATATCCAAAGCAAGATGCTGGCGGATTTTTTCCAGCAGCCGCGCCTCCAGCTGGCGAACGCGTTCCCGCGTGACGTTATACCGTTCGCCTATCTCACGCAAGGTTACCGGCTCGTCCGTGAGCAGGCGATTATGCAGAATATACAGCTCTTTCTCGTTCAGTTTGGGCAGTATGGTTTTGAGTTTGCTGCGCACAAGACCGGCGATTTCATCTTGTGCAAGGCTGTCTTCAATGCCGGGGCCAAGGGCGGGCAAAAAGTCCATGCGTGTTGCGCCGCCCGCATCTTCGCCTACCGGCATGTTGAGCGACATGTCGGTGGATGCCAGGCGCTGATCCATCTCGTTGATCTGGTCTTCCGTCACGCCCAGGCGCTCGGAAAGCATGGCCGCATCGGGGTCAAAACCTTGTACGATGAGCTTTTGGCGCTCGCGGTTCAGGTTATAGAACAGCTTGCGCTGCACCTGAGTGGTGCCGATCTTGACCATGCGCCAGTTGTCCATGATGAACTTGAGAATGTAGGCCTTGATCCAGAACGAGGCGTAGTACGAAAACTTGATGCCCTTGTCGGGGTCAAACTTGTTGACCGCACGCATGAGGCCCACGTTGCCCTCCTGCACCAGATCAAGCACGTTCTGCATCCAGCGGCGCTGAAAGTCCATGGCAATGCGCACCACAAGGCGCAGATGCGAAGACACCAGCCGAAAGGCGGCGTCCGGGTCGTTGTGGTCGCGTACCCGCAGGGCAAGCTCGTGCTCTTCGTCTGGCTTGAGCAGCGGAAAACGGCTTACTTCGCGCAGGTACATGTGCAGGCTGTCGCGCGTGCCTACGGCGGGCAGACGGGGGGTAGACGGCGCGGGCAGACCATCGTGACCATCGTCGTCCAGCACAAGGGGGTCGATGTCGTGGTCGTCGTCAAGGTCAATGTCCACATCCGGGGTGGCATCTACCAATGATTCTTCGTCTTCTTGCTCATCGACCACGGAATCAGTGGCAACTTCCCTGACTTCTGAGCCGTCTATGTCGAGAATGTTTTTTTCCGCCGCTTTTTTTCCGGCAGCGCGCGTGCGTGGGGCAGGGGCTGCACCACGCGAGCCGCCAGTGGCGGAAGTGGCCCGTTTGCGCGCCTTGGGAGCATCGAGAATTTCCACCTCGGGGGCGGAAATTTCGGCCTCTTGTGCTTTTTTGGCACGGCGTGGGCTTGGGGGAACTATCGGACTATCTTTTTTCATGATATTTATGCTTAATCATCGCGGCCCGTAACTGACCGCAATGTTTGATTCTATAGTTTTGGTTTGTTCTTTTCAATGTTTTTCAGTAGTAAAAGGCCTGCCGGGTTCTACGGCAAGGCTTATTTTTGTTGGCTCCGGCGGCGCGCAGCCCCGGTTCCGGCTTGCGTGTTCCGCTCTCAAAAAAAGCAGAGCTGGCGGCCGCAAACAACCGAAGCCCCATCATACAGGTTATGCAGGCGGAAGGCAAAGGTGCTCTTTTGCCAGCGGCAGGTGTGTTGGGATCACAGCGAGACAAAGATGACATTCAGACAAGCCCTCGGCCTTGGCAGGCCGCTTTTGCTCGACGGAGCCATGGGAACCATGCTTCAGGCCTCGGGCATGCCCGCTGGCGCCACACCTGAAGAATTCTGCATGGAAAACCCCGACACCCTGCGCGGTATTCACAAAGCCTACCTCGACGCGGGTGTTGACCTGCTGACCTCGTGCACCTTTGGCGGCAATATTTACAAGCTGCCCAAGAGTCTGGATGTTTTTTCGTTTAACCGCCGCATGGTCGAAATTGCCAAACAGGCAGCCACCCAGGCGGGCAGGCCCCTATTTGTGGCGGGCAATGTGGGCCCCACCGGGCACTTTGCCAAGCCCCTTGGGCCGGTGGAGCCGCGTGACCTCATCGCCGCCTTTGCCTTGCAGATTCGCGGGCTTGTGGCTGGCGGGGCTGACCTTATTTTTATTGAAACGCAGTTTGACCTTGCCGAGGCGCGGGCCGCAGTGGCCGCCGCACGGCAGGAATGCGACCTGCCCGTCATGGTATCCATGACCTTTGAGCAGGGTGTGAGCCTTACCGGGTCTACACCCACCATTTTTGCCGAAACCATGCAGAACATGGGCGTGGACGTGGTGGGAACCAACTGTAGCCTCGGCCCGGACCAGATGCTGCCTGTGGTGCAGGAACTGCTCAACGCGTGCGAATGCCCGGTTATGGCCGAGCCCAACGCGGGTCTGCCGGAACTGCGCGGCAACGTGACAGTGTTCCCCCTGGGGCCGGAAGATTTTGCGCAAAAAACCGCTCCCTTTGCCCACATGGGTGCAAGGGTGCTGGGCGGCTGCTGCGGCACAACCCCGGCGCATCTGGCGGCGCTGGCCCAGGCCGTGCGCGGGGTGGAAAACATCACGCCGCCCTCGGTCACGCGCAGGGGCATCTGCCTGACCAACCGTTCGCAGATGGTGCGCATAGCCGTGGGCGAACCCCTGACCATCATTGGCGAGCGCATCAACCCCACGGGAAAAAAGGCCCTGACGCAGGAGCTTCAGGCGGGGCTTTTTGACGTTGCCATGCAGTTGGCCGACGCGCAGGTGGACGCGGGCGCTACCATACTTGATGTCAACGTGGGCGCGCCCCTTGTGGACGAAACCCAGCTCTTGCCCGAACTGGTGCAGCGCCTTGTGGGGCGGCTGCCCATGCCGCTTTCCATAGATTCTTCCAACGCTACGGCCATTGCCAATGCACTGCCGTACTGCCCCGGATCGTTCTTGGTCAATTCCATCAGTGGCGAGGCCGGGCGCATGGAGCAGCTTGGCCCCCTGTGCCGCGACTTTGGCGCGCCCTTTATTCTGTTGCCCCTGCAAGGGGCGCATCTGCCGGAAAAAGCCGCAGAACGCATCAGTACGGTTGAAAGCCTCATTGAAAAGGCCGAAGCCATGGGTATTTCGCGCCGGTTAATGATGGTGGATATTCTGGCCCTGGCGGTTTCCTCCAGCGCAGACAGCGCCTTGCAGTGCCTTGAAATGACGCGTTGGTGCGCGGCCAACGGCCTGCCCACCACCCTTGGGCTTTCAAACCTCTCGTTTGGCTTGCCCGCCCGTGAGCTGCTCAACGCAACCTTTCTTTCGCTGGCGGCTGGCGCTGGTCTTACCTCGTGCATCGCCAACCCCTCGGCCCAGCGGCTGCGTGAAGCGGCCGATGCGCTCAAGGTTTTGTGCAACCACGATGCCCACGCATCATCGTTCATCGCCTCCTATTCGGGCTGGAAGCCCGGCGAGGGCTCTGTGCAGGTGCGGCAGGGCGGCGGCGCTGCCGCCAAAACCCTTGCCGAGGCCGTGCTTAACGGCGACAAGGAAAACGTGCTGCCCCTGCTTGACGCAGAACTGAAAAATGGGGCCGACCCCTTTGCCCTGGTGCAGGAAAAGCTGATTCCCGCCATTACAGAGGTGGGCGCGCGCTATGAACGGCGCGAATACTTTTTGCCACAGCTTATCCGCGCTGCCGAAACCATGCAGACGGCCTTTGCACACCTTAAACCCCTGCTTGAAGCATCGCGCGGCGCAGAAGAGCGCCCCGTTGTAGTTATGGCCACGGTTGAGGGCGATATTCACGACATTGGAAAAAATATTGTTTCGCTCTTGCTGGGCAACCACGGCTTTGACGTTGTGGACGCTGGCAAGGATGTTCCTGCCGAGGCCATTGTTGCTTGCGCACTCAAGCACAACGCGCGTATCATCGGCCTGTCGGCCTTGATGACCACCACTATGGTGCGCATGGAAGACACCATTAAAATTGTTAGGGAACGCGGCCTGCCTATCAAGGTTTTGGTGGGTGGGGCGGCTGTTACCCAGGCTTTTGCCGATGCCATTGGCGCAGATGCGTATTGCGCTGACGCCGTAGGTGCGGTAAAGGCCGCCAAGCAGTTTGTGTAGCCGCGCCCCGCGTGGCCTTGCTTCTACCCTTAAAAACTTCGGGTACATTATGAAGAAAGTCATCCTGGCCTTATTGCTGTGTCTGGCATTGCCGTGCTCGGCCCTGGCGGCCCCCTCGGTTCCTACCCTGAATCTGGCCGGGCTTACCGATATGCTGGCCAAGAACAAGGGCAAGGTTATCATGCTCAATTTCTTCGCCACTTGGTGCCCTCCGTGCCGCGTTGAAATTCCCGAGCTTGTGAGTGTGCGCAAAAAATATGCGGAAAAAGACGTGCTTATCGTCAGCCTTTCTCTTGACGAAGACACCAAGGTAGTGCCGCCCTTTGTGGAAAAGATGAAGATGACCTACCCCGTCTACATGGCTGACCGCGAAATCGCCAAGGCTTTCAAAATCTCGCAGATTCCGCACAATGCTTTTTACAGCAAGGATGGCCAGCTGATTCTCTCCGAACCTGGCATGGCTGACGCCGAAATGGTCGAAATGGTCTTTAAAAAGTTGCTGGATCAGAAATAATGGAAAATACCCTGGTGGTGCGCAAAGCCCACATGGACGATGTAAAGTCCATGCATGGGCTTTTGCTGCAATGCGCCCAAAAAGGGCTTTTGCTGCCCCGTGCCCTTATCCATCTTTATGGGCATGTGCGCAATTTTATGGTTGCCGAGAACGCAGAAGGCGAAATTGTTGGCTGCTGCGCCCTGGCACCAGTATGGGAAGATCTGGCCGAAATCTGCTCACTTGTGGTGCGCGAAGACGTGCGCCGTGTTGGTGCGGGCAGGGAACTTGTGCATGCCTGCCTGGCAGAATGCCAGAGCCTGCATATAAAAAAGGTGTTTGCTCTCACATACCAGGAGGCCTTTTTTGACCGCCTGGGTTTCAAGGTTGTGGACAAAAGCGTTTTGCCGCAAAAAATATGGGCTGACTGCGTGCATTGCGCCAAGTACCCCAACTGCGATGAAACTGCCGTTTATTTTGAACTGGATTCCGCTGCACAGGAAGCAGGAGAAGCACATGTCCAAGGCTAAAGATATTGTTGTTAAAGAACTGAAGCCGGTGTTTACGCCGGAACAGATTGCAGCCCGAATTCAGGAACTGGCCGCCGAGATCAACGCGACTTACGGCGACGAACCGATGGTAGCTGTTTGCGTGCTTAAGGGTGGCTTTATGTTTTTTAGCGATCTGGTCAGGTTTTTGCATAACAAAAACTTGGAACTGGATTTTGTTCGCCTTTCCAGCTACGGCAAGAGTGCCACCAGCTCAAAGCATGTGATCTTTAGCAAAGATGTAGAGATTGACATTTGCGGTAAGCATGTGCTGATTGTTGAAGATATTGTTGACAGCGGCCATAGCATGCGCTTTTTGCTTGGCCAGTTTGCCGCACGCAAGGCCCGCAGCCTGCGTTTAGCCGCTCTGGTAGACAAGGATGAGCGCCGTGAAGTTGACGTTAAGGTTGATTTTGCGGGCTTTAAGCTGAATCAGGGCTTCATTGTGGGGTACGGCCTGGACTACGCCGAGCATTACCGTATGCTGCCCGGCGTGTTTGAAGTTATTCCCGAATAGGCTTTTCCCGGCTCCGGCAGCCGGTAGGTTTTGGAGTAAAGGCATGGAAATAAAATGTCCCAGTTGCGCTAGCCGCTTTAATTTGCCAGATCAGCTTGCCAAGCCGGGCGTCAAGCTGCGCTGCTCGGTGTGCAAAACGGTTTTTGCCTATGAGCCCGAAGTACCCCTGGCAGAGCAGGGCCCGCTGCCCGATATGCCCATCAAAAAGAAGCTGCCCCTGCTCAAGATTGCGCTGGCGCTTGTGCTTGTGCTGGCGTGTGCGGGGGGCGGCTGGTGGTACTATACCAGCAAGGGCGCGGCAAAGCAGCTGAACGAGCAGGACATTGCAAAGCAGGTAGAACTGCTGACCATGCGTAATGTGCGGCAGTACTATGTAGATAATGAGAAAGTGGGTAAGGTCTTTGTGATTGAAGGCCGGGTGGTCAACGAGTTTCCACAGCCCAAGGAACTTATCACCATTGAAGCGGCCATTTACGACAAGGACTTAAAGCCCTTGGCTGTCAAAAAACAGCTTGGCGGCGTGCAGCTTTCACTTTTTCAGCTTCAGGTGCTGAGTGAGAAGGAGATGGAATCTTTTCTCAACAACAAGGTGGAAATTCTTACCAACAATACCAATGTCATGCGCGGGGGCGAAGTGCCCTTTATGGTGCTTTTTTACTCCCCGCCCGCAAATGTGGCAGAATTTGGCGTAAGAATAGTTGATGCCAGAGATGTGTCTGATCAGGCCGCTTCTGCACCAGCTTCTTCACCAGCCGCTGGCAGTTCAGAACAGCCCAAGTAGTTTTTATGTAAACCCCGGTTGCTGGCGCTCGTATGCGTGCCACAGCCGGGGTTTACCTTTGTGCCTCACGTTTCCATACACGGGCCGGTTGCGCCGGCTAGGCCGCACTGAGCCTGTGCGGGGGTGAGGTTTTGCGCCATTGAGGGGAGCCAGTGGCACTACCACTGGCAGAGATGATGGTTTTGTCTGTTTTTGGCAATCGCGGGCGCTAACCGCCGCGATTCCAAGTGCGAGGGGAGAAACCGGCCGCATACCGGGTTTGATGCAACTGGGCGACTCTGGCGGGGGTAGCCGTAGCCAATTTGCTGCAAATGAAAAACAACAACACTCCTGAATTGAAAAGAGCCTTGAAAAACAGGCATGTACAGCTCATCGCGCTGGGCGGTGCCATTGGAACAGGCCTATTTCTTGGCTCGGCGGGAACCATCCAGATGGCTGGACCCGCTGTTTTGTTGAGCTACGGCCTTGGCGGTTTCATTGCCTTTATGATCATGCGCCAGCTTGGCGAAATGATGGCGCAGGAACCCGTTGCCGGTTCTTTCAGCAACCTTGCCCACAAGTACTGGGGTGATTTTCCCGGCCTGCTTTCTGGCTGGAACTACTGGATTCTGTACGTGCTGGTGGGCATGTCCGAACTGTCTGCTGTGGCAGTGTATGTGCAATACTGGTTTCCCAGCATTCAACCGTGGCAGACCACGGCATTTTTCTTTTTGCTGATCACAGGCATCAACCTGTGCCATGTGAGCCTGTTTGGCGAGCTGGAATTCTGGTTTGCCTCCATCAAGATTGTGGCCATTGTTTCCATGATTTTGCTGGGCACGTTTTTGCTGTTCAGCGGCCATGCTGGGCCTGACGCGGCGGTGAGCAACCTGTGGGCCCACGGCGGCTTTTTGCCCCACGGCTGGGAAGGTGTGTTTACGGCGCTGGCTGTTGTGGCTTTCTCGTTTGGCGGCCTTGAACTTGTGGGCATTGCGGCGGCAGAAACCGACAACCCGCGTGTGACCATTCCCAAGGCTGTGAATCAGATCATCTACCGTATTCTTATTTTCTACATCGGTGCGCTGCTTGTGCTGCTGACCCTGCACCCCTGGAGCCAGCTTGGCGCGCCCGTGGACAAGAGCCACTGGGCCCAAGCCATGGTGGCCAGCCCCTTTGTGCAGATTTTTGACCTTATCGGCATTCCTTCTGCTGCCCATGTGCTCAATTTTGTAGTGCTTACGGCGGCACTTTCGGTGTACAACGGCTGCGTTTACTGCAACAGCCGCATGCTGTACGGTCTTGCCCTCCAGGGCAACGCCCCCAAGGCTCTTGGCACTGTCAGCGCCCGTGGCGTGCCGGTGTATGCCCTTTTGATTTCGTCGCTTGCCACGCTGATCTGCGTGATCATCAACTATGCCATGCCCGGCAAGGCTCTGGGTATGCTCATGTCGCTGGTGGTGGCCGCTCTGGTTATCAACTGGGCCATGATCAGCCTGACCCACTTGAAGTTTCGTGCGGCCATGGTGCGCGCTGGCGAACTTATCCACTTCAAGTCCTTCTGGTATCCCTTTACCAACTACCTTTGCCTGCTGGTCATGGCGATGGTGCTGATCGTGCTTGTGATGATTGGTGAAAGCCTTGCGGTAATGCTTGCACCCATCTGGATCGCCTTTGTGTGGGTGGGCTACAGGCTCAAGAAGCAGACCAAACACCTGCCGCCCCGCGCTTAAGCGCGCTTGGCTTAACGGCTAGACGTTTTGGCCCGCGTGGTCTGCACAGCTGTGCTGTGCAGACCACGCG
>SAAX01000136.1 GCA_009929215.1 Deltaproteobacteria bacterium | reverse complement strand
GCAGCAAAAACAAGGGCGCGGCCTTGCAGGTCGGCCTGCGTGCAGCTGCGGCGCTCAAAATGCACCCGTGGGTCGCTCAGCAGGGCGGCAACCTCGGTGGCGGGCTCTGCCAGATCAAGCACCAGCACAGAGGCTGGGCCGCAGGCCAGCAGACCAGAAAGTTTGCGCTGCCCCACTTGACCAAGGCCAACAACCAGACAGTGAATGCCCGTGAGCGAAATAAATATGGGGTAGAGCGGTGCGGGGGGCTGTGTGCGCATGTGTGATCCAAAGGGTGAAATAAGCTTGAGGGCCAGCATACAGCAGTGCGAAATATTTTGCAAAGGGCCAGCGTGCCGCCGTAGTTGTGCAGCCCCAATTGTTGCGCGGCGCATTTGCGCCGCACCTTGCTTGCCTAGGTGGCCCGATTGCCTTAGATTGTGGGCAATTGGCAGTTTTACGCATGCTTGCGGCCATCAACTTACTACTGCCTTTAACAACTACGGAACGACATGCCCAAATTTCTGGTCATACAGGCGGCACGCTTTGGCGATCTGGTGCAGACCAAGCGCCTGTTGCTGAGCCTGGCCTTGCGCGGCGAGGTTCATCTTGCCGTGGATGCAAGCCTGGTTCCGCTGGCCAGGGTGCTCTATCCCTTTGCCGAACTGCACGCCCTGTCTGTGCACGGCAAGCCAGAGGCCGAGGCGCTGGCGCGCAATACCGCTATGTTGACCCGTTGGCAGGGCCTGCGCTTTGAAGCCGTGTACAACTGCAATTTTTCCGGCGCTACAGCGGCCCTGTGCAGAGTTTTTGAGACAGAGCAGGTGTACGGCTATCGGCCAGAGCCGGGGGGCATCTCTCGCTCGCCCTGGGCGCGGCTTGCCTTCAGAATCAGCGAACGGCGCGCCTTGGCTCCTCTCAATCTGGTAGATTTTTGGGCACATTTTGCACCAGAACCGGTCGAGGCCCACAGGGTCAACCCCGTGGCGACCCCCGGCGGGCGAGGGCTTGGCGTAGTGCTGGCGGGGCGCGAATCGCGCCGCTCGTTGCCCGTGCCCGTGCTGGCCGAGGTGGTGCGCACGGCCTTTGGGGCCTTGGGCGGCCCGCGTGTGTATCTGCTTGGTTCTGCGGCAGAGAAACCCGCCGCCCGTCAGCTCATGCGGCAGCTGCCCGCCAAGATGCTGCCAGCGGTTGAAGACCTCAGCGGCAAGACAGACTGGCCCGCCCTTGTGGACGCCGTGGGCGAGCTGGATGCGCTGATATCGCCCGATACGGGCATCATGCATCTGGGCGCGCACCTTGGCGTGCCTGTGTTGGCGTTTTTTTTTGTCCTCTGCCTGGCAGCACGAAACCGGGCCTTACGGCGAGGGCCACCACGTATGGCAAACCAGCCGCGCTTGCGGGCCGTGCCTTGAAAGTGCTCCCTGCCCGTACAATGTGGCCTGTGGGCAGCCGCTGACGCAGGTGGATATGCTGCGGTTGCTGGTGGCCGTGCTTGGCGGCGTAAAGGCGGGGCTTTCCACAGCGGCGGCTGGTGAAAAACAATGGCCGTCCCTTGCGGCAGATTTGCAGCTATGGCGTACTGGCTTTGATACCCTTGGGGCGCTGCCCCAGCTGCTGGCAGGGCATGACCCGCACGCGGCAGAGCGCCAGTATGTGCGTGAATTTTTGGCGGCCCGCCTGCACGTGGCGCTTGCGCCCGCAGGCAGCGCCAAGGCGACCCCGCCATCTGACGAACTTGAACAATGGCTTTGTAACGATGCGGACTGGATGTTGCCGCCAGGGAGATACTGCTGATGCCCGCCGCTCCTCTGCGAATTCTTGTGGTGCTGCCCATGTACGGCGGCTCGCTGCCCATTGGCAGGTACTGCGCCAGCGCCCTCAGCGCCCTGGGGCACAGCGTGCGCGTGTTTGAGGCTCCGTTGCTGCACGCGGGTTTTACGGGGCTGCGCGGCCTTGGTCTGGCCCCGGCGCAGACCGCCCAGCTGGAGAATTCATTCTTGCAGGTGGTTTCGCAGGCGGTGTGGGCGCAGGTTCAGGCGCAGGAGCCGCATCTGGTGCTTGCCCTGGCGCAGGCACCGCTGGGGCGCAGCCTGTTGCAGCGGTTGCGCAGGGCGGGCATTCGCACAGCCATGTGGTTTGTGGAAGACCACGAAATTTTTGACTACTGGAAGGGCTACGCCCCGCTGTACGATGTTTTTGCCGTCATCCAGAAAGAGCCTTTTTTGTCGCAGCTTGCGGGCATAGGGCAGGGCAACGCCCTTTATTTGCCGCTGGCGGCGCAGCCCGATTTTCACAAGCCGCTGGAACTCAGTGATCAGGAACGGCGCGAATACGGCGCGGATATCGGCTTTTTGGGTGCTGGTTACCCCAACCGCAGGCTGGCCTTTCGGCAGCTTATCGGGCGCGACTTCAAAATTTGGGGGTCGGACTGGGAAGGCGAAACCCTGCTTGCCAACCATGTGCAGCGCGGCGGCGCGCGCATTGATGCCGATGAAAGCGTAAAAATTTACAATGCCACGCGGGTCAACCTGAACCTGCATTCAAGCCTTGGCACTGCTGAGCTTGTGAGCAAGGGGGATTTTGTCAATCCGCGCACGTTTGAACTGGCGGCCATGGGGGCTTTTCAGCTTGTGGACCGGCGGGCGCTCATGCCAGAGCTGTTTGCGCAGGACGAGCTGGCAACCTTTGGCACGCTGGAAGAATTTTATGCGGCCATCGAGCAATTTATTGCCCATCCTGAAGAGCGTCAGGCGTATGCCGCCCGCGCTCGCGCCCGCGTGCTGCGCGACCATACCTACGAACAGCGCATGGCAGCCCTGCTTGATTTTATGGAGCAGAAGCT
>SAAX01000075.1 GCA_009929215.1 Deltaproteobacteria bacterium | reverse complement strand
TCTCGCGGCTGCGTGACTTGGCGATCCGCTCCGGCTCGGTTAGCAGCCGTTGGGCCAGCCGCGCCATCGGGTCGTCCATGGTGGCGGTAAACAGCAGGGTCTGACGGCCTTTGGGGGTGGCGGCGGCGATCTTGGCGGCCAGCTCATTGGCCTCGGCGCGCAGGGAGTCGGCCTTGGCGGCCAGCTTCTTGCGCTCCAGTTCGAACTGTTTCAGGTTGGCCTCGGTGGCGATCATGCCAAGGCCCTGGGGGATCAAGTAGTTCCGTCCGAAGCCGGGCTTGACCGTGACGATGTCCCCCAGGCGCCCCAGGGAGTCAACGTCGGCGCGCAAGATGAGTTTCATGGTCATGTGGCCTCCTAGACGGTCTTCTTCTTGACGTCAGTGCTGTGCACGGTGGTGTAGAACAGCAGGGCCATCTGCCGGGCGCGCTTGATCTCGGTGGTCAGGGCGCGCTGGTGCTTGGCGCAGGTGCCGGTGATGCGGCGGGCGATGATCTTGCCGCGCTCGGTGATGTAGTCGCGCAGGATGTCCGGGCGTTTGTAGTCGAGCGGCAGGTTCTTGTCGGCGCAGAAGCGGCAAAACTTGCGGCGCGGGGCAAACTTTTTCTTAAAAGCCATGTTAGGCAACCTCCCCGGCCACTTCGTCGGCCAACTTGACGGTCACAAACTTGAAGATGCCGTCGGTAATGCGCACGATACGTTCCAGCTCAGCAATAAGCTCGGCGGGAGCATTGTACACGAGGCGCACATAGTAGCCGCGCATCAGTTTGCGCACAGGGTAGGCGAGGTCGCGCATGCCCCAATTGTCCACTTCCACCATGACGCCCTTCTCACGCTCAATGATCGCGGTAAGGGCGTTGATGATGCCCTCGCGATTATCGGCGGAAAGCTCCGGCGAAAGGAGCAGCAGGGTTTCAAATTTCCGCATTGGTATTCTCCTTTTGGATTGGCAGCCCACGCCACACGGGGCGCGAGCAAGGAACGAGTCTTATACGTCCGGCAAATGGGCCTGTCAAGCCGAAATGTGCGTAAAAGGCACTATCCGTAGACGCGCGTGTTCATCCCCCCGAAAAGACACAACACTTCGTAAGAAATTGTGTCCAGGGTGTCGGCAATATCCTGCGGGGTCACCGGGGTCTCGCCAGGATCGGCAGGGCCGCCCACAAGCCATGCCGTGTCGCCCACGCGCACCGGTGGCAGGCCAGTCACGTCGGCCATGATCATGCCCATGCACACGCGGCCCACCTGCGGAACACGGCGACCGTTAATGATCATGGCCGTGCGTGTGGAGAGCGAGCGGTTGAAGGCCGTGGCATAGCCAATGGCCACCACAGCCACGGTGGCTGTTTTTTGCGCGGTAAACAGGCGGCCGTACGAAACGCTGCGGTCCTCGGCCACCTGACGCACTTCAATGATGGGCGCACTGACGCTCATGGCCCATTCCAGCCCAAGACTTGCGCCCTTGTCTTCCCACGCGGTACCCTTAAAGGGATTGCCGCCGTAAAGCGAAATGCCGGGGCGGCAGATTTCAAAGTGTGCATCGGGCCGGTCAATGGTTCCCGCCGTATTGCATAGCGAACGCTGCACTTCGGGAAAGACCGCGCGCAGCGCGTCAGACATGGCGGTAAAGCGGCGCACCTGATCCTGAGTATAGGCTTCCTGCTCTGGCATATCGGCGCACGAAAAGTGCGACAAAACCATCACGGGCTCAAGGCCCTGGGTGCTGCGCAAACGGTCAATGACCTGGGGCAGCTCTGCTTCAGAAAAGCCCAGTCGGCCCATGCCTGTCTCGCACTTGATGGCCACGCGCAGGGTGCGGCCCGCGTGGCAGTGGGCCGCCGCTCGTTCGAGCTGGTCAAAGTTGCCCACCAAAGGGGTGAGGCCCTGCATCACGGCTCCCTGCCAGTCCACATCGGTAAGCGCGCCCAGCAGGGGCACAATGGTCTGCCGCAGCCCGGCATCGCGCAGGGCCATGCCCTCTGAAACAGTGCCCACGGCAAAGCGTTTCGCGCCAGCCTCGGCCAGCACGCGCGCCACCGGCACAAGGCCGTGGCCGTATGCGTCAGACTTTATAACGGGCATAAGCGCCTGCGGCTGGCCCATGCGGCCAAAATTGCGGCGGATAGCTCCCAGATCAATGTGGCACAGAGACGGTGAAAAGGTGCAATCGCTCACAGGGAATTCCCTCATTTGAACTTTGCTGAAGGACGCTTTGCGCGGCAAAGCGCGCACCGCTCATGCGGCAACGGAGGCGCACCCGTCCTGTGATGTTCCCCCGGCGCAACGGCCCCGGCCCCTGCGCGCACTACCCTACAATGAAAGGCCGCAACCTTAGCAACATTGCCCCAAAGGCACAACAATTTGCCGCAGGCTGGCGCGGGGCAACGTTTTGCGGCCCCTCTTGCGCAGCAGGGCGCTTGCGGATAGTGTGCGCGGCATGTCCCAATCCATATTTACCATAGAACACACCGACGGAGCGGCCCGCGCGGGGGTGCTGCGCACGGCTCATGGCGCTATTCCCACGCCCATCTTCATGCCCGTGGGAACCGTGGGTTCGGTCAAGGCGCTTGCACCCGATGACCTGGCCGCCATTGGCGCGCCCATTATTCTGGGCAATACCTATCACCTTTATCTGCGCCCCGGCGACGAGCTTGTGCACAGGCGCGGGGGGCTGCACAAGTTTGCCTCCTGGCCCGGCTCCATTCTTACGGACAGCGGCGGCTTTCAGGTTTTCAGCCTGAGCTCGCTGCGCAAGATCCGTGAAGAAGGCGTGGAGTTCCGCTCGCACCTCGACGGTTCAAAGCATTTGTTCACGCCTGAAAAAGTGCTGGAAATACAGCGCAATCTTGATTCTGACATCATGATGGTGCTGGACGAATGCGTGCCCTTTGGCGCGGACTACGCCTATACCGAAAAATCTCTGGCTCTCACCACGCGCTGGGCCAAGCGCGCCATCGATGCCTACCCGCCAGGCTCGGCGCACAATCTGCTTTTTGGCATCACGCAGGGCGGTTTTTACAAAGACCTGCGCGAACGCTCGGTCAACGAACTGTGCGGTATGGATTTTGACGGTTTTGCCATTGGCGGCCTCTCGGTGGGCGAGCCCAAGGACAAGATGTACGATCTGCTCTACCACACGGCCCCGTTGCTGCCCCGCGAAAAGCCGCGCTACCTCATGGGCGTGGGCACGCCGCTGGATATCGTTACCGGCATCCACGCCGGTGTGGACATGTTCGACTGCGTGTTGCCCACCCGTAATGCGCGCAACGGCACGCTCTACACCTCGCTTGGCAAGATCAACATCAAGCGCCGAGAATTTGCCGAAGACGACGGCCCCCTTGATCCCAACTGCCGCTGCTATGCCTGCCGCAATTTTTCGCGGGCCTACCTGCGGCATCTGTATGCCAGCCAGGAGTTGCTGTCGTTCCGGCTCAATTCGCTGCACAACCTTACCTACTACCTCGATCTGGCGCGCAGTGCCCGTCAGGCCATTGTGGAAGGGCGGTTTATGGATTTGTTGGCAAAGATCTCGGCCCTGTATCCAGAAGAAGCCGCCCGTGCGGCCGCTGGCTCGTAGGCGCGATTTGCCGCAATGTACACGGGGGAGGGGAGCTTGGCTTCCTTCCCCTCTTTTTTTACTGGCTGCGCCGCTAGCCGCCCTTGGCCATGTTCATGACCTGCTGCAAGAGATCGGTAAGGTAGGGAATGTTCATGCTGATGATGCGCGCCAGAATCTTGTAGACAACAGCCAGCACCAGGGTTGCGCCGATGCTGAATCCCAGCCCTCTGGCAATGCCGGAGAGAAAGTTCAGCCACAAAATTTTGCCGGTTTGTTGCGACAGCTTGACGTATTCGGCCAGGCCCGCGTTATCCAGCCGCTCTAGCAGCAGCTCTGCCTGGGCCTGTTGTTTGTCGTTGCGGGTGTTCATGCAATCCCCTTGCGTTGAAGAATGGCATTGAGCCTATACGAAGCCCCCCAAAACAAAAACCCCACGATGACGCCATCGCGGGGTTTGAAAATAGGGGGCAAGGCCAAGGCTTGCGCAAAAATCAGGCCTGCGAATGATCCAGCGCATCTTCGCGCTGTTCGCGGCGGCGCACCAGCCACCACACAAGCAGCGATCCGGCCAGCTTGCTCAGGCTCATGGTAATGACCGACCACGGCGTGGCAATGCCGATCATGCCCAGAAACACGATGCTGTCGAGGGGCGCGCCCACAAGGCTTGAAATGAGAATGCGCTGCGAGAATGGGCGGCGGGTAAAGGTGTACACGGCCCAGTCGCCCAGCTCGCCCACGGCAAAGGCCGCAGCGCTGGCAAGCGCAAGCTGCGGGCTGGCCATGAACCAGCTGACCACGCAGCCCACCAGCATGCCCCAGAGCACATGATGGCCCACGCGGCGCTGCGCAAAGTCGCGCACCACAAAAATAAAGCCCACGATGAGCGAAAGGGGAGCCCACATCTCGCCATTGGGCAGCGGAATGAGCGGCGTTACCGTAAAGGCGAAGTTAACGCCCACAATAAGTGCAATATAGGTAAATAGGCTGAACATGCGCGGCACAGTAAGCATTGGTGCGGTTCTAGTCAAGCAAGACAGGCCTTGTTGGACTCGCATTTTTTATGGAAAAAATAAGTATAATAATGATGCGCCCTTTTCGTTGCGCCCTGATCTGGAGTGGCAGCCCAAGGGCTATTGCGCCGGGCTGTGCCGTGGCCGGGCTGGGTATGCCGCGTGCTGCGTCTTGACCGCAGAGCGCGGATGTGGGACAGAAAGCCAGTTATAGTATGTTTCTAGAGTAGTCTTACTCTGATTGTGCCGGGCAAGAGCGCAAATCCTGTGCCCGCCCTAACGCGGAAGCGCAAGTTCTTTAGGATGTTAGCCCGCAGAGGGCGGCTTTTGGCGTGTTTGCGTATCCGCGCCCTGCAATTGCCAAGAAGTATTCCGTCGCACGGTCGGCGGTAGAGGCTGGATGCTTCCAGCCGGGAGAAAGAATGTCGGATCAGAACTATCGTTGCGGTTGGGTAGCGCTTATGGGGCCGCCCAATGCGGGCAAATCTACCCTGTTGAACGCCCTGCTTGGGCAAAAGGTTACCATTGTCACCCCCAAGCCGCAGACAACGCGCAACCAGATTGTGGGTATTCTTACAGACGAAAATGCCCAGATTATCTTTATGGATACGCCGGGCCTTGCCCAGATGCGCGGCAGGCTGAGCAAAACCATGCTTCAGGCCGTGTGGCAGAGCCTTGCCCAGGCCGAAGTCACCATGCCTGTGCTTGACGCCCATTTGTATATTCGCCACCCCGAATTTCTGGAGCGCGACCTCGCACCTCTGGCCAAGGCCTTGTCGAGCGACGAGCGCCCCATGATTGTGGTGGTCAACAAGGTCGATATGTTCTCTGACAAAAGCCGCATGCTGCCGCTTTTGACGCGCCTGAGCGAAATGTGGCCCAAGGCGGAGCTTTTCCCCACCTCGGCCCTGAAAAGAGATGGCCTGCCCGATCTGGCAAAGCTTATCCGCTCCAAGCTGCCCGTTGCCCCGGCGCAGTTTCCCGAAGACCAGATTTCCACAGCGCCCCTGCGCTTCATGACGGCAGAAATAGTGCGCGAAAAGCTGTTTTTGCACCTGCGCCAGGAAGTGCCGTATTCGGTGGCCGTTGACGTGGAAAACTGGGAAGAAGACGAAGAGCGCGGGCAAACGGTTATCCATGCCGTCATCTATGTGGGCCGTCCCATGCACAAGGCCATGGTTATTGGCCGTGCGGGCGCGTCCATCAAGCAGATAGGCATTGATGCACGCAAGGAAATTCAGGATCTGGTGGGCGGCAAGGTTCACCTTGAGCTGTGGGTCAAGGTGCGCGAGCACTGGACAGAAGACGCGGCCTTCTTGCGTGAGCTGGGCCTGATGGCGGAGTAGCGATGGGCGACACACTGCTGCAAGAACGCTATGCACGCGTGCTTGACCGGCTGGATGCGGCCTGCGCCGCTGCCGGTCGGTCGCGCCAGAGTGTAAGGCTTATTGCCGTTTCAAAACTGCATCCGGCGGAATCGCTGGCCGTGGTGGCCGCCGCCGGGCAGATTGATTTTGGCGAAAACTACGTTCAGGAAGCCCTGCAAAAAAGGCTTGATCTTGCCGCAGGCCCGGCCACAGCAGCGCTGTGCGCGGGCATTCGCTGGCACATGATAGGCCATGTGCAAAGCCGCAAGGCTCCGCTGGTGGCAGGGGCTTTCAGCCTTGTGCACACGCTTGATTCGCGCAAGCTTGCCGACGCCATGGAACGGCGGCTGGTAGAGGCTGATGCCCGCCAGCCAGTGCTGTTTGAGGTAAATGTTGGTGGCGAATCGCAAAAATCTGGTGTGATGTCTGGAGATTTGCCGGAATTGGCCGATTATGTACTTGAGCATTGTCCGCATCTGGATGTGCAGGGCCTCATGTGCCTGCCCCCGGTGTTTGACGCGGGCGATGCGGCGCGGCCCCATTTTGCCCATCTGCGGGAGCTGCGCGACACCATGCGCACCCGCCTGGGTTTGCCCCTGCCCGAACTTTCCATGGGCATGAGTGGTGATTTTGAAGGCGCGGTGGCCGAAGGGGCCACCATGGTACGCATTGGCACGGATATTTTCGGGCCGCGTCCTGCCAAGGTATGACAAGCCTTGGCATAAAGCCTGCTACACAAGGGCTTGAGCGGTTCACGTTCTTGATCCCACAATGTCGGTGGAGTGCGTATGGCGGCCAAAGAAAAAGAAGCAAAGGCCCTGCCGGAAGGGCAGGCAGAAAATCCTAAAAAGCCCTCCAAGGCCAAACGCATCGTCATTATATTGGCGATTCTGCTCATGACACTGAGCGGCGCTGGCATTGGGGCTTACTGGTGGTTTTTTCTCCGCACGCCCTCGGCGGCAACCTCTGCACCGCACGATGCCACGGCTGGTGAGGCCGCTGGCAAGGGGGCTACCGGGCAGCCCAGCTCAGGCGAAGCTGGCGGTTCTGGCGGTGGGCACGCTGGTGCTTCAGGCGCTGGTGGTGCTGGCGGGTCTGGCGGAGTCGGCGGTTCTGGCGGCGCGGGCGATGCGCGCATCGAGCGGCAAAGCGATCTGCCGCGCAGCAGCGGGCAGGTGTTGCCGTTACCGCCAATTACGGTAAATATTTCTGATCCTTCGGGGCGGCGCTATCTCAAGCTGGGTATGGAAGTTGAAGTTAACGCCGATGTGTCTGCCGCACTTCAGGCCAACAGCCCCAGAATACGCGACGCCATCATCATGCTGCTTGCGGGCAAGACCTTTAGCGACATTTCTTCGCCAGACGGCAAGGTGTTGCTGAAGGCGGAGGTGGCCGCACGCCTCAACCAGATTTTGGGCGCGCAACGGGTTATACGCGTATACTTTACTGATTTTGTTGTGGAATAACCGTGGTAAGCGCGGCGCTGTGGCCGTTGCGCCCCAGGCGCCAACGCTGGTTCCATATGTCGGCTTGACAGCTGCGCCCGGTTTGGGGCCAGCCTTCCGCAACACGACTGCACATTTTTTGCAGGATGTGCCGGAACAGAGAATGAGGTGACCTATGTCGCAGGAAGATCAAGAAGCCCTGGCAGCCCAGTGGGCCGCACAACTGGAAGACGAGGCCAACGCGGCCGAACCCGCAGCGGCTGAACCCGCAGCGGCTGAGCCCGCGCCCGCTGGCAATGCCCTGGACGAAGAAGCCTTGGCGGCCCAGTGGGCCGAATCGCTGGCGGCGGACGAAGAAGACAAGGGGCCTGCCTCGTTCGGCGGCGCTGGCGCTGGTTTTGGCGGCCAGGCGGTGGACGCGCATTTTCAGGATATGACTGAAATGGCACGTCAGCCCAAGGACAGCAAGCTCAAGCGCGAGCTCGACTTTATTCTGGATATTCCGCTGGACGTTTCGGCAGAACTCGGCCGCACCCGCCTGCTCATCAACGAACTGTTGCAGCTGGGACAGGGCTCGGTGGTTGAGCTCAACAAGCTGGCTGGCGAACCTCTTGAAGTCTACGTCAACGGCAAGTTGGTTGCGCGCGGCGAGGCCGTGGTTATCAACGAAAAGTTTGGCGTGCGCCTTACCGACATCATCAGCCCCATCGAAAGGGTGAAGCAGCTTGGCTAGCCTGCCCATATTGCTTGCCGCTGCCGAGGGCGGCCTTGCGGGCAGCGCCGTGCGCGGCGCTGTGGAAGGGCCTGTGGGCGGCACGGTGGGCTCTGTTGCGCAAGAGGCTGCCACTGCGGTGGCCGAACCGGCTGCGGCGCTGGGGCAGTCTTCTTTTTCGTGGGGCAGCTACATTCAGGCCGTGGGCATCCTTTTTTTGCTGGTGGCTGTGCTGTGGCTGGCCGTGTGGCTGGCGCGACGCTTTGGCAAGTTCAACTTTATGCCGCGCCCCGGGGCGCTGCCGCGTGACGCTCTGGTCATGGAAGCCCAGTTGCCGCTGGGGCCGCGTAAGGGCTTGATGGTGGTACGCTTCTTGAATAAAAGGTTGTTGCTGGGGGTTACAGACCAGCAGATTACCCTACTGACCGAGGAGCAGGCAAAGCATGAGCCAGAGAACGCCGATTTTCAGCAAGTTATGGAAGAAGCCCGTCGCGGCGCTGGCGGCAGCTAGCCTTATATCCGTTCTTTTGCCTGCGGTGGCCTTGGCCGCCCAGGATATTACCCTGCCCTCCATGCAGCTTACCCTGGCCGGGGGGGCGCAATCGCCTGAAAAAGTGTCTGTGCTGCTGGAAATTCTTTTTCTGCTCACAGTGCTTTCGGTGGCTCCGGCCATCATGCTCACGGTCACCAGCTTTACCCGCATCATCATTGTGTTCAGCTTTTTGCGGCAGGCCATGGGCGTGCAGCAGTTGCCCCCCACCCAGATTCTTGCCAGTCTTGCCATTTTTATGACGGTGGTCATCATGTACCCCGTGGGCAAGCAGATAAACGACAACGCCCTGCAGCCCTATCTGGCAGAGCAGATCGACTACAAGGTGGCGCTCGACCGGGCGCAAGCCCCGTTGCGCACCTTTATGTTCAAGCATACGCGCGAAAAAGACCTTTCGGTTTTTTATTCCATCAGCAAAATCGAAGCCCCGCGCAGCAAGGAAGAAGTGCCCACCATGCTGTTGGCCGCCGCCTATGTGATCAGCGAGCTCAAAACAGCCTTTACCATCGGCTTTCTCATCTACATTCCCTTTTTGGTGCTGGATATGGTCATCTCAAGCGTGCTGCTGGCTATGGGTATGATGATGCTGCCGCCCATGATGGTATCCATGCCCTTTAAATTGCTACTGTTTGTTATGGTTGATGGCTGGAATCTGCTGGTTGGCTCTCTGGTGAACAGTTTTCTGCTCTGACCGTCGCTGCGTGTTTCGCTTTGGCCTTGTTTTTGCTTAAGGGGTATAGCGTTTCGCACACCGTCAAATTTCAGGAGTAGCCCATGTCACCAGATTTTGTCATTGGTTTCGGTCGTCAGGCCATTGAGCTTTGTCTGATGATGGCTCTGCCCATGCTGGGCGTGGGGCTTGCCGTGGGTGTGGTGGTGAGCGTTATTCAGGCGGCCACCCAGATTCAGGAAATGACACTTACCTTTATCCCCAAAGTGGTGTGCATGTTTCTGGCCCTGCTGCTGGCCTTGCCCTGGCTTATGGAACGCATGATCACCTTTACGCGCGACGTCTTCATCAACATACCCGTCTACATCCGCTAGCAAGGTTTTTTTTGCGGCCAACCACAGGCTGCCCAATAAGATCGCTCGACATATTTAGGCTGCTGACCCGCCCTGTCATGTTGCGCATTGCGCACAGACAGGGCGGTTTTTTGCGGTGAAGAGCTGAATATTCTGTTGTGAAGAAGGTGCTTGAGAATGCAATATGACTGTATTTATAGCTGTTGTGCGAGTAAATTATCTGTATAAACATAGTCTAGTGTTAATCTAGAAAAAGTTTAGTGTGTGTTTTGCTTGCAATAAAAAAGGAAGCGCAGTAGCGCTTCCTTTTTTATTGCGTCAAGTACTTGTCTAGAGGCTGCAAAAAGAGCCAATTGTGTTGGCGTGCTTTTTGCTTTGGGGTTTATCGAGTCAGATATCCGTTATGAGTCAGAATTTTTTGCCCGATGCGCGGCGGCCAGACCCAGCAAAACTGCTCCGGCCTGTGCCACGTTGAGCGAATCAAAGGCGCGGGCAAGGGGAATGCGCAGCATATGTGCGCAACGCTTGGCAACGCCGGGCCGCAGACCCTTGTCCTCATTGCCCAGCACCAGCACGGCGGGCAGCTGCATGGGTTCGTCAAAGGCGTTGAGGCTCGAGGGGCCATCCCCGCCAGCGCCGTAAATGGTCAGTCCGGCTTCTTCGGCGCTGTCGAGGGCGTGCCCCAGGTTGGTTACGCGGGTGACGGGCAGTTTTTCCAGTGCCCCTGCGGCGGCTCTGCGGGCTGCGGGGCCAAGATAGGCGCTGTTGTGCTGGGGCAAGATGATGCCCGCGCCGCCAAGGGCATAGAGCGTGCGGCAGATTGTGCCCACGTTGCCGGGGTCTTGCACCTGGTCGAGGGCCACAATGAGCGGCAGGGGGGCGTTGTCCACCCCGGCCAGCAGGTCGGCAAGGTCGGTAAAGCCGGTGGCGGCCAGACGGGCCACAACGCCCTGGTGCGAAACGCTGTCACGGCCCTGACGGCCCTGCCCGGACTGCCCGCCAGCGCGGCACAGGCGGTCAAGGGCCACCTGGTCTACCAGGCTGAAGCGCACATTGTGCTGGCGGCAGAGGTTCAGCACCTCTTGCGCATCTGCACCGCGCAGACCTTTTTTGCAAAAGACGCAGTCTATGCGCTGGGGATCGCTGGAAAGCAGTTCCAGCACGGGCTTGAGGCCCGGCAGCAGCGGGGCTTCTTCGGTTTCGTTGTGCATACGCGCCTCCGGGCTGTGTGCGTTGGCCGCCGGGCGGCCATTATTGAAGGGAGCGGCTTGTGCGGCAAAGGCCCGCATCAAAGGAATTTATTTGATATTTTGCGCGGTTGCGCATGTGTGTGGGCTGTTTGCAATCCGCGCCATGCCTCTGTGCACAGATAAAGCAGCAGTTGCCCATGGCGGCTGTTTACGCATCTTCCCGGCAGATGGCAAGCCGGGGGCGGCAAAAGGGGAGGGAACATGGTTACAGCATCAGACGGAAACAGATCGGCAATGGCAAGATTGGGTATCATGGCTGTTGTCTTTTGCCTGTTGCTTGCCGGGGGCTGTGCCTCCCGGCAGGGGGGCGATGCCGGAAAGGGGCTTTCCATGTCTGTGCCGGAAGAGGACACTTCTCCGCCGCTCACCGCCTCCGAAGCTGCCGCTCTGAATACCACCGGGCAAGTGGACAGAAATATTCCCGAAAGTGCCATGCCCGACGTAACCCGTCAGTACAAATACTTTTTGCGCAAGGGCCGCCCCACCATGAGCGCGTCTTCCAAAAGGGCCGAGCAGTTTCTGGCCTATGCCAAACGGGTGTTCCGTTCGCGGGGCATGCCCGAAGACCTGGCCTACCTTGCCATTGTTGAAAGCGGTTATCGCTGTGAAGTGCGCTCTCCCGCCGGGGCCGCCGGTGCCTGGCAGTTCATGCCCTACACCGGGCAGAAATATGGCCTGAATCAGGACTGGTGGACAGATGAGCGTCTTGATCCCTTTAAATCAACCGAAGCAGCGGCAGATTATCTGCAAAAGCTCTATGGTGATTTTGGCGACTGGCCCACGGCCATTGCGGCCTACAACGCTGGCGAAGGCAAGATTGGCCGCGCCAAGCAGGGCACTGGCGCGCGAGACTTTTTTGAAATCAAGTCGCGCAACCATATGCTGGACGACCGCGCACAACTGCGCGACGAAACCAAGCAGTATGTGCCGCGTTATCTTGCTGTAACCAAAATCATGCGCAACCTGCCACAGCTGGGTTTTGATCCCATTCATCCCGATAGTGCGCCCGGGGTGTTGCGCCTGAACGCCAAGCCAGGTACCGACCTTGCGGGCATGGCCCGCGCCTGTCGTATGGACATGGACGAGTTTTCTGCATTCAACAGACATCACAAGCGCCCCATGACGGATACCAGCCGTAGTACATATATATATGTACCGGCAGGTCGCGAGCGTGAGGCCCGCACATTTCTGGCTTCTTCGCAGTGCGCGCCCTACGCCGGGTGGGGGCAGAGCACGGTGGCTTCCAGTGCTGATTCGTGGGACAAGATCAGCCGCCGCTGTGGTGTGCCAGTGGCAACTTTGCGGGGGGCTAACCCCGGGAATCCTACGTTAAAGGCGGGCGAAACCGTTCTGGTTCCCCGCTCTGTAAACATGTCGGCCCAGGCTGTGGCCGCTCTGGATGCCAAACCCGCAAAGGGTCGGGATAAGGGGGGCAGGGGCACCAAGGGGGCTGCCGAGCGCGAACCGCAGGTTGCGGGGGCGCGTGTGGTGGCGGCCGATAGTGGCACGCGGCATACCTTGCGGCCCGATGAAACCCTGAGTGCTGTTGCAAGCAGATACGGTGTGAGTGTGCAGGATTTGCAAAAGCAGAACGCCATAGCTGATCCGCATAAGGTGCACGCGGGAATGGTGTTGCGGATTCCCGGTAGGGCGCAGGCCTCGGCAGCGCCAGCTCAAACGGCACCTGCTGCACTGCCAGCGGGGCGGCCTGTGAGCGCCGGGCCCGATGGCAGAGTGGGTAGTAGGCCGAGCAAGGACAGACAGGACAAAGCCGCTCCCGCCAAGGGGGGCAAGACCTACACTGTGCAGGCAAATGATACCCTGTGGAAGATATCGCGCATCTATAATGTGAGCGTGGATGATCTCAAGCGCTGGAACGGCGTGGACGAGAAAAGCCTGCGTACCGGGGCTAGGCTGGTGGTGGAGCAGTAGACGTAAATGCCCGCCCAGGGCAGATTTGCGGATGTTGACTGTAATTGTTTTGAAAATATTTGCACTTGTTGCTTGACAGCGGGGCTGGTTTAAGGCAATTTCCCCCTTCGCGACGAGGGAAAACGGTTCATGGAAACGCAAGCGAAATGAAATTTCGCGGAAACGAAAAAAAACGGTTGACTCCTGAAGCGAAGGGGAGCATAAACGCTCCTCGCGATTGAAGGAAACGACTGGCTCCACGATGAAACAAAAGTTTCGCGGAACGGGAAAAAAGTTGTTGACTTCGAAAGCAAAGGGGAGCATAAACGCTCCTCGCGATTGAAGAAAAACGACTGGCTCCAGGGTGAAACAAAAAGTTTCGCGGAATGGAAAAAAGTTGTTGACTTCGAAAGCAAAGCGGAGCATAAACGCTCCTCGCGCCTTGAGAAAAACGACTGACGGTCGCCGCGAAAAACTTTCGCGAAACGAAAAAAAGTTGTTGACTTGAGAAACGAAACGGAGCATAATCGCTCCTTGCGCTGGGCGGCAACGAGCCGGGTCGGCGGGCCGAAAGGCCGAAGTGGTTCATTGACAAGTGAATAGCGAGTGGGAAGAAAGTCTTTGAGATTCCGATTTCTGCGAAAGCAGGAGTCTTGTACAGATTTGAACTGGAGAGTTTGATTCTGGCTCAGATTGAACGCTGGCGGCGTGCTTAACACATGCAAGTCGAACGCGAAAGGGACTTCGGTCCTGAGTAAAGTGGCGCACGGGTGAGTAACGCGTGGATAATCTGCCCTTATGATTGGAATAACAGTTGGAAACGGCTGCTAATACCGGATACGCTCAAAATGAACTTTTTGAGGAAAGATGGCCTCTGCTTGCATGCTATCGCATAAGGATGAGTCCGCGTCCCATTAGCTTGTTGGCGGGGTAACGGCCCACCAAGGCAACGATGGGTAGCCGATTTGAGAGGATGATCGGCCACACTGGAACTGAAACACGGTCCAGACTCCTACGGGAGGCAGCAGTGGGGAATATTGCGCAATGGGCGAAAGCCTGACGCAGCGACGCCGCGTGAGGGATGAAGGTTTTCGGATCGTAAACCTCTGTCAGAAGGGAAGAAACTACGTTGTGCTAATCAGCAGCGTACTGACGGTACCTTCAAAGGAAGCACCGGCTAACTCCGTGCCAGCAGCCGCGGTAATACGGAGGGTGCAAGCGTTAATCGGAATTACTGGGCGTAAAGCGCACGTAGGCTGTAGTGTAAGTCAGGGGTGAAATCCCACGGCTCAACCGTGGAACTGCCTTTGATACTGCACAACTTGAATCCGGGAGAGGGTGGCGGAATTCCAGGTGTAGGAGTGAAATCCGTAGATATCTGGAGGAACATCAGTGGCGAAGGCGGCCACCTGGACCGGTATTGACGCTGAGGTGCGAAAGCGTGGGGAGCAAACAGGATTAGATACCCTGGTAGTCCACGCTGTAAACGATGGATGCTAGATGTCGGGGAGTATTCTTCGGTGTCGTAGTTAACGCGTTAAGCATCCCGCCTGGGGAGTACGGTCGCAAGGCTGAAACTCAAAGAAATTGACGGGGGCCCGCACAAGCGGTGGAGTATGTGGTTTAATTCGATGCAACGCGA
>SAAX01000135.1 GCA_009929215.1 Deltaproteobacteria bacterium | reverse complement strand
GCCCTGAGCCCTGGCCTCGCTCTGGGCCTGTTGGCGCAGCAGCTCGTACTGCGCCTGAGTCCACAAAACCTGTGCGCGCAGGCCAGCGGGCGAAAGCAGAGCAAAATTACCGTGCGACCACGCATGGTTGGCGATTTCAAACTGGGGCTCGCCCATAATCTGCACTACCCTGCGGGCGTGGGTGCGCATCCATTTGCCGCCCATAAAGAGCGTGGCGGGTATGCCCTCGGCCCGCAAAAAGCCCAGAATTTCCATGTCGCAGCCCGTGGTGACCGTATCCAGCTCGCACAGGTCAAAGGTAAGTGCAACCACCTTGGATCCATTGGCAATGGCAACCCGGCGAATGGTTCCCACATCTGCGGCAGGCAGGGGGGCCAGCATTGTGGCTGGTTCGCGCTGCGTGGGAGGGGCGGTGTTGTTGGGCAGGGCCTTGCGGGCATCTTGCGCGTCTGGCTTCCACGAGGCCGCGCCGCTCCCGTTGGTTGCGGGTGTCGCAGGCTGTGCGCAGGCAACCGCCTGCATGGCTGCCAAAAGACACAAAAACGCCACCCACAGGGCACACACCCGGCCCATGCATGTTGCTATCTGAAACATGGTTGCCTCTTGCGCCGCCGTAGCGGCTTCAGTGCTTTTTATGAAAAAAAATAATTATTTCTGGCTGGTAAAATACTGTTTACGGCACACATTCTGTTGTCAGGCAGTTCTATACCCTTAACCTCATGCTCCCACAAGCAAGACAAATAACCACGCCCTACATCTAATTATATGATTAAACTTACAATAAATTGCATGTTGAATTTTTTACCCAAATAGCGCATGCTGCAAAATAGTATGTGCGGTGGCTTTGGGCGTACCCCCCTGACAACCCAAGCAAAGTTTTAGCAAAGGCAAGCACCCTACACGCAGGCGATCAAGACCTCATGGCGCACATTAAAATACCCGTCGCAACCCTTCGCCCAGGAATGTACATTGTAGATCCTGGCATTTCATGGCTAAAAGCCCCCCTGCTCTATATGCAGGAAGGCATTTTGGCATCTAGCGATGAAATCAACGGCATTATCCTACAGGGTTTTGCCGAGGCCTACTACGACCCGGAACGCTCCTGCGACGAAAACGCCGCCGCGCCCCAGCCCAATACTCCCCTTGCCGTAGAGCTGCAAAACGCCAACAAAATCTACGAAGACGCCTACGAAAACGTAAAAAACTTTCTTGAATCCGCCAGAGGCGGCGCGCTGGATCTTACCTTTGCGCGCCCGCTGGTGGGCGATATAATCAAAAGCCTTTCGCGCAACGTAGACGCCCTGGTTACCCTTTCGCTACTCAAAAAAACAGACGAATACACCTATGCCCACAGCGTCAATGTAACCATCTTTGCGGTGGCCTTTGCCCACTTTTTGGGCATGCCTGTCGACCGCCTGCACAACATTGGGCTGGCAGGGCTACTGCACGATTACGGCAAGGCACTGATTCCTCACGAGATTCTCACAGCTCCCCGCTCGCTGACATTTCAGGAAGTGGAAACCATGCGCGGGCATGTGCAGCTGGGCGTTGAAAAGATCAAAAAATTCTCGAGTGTTGATCAGGAAACCATTGAGGGCATTGAACAGCACCACGAAAAGCACAATGGCACGGGCTACCCCTACCGCCTCTCTGGCAAACAGATTGGCGTTATCGGGCGGGTTCTTTCGCTCAGCGACGTGTATGATGCGCTTTCGTCCAAGCGTGTATACAAGGGTGCGTTGCCGCCCAACAAGGCCCTTGGCATGATGTATAAAATGCGCGGGCAGGCTTGGGCCCCTGGCTATGTAGAACGCTTTATCAAGATGGTGGGCATTTTTCCTGTGGGTACGGCGGTGGAACTTTCAAACGAGCACCGTGGCATTGTGTGCCGTTCCAATACCAATTTTCCTGCCCAGCCCTGCGTTCTAGTGGCGCAAGACCCAGATGGCCGCGCCATTCAGCCTCAGTTTGTTGACCTCACCCGCTACATCGGGCTGCGTATCACGCGTTCGCTATCCATGCCCGAATCGGCGGCATTTGACATTCCGGCCCTGCTGGGCGGCCCTGCGTAACGCAGGCTCGCAGTTGGCCCAGTGAAGACTTGATGTTGGTCTTGGCAGCTCCAGGCAACACTGCCGCACACGGCCAGCATGACCTGTATTGCCGACATTTTTTACCCCGCCCAACCCCACTACTGCGCAAGAGGGCTTGCGCCATCCCCCCTATTGACGCTATACAAGCTGCCAGCCAATAAATCGAATGTTCCAACATGGTTATCACACCGGCCAGAAATTTGCCCTTGCCGAGTGCTGTTTCATGCCCAAAATGCCTAGCACGGCCTTAAGGATTGTTTCATGCGCAGACTTGATGTTTTGGTCAATGCCCTCAGTGAACTGACTGGCCGCGACAGAGATGCCGTAGCCCAGACCTTTGAAGCCATTCTTGCCGCCAACCCAGACAAGGGCAAGGATATGCTGGCCGAGCTTTCTTTCAGCGAGGCTTCTCTTCTGCACGAAAGACTGATCAAGGACGGCCCGGACGTGCTGGCCCGCCTTGTAAGCCGCGTAAGCGACGAATAAACCGCCCCCGGCTGGCGCCAAAGGCGGTGATATACGCGGGCTAATAGGGCTGCGGCTTTTGCGCACGCAGCCACACGCTGCACACGCCTTACTGTTTTTGCGCAGGGCTGCCCTCTCACCCGCTGCTGCCGATTTGCTGAGGCAATGCCTACCAGCAGGCCTGCGGAGTCAGCGTTTCTATGAGCTTCCACTGGGCTGCAAAAGCTTTTTCCGAGCTGCGCGATTCTGCATAGCAGCGCGCCTCGCGCTTCATGCCAAGCA
>SAAX01000134.1 GCA_009929215.1 Deltaproteobacteria bacterium | reverse complement strand
CCCTGCGCCTTGGCCTGCTGTACTGCGCTGGCAACGCGCGGCGATTCCAGCCAGCACACCTCACTCGCCCCAGCGAGAAACGGCAATTGCCAGGGCAGCCCAGGGCCCAGCCCCAAAAGCAGCACAGCATCCCCCTTGCCCCGGCAGCTCCAGGCTTCCGGGCCATCAGGCAAACTCAGGCTACGCCCACAAAAATCGGGCAGGCTTATTCTTTTAGGGCGTGTGTTTTGCTCGGCCATGAATCCCTCAAAAATTTTCACAAAATAATGTGCAAGCCTGGTGATGCAATCACACCGCCTGCACTGCTGCCGATTCTCATAAAAAACCCCGCCGCGGCAAGCTGACGGGGCTTATGATCAATTTTTCCTGGGCTCATTCTGACCTGTGCCTCTCAGAATCGCAAGCGCAGGCCCTGTAAATATGTTACCTTTTACCGACAAGCCAGCCGCCGGGGGATGGCTCACTCGCGCAAACAAAACCGCTCCTGCAACCTACTTGATCACACCGCAGGCTATGCGCGCACCGCCTCCCCCCAAGGGTGCAGGCTGGTCGGAATAGTTGTCGCCACCGGCATGAATCATCAGCGAACGGCCCTTGATGTCCTTTGTTGTCAGGCCATTCACATGCAGCTTGGCCTTAACATTCTGCTGCGCGTCAGCAGTGATAAGGGGCAGATCGCCCTTGTGCCCATGCTTGCCGGGGCCTTCGTGCTTGCCCGCGTGTGTGGGGTCATAATGCCCGCCAGCGGCAAGCCCGGCCACGTTGACGCCATCCTTGGCGGCCGGAGCGCACGAGGCATTTTCGTGAACGTGCATGCCGTGGTCGCCGGGGGCGATGCCCGCCAGCTCGACAATAATATCCATGCCGCCCTTGCCGTCATCGTCAAAAGCCACAAAACCAATGGCTTCGCCTACCCCTTCACCACTGATTTTGTTCACCGGAACCTTAACACTTTCTGCCAAAACCGTCTGCGCGCCCAGCACAAGCGCGCAGCCCGCAATGCATGCGGCCAAGAGAATCCGTTTCATAACGACTCCTTACAGGTGACAGTGTGCAATAAAGCTGTTCTAAAAACTTATTAAAAAAGTATCCTGATAACCCCTGTCGGTCAACTGGTCCGCACATTTTTTATCGCTCGGTATGAGGGCCCACAATGCGTACTTGGCGAACGCAAGAAAAAAGGATAAGGTTACCTGTTGGAAGTCACCATGAAAGAATACCGAGATCATTATTTCCTTAAAGCCAAGCGCGAGAATTACCCCGCGCGCTCGGTCTACAAGCTCAAAGAGCTGGACTCCAAGTTCCGCCTGCTGCGCCCCGGCCAGCGTGTGCTCGATCTTGGGGCGGCTCCTGGCTCGTGGTCGCTGGGCGCAGCAGAAAAGGTTGGATCGCGCGGGCTTGTGCTGGCCTGCGACATTCAGAGCACCGAGACGGTTTTTCCGCCGCAGGTGACCTTTATGCAGGAAGACGTGTTTAACCGCTCGGCAGAGTTTGAGGCCAAGCTCACTGAAGTGGGCCCCTTTGACCTTGTTATCAGCGACATGGCTCCGCGCACCACCGGCACACGCTTTACCGATCAGGCACGCTCACTCGACCTTACGGTTGAGGCGCTGGCCGTGGCCTGCCTGCACCTTAAAAAGGGCGGCAGTTTTGTGGTCAAAATTTTCATGGGGCCGGATGTTCAGGAGCTGCTTGCGCCCATGCGCAAGGCTTTTGATACGGTCAAATCATTCAAGCCCAAAAGCTCGCGGGCCGAAAGCAAGGAAACATTCTTTGTGGGCCTTGGTTTTCGCGGTCAGGCGGGCGTTGCCCAACCGGCAGACATGCCGGGCGGAGCAGCTGGCGATACTTCGCAAGAAGTTGCCGACGATGCGCCGCCGGGCATATAAACTTATACTCTACACAAGGTTTCGGAGGTTTTATGTCAGGTCACAGTAAATGGGCCAATATCCAGCACCGTAAGGGTCGCCAGGACGCCAAGCGCGGCAAGATTTTCACCAAAGCCGCCAAAGAAATCATCATCGCAGCCAAGGGCGGCGGTGATCCTGTGGGCAACTCGCGCCTGCGTGCGGCCATTGCCGCCGCCAAGGCCGTCAACCTGCCCAAGGACAAGATTGAGGCGGCTATCCGCAAGGGTACGGGCGAAGATGCTGGCGGCGACCTGACCGAAACCTTCTACGAAGGCTACGGCCCAGGCGGCATTGCCGTTATGGTCGAAGTGGCCACCGACAACAAAAACCGCACCGTGGCCGAAGTGCGCCACCTGTTCACCAAGCACGGCGGTGCCATGGGCGAAAACGGCAGCGTGGGCTGGATGTTTGACCGCAAGGGCGTAATCTCTGTGGACAAGGCCGCCTACCCCGAAGACAAGATCATGGAAGCCGCGCTTGAAGCCGGTGCAGACGATGTTATCGACGATGAAGACGTGTGGACCATCCACACCGCCATGACTGATTTTACTGCCGTGCGTGACGCCCTTGAAGCTGCGGGCATTGCCATGCAGAACGCCGAACTGGCCATGATTCCGCAGAATCTGGTGGCTGTGAGCGCTGATCTGGGCATGAAGGTGCTGCGCCTTATGGACGCTCTGGACGACAACGACGACGTGCAGAACGTATACGCCAACGCCGACTTCCCCGACGACATGCCCACCGACTAAACAATACGGGCAGGCCAAGCCTGCCAGGGTTAGCGGATATGACGCCCCAGTGTACCGCCTTGCACGGACGCGGCACGACACGGCATACCGCAGCCCACCCCAAATACAGCCGTGCGGCGGGTCAACTGCCTGCCGCACGGTACACCAACCGCGCTTGTTCCCCCTGCCCCACTGCGTTATGCTGCATCCACGCCACAAAGCCGCAGCCCCTACAC
>SAAX01000074.1 GCA_009929215.1 Deltaproteobacteria bacterium | reverse complement strand
TACGGCCTGTTGATGAGCCAGATACTGTGAAGCTACTTACCAGCGCTCGGGCATGGAATGGGGCGGAAGGGTGATTTCCGGCTGGTCGCCCATTTTGTCGCGCAGCTGTCTGATAACAGCCGTGGCGTCGGCAAAGTCCTTTTCCAGTTTGTCCAGCTGTTTCTGCTGTGCGGCCAGCGCCACATCCAGCGCCTTGAGCCGTTCTTCCTGAAAAAAGGTCAGCTCTTCCAGTCGTGTGAGCCTGTCTTCGTCAGAAGTGCAGTTTGGGGACATGACTCCCTCCTCGTGAATAGCAGTTGGGAATGTTATGAACGCCGTCCATCGTTGCGTCCGCCTGTCCTGCCAGTCTGGCCAGTCTGGCCGCCGCGTCCCTTGGGTGTGCGGTCGTCAGCATCGGGCCGAGAGCCACGATTGTTTTGTGGCCGGTTGGGTCTTTGCTGATTGCGCGGCCCCTCTGTGGGGCGGTCGTTGCCACGTTTTGCGGGCCTGTCGTCCGTGTTACCCTGACTGCGTTGCCGGGAATCTCTTTGTCCAGAATCCCGTTGTCCAGAATCCCGTTGTCCAGAATCCCGTTGTCCAGATCCGTCTTGCCCTGGCTTTTTGCCGCCAAACCGTGGGCGATCCTGTGCCCTGCTGTCGGCAGCACCGCCTCTGGGGCTGGGCCGGGAGGGGGCGTCATCGTCCTGCGTGCTGGGCATGAGTATGTAGTGCTGCCGCATGCGTTGCGCATCGGTGCGGGCCACATAAATGGGCTCGCCCGTTTCGTCACGCTGGCAGTAAAACATGGCCGTGGCGATGGTGCCGGGTGTGGGGATGAAGCACTGAGTCTGCTGGGGGTTCCAGTGCCGTTGCCGCAGCCAGCGCGAAAGCGTGCGCATGTCCTCGTCCGTACAGCCAGGAAAGCCGCTCATGAGGTAGGGCACAACGTACTGTTCGCGCCCCGCAGCGCGGCTTTGGCGCACAAAGCTGTCGAGAAAGACCTCAAAAACATCCAGCGAGGGCTTGCGCATGAGCTCCAGCACCGAAGGCGCACAATGTTCAGGCGCAACCTTGAGCTGCCCGCCAGTGAATTCGCCGGTGTAGGCCGCCAGGGCATCGGCATCGCGCAGGGCCAGGTCGGCGCGCACGCCGCTGGCCACGCGAGCCTGTTTTACCTCTGGCAATGCAGCAATCTTGCGCAACAATTCCACATGCCTGCGCTGCGGCGTGATAAACGACTTGCACACAGAAGGGAAACAGCAGCTTGCCCTGCGGCAGGCGCTCTTGCCTCGCACGCTGCTGCCATCGTCCTGCTGGGCGGTGCGGGCATCGAGGGCGCAGTGCCCCTGCCACATGTTGGCAGTGGGGCCGCCCACGTCAGATATGGCCACCGGCCCATTGCCTCGCGCAACATTCTGCTGCCCAAGCTGGCTGGCCTCGGCAAGAATGGACTGCTCGGAACGCGAACTGATGCGCCTGCCTTGATGCAGCGCCAGCGAGCAGAACGAACAACCGCCGCCACAACCCCGGTGGCTGGTGATGCTGGTGCGCATCATCTCTGCCGCTGGTATGGCTTCTCTGTAGCTGGGGTGGGCCTGCCGGGTAAAGGGCAAGGTGTAGAGGTCGTCCATTTCTTCTGTGCTCAGCGGCGTGGCCGGGCGGGCCAGCACCACGGCGCGGTCGCCCACGGGCTCAAAGGCCCAGGCATCGAGCCGGTGCACCTGCCGCTCCAGTTCCTGCGTCAGTTTGAGCAACTGATAGGAATCTTCAAGAATCTCAGCGTGTGAGGGCAGGGCAATCCAGGGGTTGCCTTCCATCGCGGTAGGCAGATTGGCCGGATGCCCGGAAGCATCGAGCTTGTCCATCCAGGCCGTACCGGGGATGCCGCGCAGGTCTTCGCCCCTGTGCAGGCGCTGGGCGCATTCGGTGGTGGCCTTTTCGCCCATGCCCCAGATAAGCAAGTCTGCCTTGGCATCCATAAGGATGGGCTTGCGCAGCGAGTCTGTCCAAAAATCGTAGTGCGAGGCCCGGCGCAGGCTGGCCTCTATGCCGCCAAGAATGACCGGCAAACCGGGAAAAGCCCGCCGTGCCAGATTGGCGTAAACCAGACAGGCCCGGTTGGGCCGCGCCCCGGCCTTGCCGCCGGGAGTGTAGGCATCGTCGTGACGCTTTTTGCGAAAGGCCGTGTAGTGCGCCAGCAGAGAATCGAGCGCGCCCGCACTGACCCCGGCAAAAAGGCGGGGCCGCCCCATAACCAGCAAATCATCGGGCGTTTCCCAGTTGGGCTGGGCCACAATGCCAGTGCGGAAGCCGTGGCGGATAAGCCAGCGGGCCAGCAGCACGTTGCCAAACGAGGGGTGGTCAACATAGGCATCGCCATTGATCAGCAGCACATCCAGCTGATCCCAGCCTAGAGCTCGCATTTCTTCTGCACTCATGGGCACAAAGCGCGGCTGGCGCAGAGCGCCCTTGCCCGAAGTGGGGCCGTTGGCGGCATCTGTTGCTTCTGCCCACACAGAGCCGTGCGCAGAAGCCCTGCGTTGCGACTGCGTGTGTGCGTCCTCGCGCACAGGATCAGGAAAAGGTGGCTTGCGCGTGGCGGGTCTGGTGGCTGCCTGATTGTTCACCTGCCTGCCCGCTTGCCTGTCAGCTTGCTTGCCCGCCTGATTGCCCCTCAGAGTATCGGTCGGCTTTCTGGTGTCAGCGGGTTTGCCGCTGGCCGTCGTGCGGCGCTGCCTGCCCTCACGCGGGGCAGAGGGCGCGTCAGAAGAAAACGGAGCGGCAGCCGTTTGGGAACTGTCGGGCTGCCGCTCGAAAGCTGCGCTGCCCTGGCTGCCGTTTTGACGCCAGGGCTGCGGAAATGACGGAGAACGTTTATTTGCCATTGGGAGGAGTCACCAGGGGGATATCTGCGCTGCCGGGCGAGGGCATCATGGAATTACCAGGCATAGCGCCCTGGCCGCCCATCATGTTGCCCATGCTGCCGCCCATGTGGCCGGAGGAATGGTTGGAAACAAATTCGTCCCATTCGAGGCGGTTGATTGCCTTGTCGCCATCCTTATCAATAACGGCAAAGGCTTCTTCGCGCATATTGGGAAAATACGCCTTGAATTCCTCGTAGGTAACCTTGCCGTCCTTGCTTGTATCCATCAGAGCAAATTTATCAACCTTGCCACTTCCGGCGGCGGGGTTGGCCTGGGCAGATGCGGCCCAAAGGCAGAGCACGGCAGCAATGGCTATGTGCAGAAGCTTCATGGGGGATCTCCTTACGGTTTGTGCAGCCGGGCAGACAATGCCCCGCTGCTGCAATGCATAATAAAACCTTGCACCACATGGGCAAGGCCACAGCCCCGGATTGGGCTAGTCTTGTCTGAATTCAAGGCCCAGTTTTTCCATGCGGTCGATGCACAGGGTCAGGTTGTCGGGCTGTCCCGGCTTGTGTTCGTCGGGATAAAGCAAGGCAGACATATAAAAAACCGAGTTAAGACGCAAAGACATTCTTGCACTTGCCGAAAAGCCTTCCAGAGCCAGTGCGTAATTAAAGCGCGCCTCGCCAGGAAAAGGCTCAAGCAGGGGCTTGGCGTCTTCGGCCATGCTGGCCAGCAGCTCGGCCTTGCGGCGCATAAGTTCATTATGGCCGGGGGTATCCCCTGCGTCAAGGCGGGCAAGGGCTTGCACCTCTGTTGCCATCACTTCCGCATGGCGGTTGCGTAGCCAGGTCACAAGGCTTGCCAGGGGCTGATCGTTGGTGTTGGCGCTCACGGGGTTCTCCTTGGGTTCGGCACGCTCGGGTGTTCTGCGTGCGTGATGTTTAAAATGATACAGTTCAGCAAAGAAGGCAACGGCACACAGCCAGTTTGCTGCGCGGCACAGGCTGCCATTGACAGCTGTGGCTATTTGGGAGAAGGGACACAATAGATCCCCCCCCTAACGATTGTTGTGCGTTGTGGAGGACTATATGGGCATGTCACTGAGAGCCAAACTGGCAAGCGGTTTTGGTGTTGTACTACTGATCTTTGCCATAACTGGCACTGTGGCAATGCTGGCCTTGCGTGAGCAGCGTGAAACGCTGGGCATGATCGGTCGCCACGAGCTTCCCACCATCAATCTGCTGCATGAGGCATCACTGGGCATGCAGCTGTACCGCAAGGCAGAAAAAGACATTTTGCTTAACCTGGGCGATGCCAAAGCTCTCAAGGGCTATCTGGCCAAGCTCGAGGACATTGCGGGCGAACTGAAAGAAAACCTGCGCAAACTGCAAGAGGCACTGCGGGGCAATCCGCAAGCCGGGGCCAAGGCAGAAACACTGGCGCAGGAATCACTGCGGGCTTTTGCAGCCTACGACGAAGTGGTGCGCCGCACATCGGCAGAGCTGGCCGCCGGATCAAGCCAGTTCAACGCCACCCAGGCCAATGCCTTTTACACCACCTATAAAGACAACGTACATACCACAGAAAAAAATCTGGAAGCTCTGGAAACCCAGTTCATGGAGCGGGTGGTTGCCAGTCAGCGCGAGCTGGCCGAGCAAACGCGCGACACAGAACGTCTGCTGCTCATATCCATTATCGGCAGCGTGATGTGTGGCGCGGGTATAGGGCTGGTGGTGCTGCTTTCCATCACCCGGCCCCTGGGCCGCGTGGTAAGCTTGGCGCGGGCCGTGGCTGCGGGCGATCTGGAGGCCAGAGCCAGCGGCAGCTACAGTGCTGAAATGGCCGTGCTGCGTGACAGTATCGAGGCCATGGTGGGCACGCTCAAGGCCAAGATTGCCGAGGCAGAACACCGCAGTGCTGAAGCAGCGGAAGAAGGCCAGCGGGCCAGACAGGCCGCAGAAGAAGCGCAAGCCGCCAAGGCCGCCGCAGAGCGCGCCAAGGCCGAGGGCATGATGGAGGCCGCAGGCCAGCTCGAACGCACGGTAGAGGGCATTTCTGCGGTCACAGCGGCCATATCCTCGCAGGTGGGGCAGGCCAGCACAGGTGCAGAGCGGCAGTCTGCCCGCGTGGGCGAGGCCGCCACAGCCATTGAGCAGATGAACGCCACAGTGCTTGAGGTGGCCCAAAACGCCGCCAGCACGGCCCAGAGCACAGATGCTGCGCGTGGCAGGGCCAACGAGGGCTCTGGCGTTATGCGGCAGGTGGTAGACGGCATGGACGAAGTGCGGCGCGTTTCTGCCGAGCTTAAGGGTTCCATGGATTCTTTGGGCACAATGGTGGGCAACATCGGGCAGATCATGTCTGTTATTTCAGACATTGCCGACCAGACCAACCTGCTGGCGCTTAATGCGGCCATTGAGGCGGCACGCGCGGGCGATGCCGGGCGCGGCTTTGCCGTGGTGGCAGACGAGGTGCGCAAGCTGGCAGAAAAAACCATGGGCGCAACCCGCGAGGTGGGCGAAGCCGTAACGGGCATACAGAACGGCACGCGGGTGAGCGTGGCCAACGTGGAACGAGCCCTTGGCGCGGTAGAGAGCACCACAGAGCTGGCAACCCGCTGCGGCGAGGTGTTGCACGAAATTGTAAGCATGGTGGACAGCGCCAGCGATCAGGTGCGGGCCATTGCAACCGCCAGCGAAGAACAATCGGCCACGTCCGAAGAAATCACCCGTAGTGTGGACGAAATAAACGGTATTTCGCGCGATACGGCGCAGATCATGGCCAGTTCTGCCAAGGCCGTGGAGCAACTGGTGGGCGAGGCCAATGCACTTAAGGCGCTGGTGCACAAGATGAAATCTGGCGCGTAGCAGCAAGGTGAGGCCCGCGCAGCCGGGGGCGGCAATGTTTTGCCTGGCCTCGGTATGCCCGTCTATCTGACCACGGGGGCTAATGCCTGTATTTGCAATTTTCGTCAGTCTACAGATCAATACATGTCTGCCAATGGGTGATGTCTTGAAAAAGGCATCACCCATGTTTTTTGACTATTAGTATTTTATTTCGGCATGTTACAAATTTATTTATAAAAAATTATAATTTTTTTTATTTTATTTTTATACAATGAATTTATATAGTTATAAATGTTGATTGCAAAAAATTCAATCCTGAACCGCCGTAAAAATTGCTTCTAACCTGCTTAAATAAAAGAAGTTATTTTTAGGGAAATCGTAGAAAAAAGCACGCATTGTGTACTGAAATGTTTCAGTCTTACAGAAAATAAAATTTGTGGCATTTTTTGTTCTTAACCCGGCCCGATGTGCCCTGATCAAGTTAAATGGCTTGATATTTTGGCTAGTTGTGTGGGCGGCCGGAAAACGAACAAAACCACAGAAGTTTATATGCAAAAATCGGAAGAAACAAGAAGGCAGAATGGGTTGACCGTGCAGTATAAGCGCGATGCGCGTGGGCGCATTGCCCGCAAAACAGAGCAGTTTAACGGGGCCTCGAATGTGCTGGAGTATGCCTACGATGCCGCAGGCAGGCTGACCGAGGTAAAGAACAACGCTGCCATTGCGGAAACATATAAATACAGCGCTTCTGGCCAGCGCGTGCGCAGCAAGGTGTGGTATGAGGGCTGCCCTTCCTCATCCACAAGTGCAATGGAAAAATCGCGCTACAGCTATAATGACAAAGGGCAGTTGGAAAGCGACGGGCAAAACCGCTATGCCTATGACAAATACGGTTCGGTAAGCAGCATCACGGGCAGGCGGGGCCTGCGCCTTGCCTACAGCGGCAGTACCATGCTGGGCAAGGCCGTGCTCAGCGATGGTTGCGAGCTGCGCTATGCCTACAAGGGCACAGCGCTTTACAGGCGTTACCGCCACAACGACATTACGGGAGAATACCGCTGGAACGATCAGGCGCAGCTTGTGGGCTTTCGCGACCACGAACTGCGGCTGGAGTATGACTTTGCCTACGATGCGGATGGAACCCTGACCAGGGTAGTCATTCGCCCCCTGGGAAAATCGGTTCTGGCTGCGGATGCCGCCCCGGCAGATGGGCACAATGGCTCAGAGGGCTGGTTGCACTGGTTTGGCGCAGAAAATCGTCGGGAAAGGGTGTGCCAGCGCCTCGCCGCGTACCAGCAATTCTACAGCACGACTGATGCTGGCAAGCAAGGGAAGCCCGCGCAGACTGCGGCAACACCCGGCAGCGCGTCTGCCAGTGGGGCTTCGGCGCTCTCGCCGCTGGTGCTTGATTGCTGCTGCGATCATCTGGGTACGCCACGCCTTTTTGTGGGGCCAGACGGCAAGGTGGTCAAAGAGGTGGTGCGCAGCAGTTTTGGCAAAATTGTTTATGACTCCTTGCCCTGCCTCTATGTGCCCATTGGCTTTTGCGGCGGGCTGGAAGACAGGGACACCCACCTCATACGGTTTAACTGGCGCGATTATGACCCGCGTACTGGCAGATTTCTGTCGCTTGATCCCGCAAACGACTCGCGCGGAGACGGCGACCTCTACGACTATTGCGTGGATGACCCGATCAACAGGCTCGATGCCAGCGGGCTGGCCTGGGATGAGAGCAAGCATCCCCGCGATGCCGATGGGCAGTTTACCACTGCGGGGGACGACGTGTCGGGCTATTCAACAAAGGGGCAAGAACTGCGGGCGCCAGTATCGTGATGGACTATGTTCCGGGCAGATGTTGGCCGTAATGCCATGCTTGAGAGGGAAGAACTTAAGCGGTCTGCCATATTGCGCAACGGCATGATGCGAAGGGAGGAAGTTTGGCCGCGTGACAAGCCATTGCCCAAGTGGGATCTCGATGCGGCCATAGCGCATCTGCAAAATGCGGCTCATAGAGGTTCCATTCGTAGGTGCGGTGAATATGTCCACAAGGCAATTGATGCGGGCGGAATCACACTCAACACAGCATACAATCCTACTAAAGAGAGTGCTAGTGGGTACGGCCCCATCTTGCGTCACGCAGGTTTTAGAACTGTGGCCCCAGGCGAGAAGCCACAAAAGGGGGATGTAGTGGTTTTTCAGGCTATTGAAGGTCATAAGGATGGCCATGTTGCCATGTTTGATGGAAAACAATGGATATCAGACTTTAAGCAAGAAAGCATATACGCAGCCACGGATTATCAAAAGACTGACGCGCCTTATGTTATTTACCGTCGGCCATAAATGAGCTAGGTGATATAGGCAACCGCCTCATGGTTGCGGTATGTGTTAGCTGATGCTGGATAACGTTTGTTCGCATCAGCGAAACGTGCTCCTTGGCAATAAAAACCCCTGCCCTTTGGTGATAATCTTGCCACCGGGGGCAGGGCTGTCAAAAAATAATAGAGGTTTAAACACATGCGCATTTGCAAAATACTTATTTGTGTGCTCACAAGCATGCTGTGTCTTGGCATTTTTTGCCCCAAGGCAGTTGAAGCAGCACAAACACCGCAGGAATTTGTTAAGGAGTTTTATGAATGGTATATCATTAAGCATTATGAGATTGATGACATTCTTGAAGAGAAAAAGCTGCCGGAGTATGTCAATGAATCTCTTATTGCATATCTTAAAAGGAGAGGTTCGTCAGATTTGTATTATTTTATTCAGTTCGGCAGTAGCACTACTGTATTTAAAGAATGCCGTATTGTAGTGAAAGATGCCCTCAAAATGACAGATGATGTTTTTGTTGTTCCTGTCACGTTTAAGGGAGAAAAATTTGAGAGTACTGTAATTGCATATGTAAAAAAGGTTGACTCTGTTTTTAAAATTGCATCCGTATCTGATATTTACCCATATTAAAGAGCAGGAAAATTCATATGAAAAAAATTTCCCTTGCATGTATGTTCCTTGTCATGAACCTGCTTCAGCCATACCCACAATCTGTACACGCGCAGGACGTGGAATCGTTTGTTCGTGATTTTTATAAATGGTATCTTAAGCAGTCACTGTCGTTTGGTGAACGACAAAGCTCGTTTGAGGATCTACCTGTCTTTGATCCGGGCATAGTCAAATATGTGTGCAGATGTACAGCCAAGCGCGTTCAGTTTGACTATAATAGGGGCGTGAGCGCCGATGACACAGATTATTACCAGAAGGGGCAAGAGGTTTTAAAAGAATCTCTGGAAAACTTCATGGTGGGTAAATCCATTGCCGTAAACGAAAGCCTAAGCCTTGTACCTGTGAGCATGGGCTATCAAAAAGAGTACGCACCAGATATCGTAGTTTATGTAGAAAAAACAAAGGGCCGAATGTGCATCAGTAAGGTAGAATACTCCCCTGGGCCTAATTTGCGTGCGCCTGTGTACTGATTCGCTGCAATTATTGATGGGCCACGTCGCGCCATGTGTCTCAGGCTGAAATCAGCGTGGTTGTGCTGGCATGCCTTCTCTCGCGTGTTCAAAACTGGCCGCAACTCGTACTTAAAATTTATCCATGGATGCGCCCGGTGAACACTGATTCGCCGGGCGCAGTTTGCAAAATCAACGTAGGAATAAATACATGCGCATTCGCAACATATTTATTTGTATGCTCACAAGCCTGTTGTGCCTTGGCTTTTTTTGCCCCAATGCAGCAAACGCAGCGCAAACACCGCAGGAATTTGTTAAGGAATTTTATGAGTGGTATCTTATTAAACATTATGAGCTTGATAATGTTCTAACAGAAGAAAAACTGCCAGAATATGTTGATGAAACGCTTATTGGATACCTCAAGCAAAAAGAAGTAACAAGCTTATATTATTTTACGCAAATGGGCGAAACGATGCAATTTAAAGATTGCCGTGTGCTTGTGAAGCATGTTCTTACTATGGCTGACGATGTCTATGTTGTTCCTGTACTATTTAAGGGAAAAGATTTTTATAATGTCGTAATCGCGTATGTAAAAAAATCTGGATCAGAATTTAAAATTGCATCCATATCCGATGCCTACCCATACTAAATTGGCAGGAAATGCATATGAAAAAACTTCTCCTTATATGCTTGTTTTTGGGCATAGGATTGTTTCAATCATGCCCACAAGTTGCGCGTGCGCAAGATGTGGAGTCTTTTGTGCAGGATTTTTATAAATGGTATATGAAACAATCGCTGGCAACAGATCGTCGTCCTGTCTTTGATGATGGCATGTTTAAATACGTGTGCAAATGTACCGCAAAAAGAGTACGAGTAGATTATAAAAGAGTGGTAGCTGATTCTGACTATTTTCTTAGGGGGCAAGACTTTGGCAAAGAATTGCTGGATAACCTCATGGTAGGTAAATCCATTGAAGTAGACGATAGTCTCAGTCTTGTGCCGGTGAGTGTGCTCTTTAGAAAGGAGTACGCACCAGATATCGTAGTATATGTAGAAAAAACAAAGGGTCGTATGTGCATAAGCAAGGTGGAAGATACCCACGGGCCTAATTTCCGCGCGCCTGTGTACTGATTGCTGCGCTAATTGGTTAGCGAAGTCTTGATGTGCTCTAAGGCTTGAATCTGTGCCTTTGCGTTGCGGCATTGCCTCGCTCAAAACTGGCCGCAACCCGCCTTTAAAAGTTGTCCATGCATGCGCCCGGTGAACAGTGATTCGCCGGGCGCAGTTTGCAAAATCAACGTAGGAATAAAAATATGCGCATTTGCAAAATACTTATTTGTGTGCTCACAAGCCTGCTGTGTCTTGGCTTTTTTTGCCCCAAGGCAGTTGAAGCAGCACAAACACCGCAGGAATTTGTTAAGGAATTTTATGAATGGTATCTTATAAAAGATTATGATCTCTCGGATGCTCTAAAACAAGATAAACTGGCCGAGTATGTTGATGAGGAGTTGATTGCAGAACTCCGACAAGAAGAAAAATGTCATGAGATGAGCTATTTTACGCAAATGGGTCCCTTCTTTATCCGTTTTAAAAATGCAAAAGTTCGGGTTGGTGATGTGCTGCCAATGACAGATGATGTGTTTGTCGTGCCTGCTACAATTGCCAAAGAATCAATAGAAAAAATTGTGATCGTCTACGTTCATAAAAAGGACGGAACATTTAAAATTCATTCCGTATCAGACGCATATCCATACTAACTCGCGGGAATACTAATATGAAAAAGATTTTTCTTGTCTGCATGCTTCTGGTTGCGAGCTTGTTTCAAGCAAGTCCTCAATTTGTCCAAGCACAAGATGTAAAGTCCTTTGTGCGTAACTTTTATAAATGGTATCTTAGAGAATCACTATCTGTGCGTAAGCATCCTGTTTTTGATGATGCCATATTCAAATATGTGTGCAGGGATACTGTAAAAAGGGTGCGGATTGATTATGAAAGGGCTGTCGGGGATGTCGATTATTACTTCAAGGGTCAGGATGTTGACGAAAAATTATTGGAAAATCTTATAGTTGATAAATCTATTGTCGTGAACAATAACCTTAGCCTTGTATCTATGAGCACGAGTTTTAGAAAGGAATATGTGCCCAGTGTGGTGGTATATGTAGAAACAACGAAGGGCGGTATGTGCATCAGCAAGGTAGAAGAGATTCTTGGACGAAACCGTCGCGGTGAGGCGTACTGATTCGCTGCGATTATTGTTTGGCCAAGGTTTGCCATGTGCTCTCGGGCTGACATCAAATTGATGCGAAGCATAATCGGCCAGAGACATGGGCAAGCCAGCATAATCACGAATAAAGAGAAATTGCATGCAAGAATTCACAGTCAGGGGTGTTCGCCAAGATGATTTGGAGAGTATAGCGGAAATAGAGGCCGTGTGCTTTCCTGCGGAAGAAGCAGCATCGAGGGATTCCTTTAAGCAAAGAATTGCGGCTTTTCCAGAGTCTTTTCTTGTGGCTGAAGTAGGCGGTAAATTGATTGGGTACATTAACGGATGTGCTACCGATAGCCCCGTTATTTATGATGAGCTTTTTTATAGCACCACCCACCACAACCAGGCTGGCGAGAACCTGACAGTTTTCGGGTTGGCCGTGATTCCAGAATTTCAGAAACAGGGCGTTGCCTCTCAACTAATGAAGCACTTTGTTCAAACAGCTAAAAAATTAGGCAAAAGAAATATTATTCTGACGTGCAAAGAGCGATTGATTCGCTACTACGAATGTTTTGGTTATGTGAATAATGGAATTTCGAAGTCAACACACGGCGGAACACAGTGGTTTGATATGACGCTTGCGCTTGATAAGTAAGTTTAACTGTGCAATTTCAGTATGGATGAGTGGTTAAATTTATAGTCGCATGCTGTACGATTCTTTCGTCACTGCCCAAAAAACAAGCCCGGCTTTTGGCCGGGCTTGTTGCGTATATCTGTGGGTTAATCCCAGTGACGCTTGTCTTCGATGGGTCTGATCTGCGGGGGCAGGCTGCCGGGAGCCAGCACGCGCAGTTCGGGGCGCAGTTTGATCTTTTCGCGGAACTGGTGCAGCAGCTCTTCTTCGCGCTTGAAGCCGCTGGTTTCCACAAACAGGGTCATTTCGTCGATGCCGCCGGGGTTGGTGACTTCGATCTGCCAACGCTTGATTTCTTCAAAGCGGCTCATAACCTGTTCAACCTGATGCGGGTACACAAACATGCCCATGATGCGGGCGGTGGTATCCACGCGGCCCACAATGCTGCCAAGGCGCGGGCTGGTACGGCCGCAGGCGCAGGGGCTGCGGTCGATGTACGAAAGGTCGCCCGTGGCAAGGCGAATCAGCGGGTAGGTCTTGTTAAAGGCCGTAACCACGATTTCGCCCACTTCGCCGTCCTTCAGCGGAATACCCGTGTCAGGATGGCAGATTTCCACATAGCAGCGGTTGGCAATGTGCAGGCCGGTTTTGTGGAAGCATTCGTAACCGATGCAGCCCACGTCGGCCGTGCCGTAGCCCTGGCGCATGACGAGGTCGTACTTCTTTTCCATCTGCGAGCGCATCTTTTCAGACAGGCGTTCGCCGGTGACAAAGGCCACTTCGAGGAACAGATCCTTGCGCAGGTTAAGGCCTTTTTCTTCGGCCTTTTGGGCAAGGTGCATGAGAAAGCTGGGCGTGCCCACATAGCCAGAAACGCGCAGCTTCTGCATGATGTCGAGCTGGGTGGCGGCGTCGGTGGGGCCAGCGGGAATAACCGCACAGCCCAGGTTGCGCAGCGGCTCTTCAAACATGAGGCCAGCGGGCGTCAACTGGTAGTTGAACGTGTTCTGCACGGCATCGCCGGGGCGGAAGCCAACAGAATAGAAGGCCTCGGTGTAGCCCCAGTAGTCTTCTCCACGGTCTTCGGGATCAAAGATGGGCCCAGGCGACAAAAAGATGCGCTTGAGTTCGCCGATATCCTTGGTGAGCAGACCGCCCAGGCGCGGCCCCATGGACTGAAGGAAGATAAGTTCTTTCTTCTTCAGAATGGGAATGTGCTTTATATCGGTAAGGGTCTTGAATTTCTCCACATTAAACTGCGCACGGTCAAAGCGCTTTTTAACGTCTTCTGAATAGCGGTAGGCGTAGGAGAGCAAATCTTTGAGCTGAATAAGGCAGTACTGGCGGCGCTCACTCTCATCCAGTACTTCACGGCGGCTGTATATGCCTTCTGTGCGGTCTTTACGGGTCATACCTACTCCATGGGGCGCGGTTGGTTTTGCAATTGGTGAACATAGACACTCCATTTGCAAAACGCAAGCATTTTTTTAAAAATTCAAGTATACCAGATAGTTATATGAACAAATTTTTCATGACAATTTGCTCCATTTACGCGACCTTTCAATTTTGCAGTTGCGCTGCGCTGTCTGAAGCATCGGGATCATTGCCATTGTTGTCGTTTTGGGTTGCCGCGCGGGCCAGATCAAGGCAACGGGCGCGCAGGCTGTCGTACACCGGCTCAGAGTGTAGGGCGTTGGCGGTAAAGGCCGCAATGTAGGCCGTAAGCACCACGGCGGGTATATGGTGGTATGCGCCCGTCATTTCTAGCAGCAAAAATGCGCCTGTCAGCGGCGCGCGTACCGAGCCCGCAAAAAGGCCGGTCATGCCAAGGGTGAGGATGGTGGCCGTTTGCTCTGCGGTAATGATATCTGCCGCCAGCAGGCCAGAGGCCATGCACGCCCCGCCAATGGAGCCCATGAGCAGCACGGGCATGAGCAGGCCGCCAGACACGCCAGAGGCAAAGCTTATCCACGAAAAGGCCATCTTTACCGCCAGCAGGCCAAACAGGCCCAGCAGGGGCAGCGGCAGGCCCTCTAGCTGCAAGGTGCTGATGCCAAAGCCCACAAGCACCTGCGGGCAAAGGTAAAGCAGCGCGCCAGCAATCATAAAGGGCAGCAGCGCGCGCAGGGGCCGGGGCATAATGGGGCTGCGGTCGGCCCAAAGGGTGAGGCGCAGTAATATCAGATTATAAAAAGCCCCCAGCACGCCCATAAGCACCCCGGCAGCGGGAATGATCCACCACTGCGTCCAGTGGATGAAGGGCTGCTGCGCAAAGGGAAACACAAGGCCGAATCCAAACACCACCTGCACCACAAACCATGCGGAAAGGGCGCACACGCCCGTAAACAGCAGCATGGGGGCGCTGATGATGGTCTTCATTTCTTCAAAGGCAAAGAACATGCCCGCAATGGGCGCGCCAAAGGCCGCCGCCAGGCCAGCCACGCAGCCGCCCACAAGGTAGCGCGGCAGGCTTTGCTCGCCCCGCTCGCCCCACAGGTGGCCCACGCCCGCGCCTACGGCAGCGCCCATCATGATGGACGGCCCCTCGCGGCCCACAGAAAGCCCACCGCTGAGCGAAACCAGGGTTCCGCCAAATTTGCACAGCAATACGCGCAGCCAGCTCATGCGCATTTGCCCGCGCACCATAAGCTCTACCTGCGGTATGCCGCTGCCGCTCACAAGGGGCTCTATGCGCAGGGCCAGCAGCGCCAGCAGGCCAAGCACGGCCAGCCCGCCAAACAGGCAGGCCGCCACAGCGGGATCATATATATTGTGGCGGTGCACCGCCTGCACAAGGGCCTCGTTGATGTGGTCGTAGCTGAAGCGGAACAGGCCTATGAC
>SAAX01000133.1 GCA_009929215.1 Deltaproteobacteria bacterium | reverse complement strand
CGGAGTGTGTGAGTGTGTGTGTGTGTGTGTGTGTCAGAGAGGTTTGGACTGGGTCAGGGTTCTTTTTATTCTCCATTGCACAAGCATTGAGCCCCTTCCACCACTAGCCCGACTCAGCAGCCCCGGGTGGCATTGTGAGCCTCCAGCTGCCACTCCAACTGCCCAAGGGCACTTCCACCCTCGAGTTCGGACGGTCTGGCACTCTGGCCCTGGCTCAAGGCCGGCATTCATACAAACCGCATGCCGCATGCACGCACACTTTTGAAATAAGCATTTGGGCCGCTCCGCTGGTCCCCTTGGCACAGCTGCAGAAAGAAAGAAAGAAAGAAACGAAAAGACTACGCTTTTTGGGCGTGGATAAAAGGGAGGGGTTGTCCCCCTGGGTCCGAAGACCGTCCGGGCCCCCACCGCAAGTGGTGATGTACCAAGTATGATGGTGCTAGCCGGGGTCAGTTCCGGGGCGGACACTGCACTGTGTGGGTTTGTTTCCAGCCCAGCTAGCCTTGCCTCCTGTATGTTCCAGTTGTCTGCGTGTTCCAACAAGACTGGCCGCCCATTTGGCTGCCAGTCTGTTCAGTTTGTTCAGGACCTTTGTGATGGCTGTGGGTGGGACTCCCAGTGAGAGGAGGGGTTGTCGGGTGAGTTCGTCATAAACAGTGCCCCCGATACCTAAGAGTATTGGCACGGTCTGGATGTCGGCACCTTTGCCGGCCAGGGTTTCCATCAGGTCTTTATGTTGCCCAAGCGCTTTATTCTTTTGTGCTGATGGGTCTGTGTCTGGGCAGTACTTAATCTCGATGAGGATGATACGCCTCTCTGATTCTGGTAGGTCTTGTGGGGTCCTGGGCCAGTGGCGCCGTGGTGTGAGCGGTATGACCATGATGGCGTCGGGCCTGCTGTTGGGTATGTTTTGTGTAAGCCAGCCTGGAATGGTGCGGATTTGAGGAAATGCTGTCCTAACACCATCTGCCATAAATTTTTCATTGCTTCCGACATCTGCGTAGACCAGGCCTGCCCCCAGGGCACCCTTTAGGATAGCTTTTAGAATAGTTCGGCCAGCTTCATCATGGCGTGCAGTAACCATCTTGCGAATGACCTCATGTTGACAACCGCTTAGTATGTGGGTCCCCCCATCCCTGCCCTTGCAGAGGGGGCAGATTGGTTCTGAGCCAGGTGGCAGGTGGCCGAAGCGGATGGCGTGTTTGGTGTTGTATAAGGTGCCTGTGCGGAAGCGGATGAGAGTGCGACGTTCCGTGGCAGTGACCTGAGGGTCATGCATGTGCTGGTTGCTAGGGCCCAGAACTGCATGTGCAGTGATGCCTTTATATAGCTTGTAGTAGATGCCTTCGGTTTTGGCCCTGCCCAGGCAGTGGTGTGTGAGCATGTGTTGCTTGACTGCGTCTGTAGTGTTTTCCAACGGCACTATCTTAATGCTGCTGCCGTCCCTGCTAGGCTCGGGTCTCCCCAGCCACATGGTGCACTCAGCAGGCACGGGGTGTGCTGGGATATTCACCTCAGCCTGTCCTGGGTGAAGTGCAGCCCATTTTGCTACCTCATCCGCGCCTTCGTTTCCAACGATGCCCGCGTGAGCTGCCACCTTAACTAGGGCGAGAATACTCCCGTCGGGCCGGCGGTTGATCTCACGTGCTATCCGTTCCAGGAGGTCTCTGTGTTTGTGGTGCCGCAGCAGCTGGGGGTGGAGCACAGCTTTGCGGATTTGGTAGAGCGCAGTCAGGCTGTCCACCGCGATGTGTGATGCATCGGGGGCCTGCAGGAGCACGCCCAGAACCCCGCAAAGTTCTGCCCTGTTGATTGTGTTCGTGGTGCCCACGCCATTGGGTTGGATCGCCACGGAGCGCTGAGAGGCGGGATGGTAGGCACCTGCCCCAATTATGTTCCCGCCAGTCTCTGTGTCCTTCATGCAGCTGCCATCGGAATACCACCACTGTTTCCAGTCCTCGCAGAGCGGGACCAGGTGGGGTTGTGTGCTGTAGGTGGTTTTAGTGCAGCCCATGGCGCACTGCTGGGTCACGGCGTCCCAATGCCACGGTAAGCCCAGCTGGTGGGCGTGCAGCATGGGTGGGAGGGTTGTGTCAAGGGGGAGACTGTCGTGCTGCCGGGATTTGGGGGGGGTGTTGTCTGAGTGTGGCTCCTGGTTGGGCCTGTTAGGCATCCAATGCACCCTGTCCTCCTGGCCGGCCATCTGCCGGACTGTTTGCTGGAGTGCATCACGCAAGCTGACCCCTTGTTCCTTTCGCCCGAACAGGTTCAGGTCTGCTTTTGCAGCGGCATTCCATACCAGGATAAGGTGGAGGTCGTGCTTGGTTGGTGCCCCTTCCGTGGTGCCCTCTGCCCAGCTCTTTACAGCGTCTAAGGAGCATCCTCCCTTGGAGATGGTGGCCAGGTGTGTGCAGTATGTGGTGTGGGTATGCACCCAGCGTAGGTAGGCGTTGCATTGCTTGCCTGTGAGGACCAGGAGGGTGGCCACAGGGGCGGTTGTGGAGGTTGCTGAGTGGAGTGCGTGACGCACTGCCTTCTCCATTTCCTTCTCAGTCTGGGGTGGGTGGCTGACGGAGTAGCCTGTGTACTTGTAGCCATAGCTGCTCACATGTGCTCCAAAGACCTGGTCACGTGTGTGTTCACTCCAGTACTGTTCATGTGCAGGGTGGAAGGACAGTGGGCTGGTGTGTCGCTCTTTGGTGGTGCGCAGCCATGTGCGGATGAAGTGCATCAGCGGAGCAGGTAGGGATGTTTGTGGATAGTGTGGGGCCGTGCTGCGAGTGAGCAGTGCGGCCAGTTCTGCTTCAAAGGATTGCACGACGGGGGTTATAATTGCATGCTGCCCTGCCGCTTTTGCCTGGAGGAATCTGTGGTGCAGGACCGCCAGTCTCTCTGGGGTGAGGGTGCCTCTGCATTTGCCATCAGGGCCATAGG
>SAAX01000007.1 GCA_009929215.1 Deltaproteobacteria bacterium | reverse complement strand
GCAATAGACATCAATAGAGGCCCGCTGGAATTGGCAGCCATGGGGTGGATACTAGAATTGACGTAGGGGATGCCGTTTTGTACCGCAATTGACGTAGAGGAGACGGTTGCGCGGCCTCGCTGAATCCCTGCTGCTGACCATGAGGCACAAAAAAGGCGGAACCCGAAGGTTCCGCCCCAAAAAGTACGGTAAAACCGAACTTACTTGATTTCGACAGTGGCGCCAGCTTCGGTAAGCTGCTTCTTGGCGTCTTCGGCTTCTTCCTTAGACACGCCTTCCTTCAGGGTGGCGGGGGCGCCGTCAACCTTTTCCTTGGCTTCCTTGAGGCCAAGGCTGGTCAGAGCGCGCACAACCTTGATGACGCCGATCTTGTTGGCGCCAGCTTCCTTCAGGATAACGTCGAATTCGGTCTTTTCTTCGGCGGCTTCAGCAGCGGCAGCGGGGGCAGCCATAACCATGGCGGCGGCGGGGGCGGCAGCGGACACACCGAACTTTTCTTCCAGTTCCTTGATGAACTCAGAGAGTTCAAGAACGGTCATATTGGAGATAAATTCAACAACTTCTTCTTTGGTAACGGCCATGATAAGTCTCCTGATCTTTGGCTTGAGTGCAAATAATTCGATGGCTGATTGCTATGCAGCGTTGGCTTTCTGATCTTCGATGCCCTTGAGGGCATAAAGCAGGCCACGCACCATATTGGCGAACAGCGAAACAAAGTTGGTGGGCACGGCGTTCATGGTGCCGAGCAACTGACCGAGCAGCTGTTCCTTTCCGGGCAGCTTGGCCAGTGCGTCAATCTGGGCGGCATCCAAAGCCTTGCCGTCCAGGCTGGCGCAACGCAGCTCAAAGAGCTTGCTTTGCTTTGCAAAATCACTAAGCGCCTTGGCCACCGCCACGGGGTCATCGAACCCAAAGGCTACGCCGCAGTTATCATGGAAGTTATCCTTGATAGCGTCGTGCGTACCGTCGGTCAGAGCAATCCGGGCCAACGTGTTTTTAACGACGAGATACTCGCCGCCTGCATTACGCAGAACAACACGCAGGTTCGTCAGCTCTTCCACCGTCATGCCCTTGAAGTCCGTGATAACCGCAAAAGAAGCTTTGTCGGCACGGGCCTTAACGGCTTCAATAATTACGGCTTTACCAGACCTGTTCACGTGATACCTCTCACGTTCGGGGTTGCCAGGTGGAATGCCGAGCCAAAGAAGAAGTGTCTAGACAGGGTATTAAGAGCTTTCGCTCACCTGCCGTCTTCGACTCGAATTCCGTTTCCTTAGACAGATTGTGGGCACTCTTTGCAGAGTGCCCACAGCCTTGAGAGCTTAGCCCTCAAGAAATTTTTTGACCTGAGTCATGTCAACCTTGAAGCCAGGGCCCATGGTGGTGGACACTGCCATGGAGAGCATGTACGCACCCTTGGCAGCAGAAGGCTTAAGGCGGTTGACGGTATCAAGCAGGGCCTTGAGGTTGCCCAAAATCTTTTCGGGGCCAAAAGAAACCTTGCCCAAGGGGGCGTGCAGCACGCCAGCCTTGTCAACCTTGAAGTCCACGCGGCCAGCCTTGAGTTCGGTAACGGCCTTGGTCACATCAAAGGTAACCGAGCCAGTCTTGGCGTTGGGCATAAGACCACGGGGGCCAAGCACGCGACCGATCTGGCCAACAAGAGCCATAACGTCAGGGGTGGCAACGGCGGCGTCAAATTCGAGCCAGCCTTCCTTAACCTTGGCCACCAGATCTTCAGCGCCCACAACATCGGCACCGGCTTCACGGGCTTCGGCCTGCTTTTCGCCCTTACAGAACACGGCCACGCGAACGGTCTTGCCAAGCCCGTGGGGCAGGGTCACCGCGCCGCGAACCATCTGATCAGAGTACTTGGGATCAACGCCAAGGCGGACGGCCACGTCGACAGTTTCATCAAATTTGGCAAAGGAAGCGCCAAGCGATTTGCTGACTGCGTCTTCAATGCTGAAGCGTTCCTGAAGGTTGTTGCCTTCAAGAACCTTGCGAAAATTCTTGCCATATTTGGGCATGAGATAATCCTTTCGTTTTGCATCTCCTGCCGAACTTTGTCTTGCGCAAAGGCGGCAGTACAATTGATTTCAACGATGGCTGCGATGCATTAACCGTGTGGCTTGTGCTGTTACAGCCTGGTAAGGCAAAGTACCGTATATGTAACGAGCGCCCAAGGGCGCTCACGGCAGTATAAAGAGCCTTACTTTACGTCAATGCCCATGCTGCGAGCAGTACCAGCGATGGACTTCACAGCAGATTCAATGCTGGCAGCATTCAGATCGGGCAGTTTCAGCTTGGCGATTTCTTCAATCTGCGCCATGGTCAGGGTACCAACCTTGTTGCGGTTGGGTTCGCCAGAGCCCTTTTCAATTTTGGCGGCTTTCATGATCAGCACCGAGGCCGGGGGGGTCTTGGTGATGAAGGTGAAAGAGCGGTCAGCATACACGGTGATAACCACAGGAATGATGGTGCCCTTCTGTTCCATGGTGCGGGCATTGAATTCCTTGCAGAAACCCATGATGTTCAGGCCGTGCTGACCCAAAGCGGGACCCACCGGCGGCGAGGGGTTAGCCGCGCCTGCGGGGATCTGCAGTTTGATTTTGGCAACTTCTTTCTTGGCCATTTGAGTTATCCTTCATCGCTGCTCGCGCTGACTGAGGCAAAAAGCCCTGACGCGCGGGGGCAAGTCATTAACCTTTGGATACCTGCACGAAATCCAGTTCCACAGGGGTTTGACGCCCAAAAATGGAAACGGAAACACGCAGTTTCCCCTTGTCGTAGTTGACGTCTTCCACAACGCCATTGAAGCCGCCAAACGGCCCTTCAATAACGCGTACTTCGTCGCCCCGGTCAAAGTTAAACTTGGGCCGTGGCGTTTCCTGGCGCGATTCCATGAGTTCAAGAATGCGCTGGGCTTCGCTTTCGCGCATCGGGGTAGGACGGTTTTTTCCGCCCACAAAGCCCGTAACCTTGGGGATGGACTGAACCAGATGCCAGGAAAGATCCGTCATGGTCATGCGAACCATGACATACCCGGGATAGAACTTGCGAGTAGAGGTACGCTGCTGGCCGCCCTTGGTAGGTTCGATAACCTTTTCCGTGGGAACCACAACTTCCTCAATAAGCCCCTCATCCTGCCCGGTGCGGCGCAACTCGTTAATGGTCTTCTGCACACGCTGCTCAAAACCAGAGTAGGTGTGCACGATGTACCAGCGAGCTTTTTTGCAGAGCTCGGAAGTTTCGTCGATAACAGGGTCTTTCATATTGGCCTTCAGGACAGTAGGGTCTTGATCAGGGTAGACAGACCAAAGTCCACCAGCCCCAGGATGACAGCCATCACGGCCACGAAGCCCAAAACAGCCAAGGTGGCTTTGCGCGTTTCCTGCAACGTGGGCCAGGTCACCTTGCGCAATTCGGCCTTGGCATCCTCAACGTAGCGTGTAAACCGTACGACAGGGTTGGGGCCTTTGTCAGCCTTAAGGTCGGCAGCTTGAGCTTGTTTTTTTGCCATGGTGTAATCCGGAGATAAAAAATGGCAGGGCAGGAGGGATTCGAACCCCCAACATGCGGTTTTGGAGACCGCCGCTCTAGCCGTTAGAGCTACTGCCCTGCGCACCGTCCGGGGGGCTTAACGCCCCCCGGCGGAAGTGTGTATATTACCTGGTTTCGCGATGCACAGTGTGCTTCTTGTCCCAGGGACAATATTTTTTCATTTCCAGCCGCCCGGTGGTGTTCTTTTTATTCTTCCGGGTGCTGTAATTGCGGCGCTTGCACTCGGTGCAGGCCAGAATGATATTAATACGCATATGCCTACTCGATGATTTCGGTCACCACACCGGAACCAACGGTGCGGCCACCTTCACGGATGGCGAAACGCAGACCGGATTCCATAGCGATGGGGTTGATGAGCTCAACGATGAACTGGGAATTATCGCCAGGCATAACCATTTCCACGCCTTCGGGCAGGGCGATGATGCCGGTGATGTCCGTGGTACGGAAGTAGAACTGAGGACGGTAGCCAGAGAAGAACGGGGTGTGACGGCCGCCTTCTTCCTTGGAGAGAACGTACACTTCAGCCTTAAACTTCTTGTGGGGCGTGATGCTCTTGGGAGCGGCAAGAACCTGGCCGCGTTCCACGTCGTCACGCTTGGTGCCGCGAAGCAGGGCGCCGATGTTGTCGCCAGCCTGACCCTGGTCAAGCAGCTTGCGGAACATTTCAACGCCGGTGCAGGTGGTCTTTACGGTGGGCTTGATACCCACGATTTCGACTTCTTCGCCAACCTTGATGATACCGCGTTCCACACGACCGGTAACAACAGTGCCACGGCCAGAGATGGAGAACACGTCTTCGATGGGCATCAGGAAGGGCTTGTCGATGTCGCGTTCCGGTTCGGGGATGAAGTCGTCGCAAGCCTGCAGAAGGTCAAGAATGCACTTGGCTTCGGGCGCATCGGGGTTGTCGCATTCCAGAGCCTTAAGGGCGGAACCGCGAATAACCGGAACTTCGTCGCCGGGGAAGTCGTAGCTGGAGAGCAGTTCGCGAACTTCGAGTTCCACGAGCTCCAGCAGTTCTTCGTCGTCGACCAGGTCGCACTTGTTCAGGAACACCACGAGCTGGGGCACGCCGACCTGACGGGCAAGCAGGATGTGCTCACGGGTCTGGGGCATGGGGCCGTCGGTGGCGGCCACAACGATGATACCGCCGTCCATCTGGGCAGCGCCGGTGATCATGTTCTTGATGTAGTCGGCATGGCCGGGGCAGTCAACGTGGGCATAGTGACGGTTGGCGGTTTCGTATTCCACGTGTGCGGTGGAAATGGTGATGCCGCGTTCCTTTTCTTCGGGGGCCTTGTCGATTTCGTCATACGAAATGAACTTGCCCGAGCCCTTCAGGCCGGCGATCTTGGTGATGGCGGCGGTGAGGGTGGTCTTGCCATGGTCGATGTGGCCGATGGTGCCGATGTTTACATGGGGCTTTTTACGTTCGAATTTTTCCTTGCCCATTGTACGTCTCCCTGGAGAAAAAAATGTTTGCGTTTTACCTGCGTTACTAAATTCTATTTGCGAATTTGTATTGAGCTGTAACGCCTGCTCCTCGCGTAACGGCTGCGGCAGTGGGAAGTTCCGTTGGGCGGCCCGCTATCCGCATTCAGTCCCTGGACACCAGGGAACGTGCATTGGCGGACAAGGTGACTGAGGGGGAAGGCGGATTAAGGCAGGATTTTGGAGCGGGAAACGGGATTCGAACCCGCAACCCTCAGCTTGGAAGGCTGATGCTCTAGCCGTTGAGCTATTCCCGCACGCTACCGTAGTTCCCCGACAGGCTTCCTGTCTCCTACAGCCAAGGCAGTTTATTCAAACCAGCCACCAACCGTCCAGTATTTGGCGACGGAAAAGTGGTGGTGGAGGGGGGTGGATTTGAACCACCGAAGTCTTACGACGACAGATTTACAGTCTGTTCCCTTTGGCCACTCGGGAACCCCTCCACTCTTGCCGCAAAGTCGGATAGTCCGATCTTCGTTCAGCTTCTTGTGGAGCTGGCGATGGGACTCGAACCCGCAACCTGCTGATTACAAATCAGCTGCTCTGCCAGTTGAGCTACGCCAGCGGCAACACAGCTTATTAGCGACTTTCATTTCACTTGGCAAGCAAAATTTTCGCTTTAGCTCAATTTTTTTCAAATTATGGTGAGCCGTGCTGCTTTTTACCGTTTTTCGCGCTATCAGCGCGGAAACGATTTGGCCTTATAGCCCTTTTCGTGCCAATGTGCAACGGTCTAATTGGGCAATATCCCGTTTATTTTCGATTTTTTTGAAAATTCTGCTTTCCGCCAGCAGGCCGTGTACGGCTTTTGCTTGTGCCGCGCCGTGTTCAAGCAATATCCAGCCGCCGTTTTGCAGGGCGTGTGCCGCCGCATTGATGGCCGCGGCCAGGTGCAGCAGGCCGTTGTTTTCTGAAAATAGGGCGCTGTGAGGCTCGTTGTGCAGCACTTCGTCCATAACCATATGCCGCTCGGCCTCGGCTATATAGGGTGGGTTGCTCACAACCAGCTGTAATGATTCGGCCTTGAGAGGCGGGTGCTGCATGTCGCCCCGCAGCACAACGGCGCGGTTTTGCACGTCCAGCAGCCGCGCATTTGTTGCGGCCACCTCTGCGGCGTGGGGGCAAAGGTCGAGCAGCAGGCCTTGCCAGTGTGGTCTTTCTGTCAGCAGGGTCAGGCCAATACAGCCCGTGCCGGTGCCTAGGTCGGCAAAATGCAAGGGTGTCTGCGGCAGGAGCTCAAGGGCGGTATCTACCAGCAGTTCGGTTTCTGGGCGGGGAATGAGCGTGTGACGGGTAACCACAAAATCACGGCCATAAAATTCCTTGCGGCCAATGATCTGGGCAAGGGGCTGGCCAGTGGCACGCTGGGCAACGAGCGCCTGCAAGCGTTCATGGTCCGCCGCTTCCAGCTCGCGCCCGGCCTCAAGAATGCAAAAAAGGCGCGCAGAGCCAGAAGCTTCGCCCCCCAGTACTTCACGAGCCAGTACTTCTGCACAAAGGCGGGGGCTGTCTACCCCCGCCTTTGTCAGTTGCGCAGTTGCTTCATCTATATATTGGTTGAGCCGCACAGATATCAGGCTCCAGCTTCGGCAGTTTTTTTGCCAGCCTTGCTGCCAGTGGTCTTGGCCTTGGCAGCCGTAGCGGCGGGTTCTTCTACCTTGCCTTTGCCGCCAGTCTTGCCCGTTGTGGAGCTGCCGCGCCCGCCCTTGGCTTCAAAAACCAGGGGCAGCAGTTCATCATAATGGTGTATCGGGTGCACGGTGATGCGCTTGAGCAACTCCTTTGGCACGTCTTCAAGGTCTTTGACATTCTGGTGAGGAATGGCCACGTGCTTGAGGCCGCGCGCCACACCTGCCAGAATCTTTTCCTTGATGCCGCCCACGGGCAGCACGCGTCCCTGCAAGGTAATCTCGCCGGTCATGCACAGATCGGCGCGGACGCGACGCCCGCTGAGCGCGGAAATGAGCGCGGTGGTCAGCGTAACGCCCGCCGAGGGGCCGTCCTTGGGTGTCGCACCTGCGGGCACATGCACGTGCAGGTCGTACTTGGTCACAAACTCGGGGTCCACGCCCAGCTCATCCGCACGGCTGCGAATGTAACTCAGGGCTGCCTGGGCGCTTTCTTTCATCACATCGCCAAGTTGGCCGGTAAGGGTAAGGCCGCCCTTACCCTTCATGACCGTGGCTTCAACCGTAAGCACTTCGCCGCCAGCAGGTGTCCAGGCCAGGCCCAGAGCCATGCCGGGCATGAGCTTCTTTTCCTTTTCGTCTTCAATAAAGCGGGGTGCGCCCAGAAGTTTTTCCACATCGGCCACGTCAACCATAAAGGGGGGCTTTTTGCCCTCGGCCTTACGGCGGGCCAGCTTGCGGCAAATGGACGACAGCTCGCGTTCAAGGTTACGCAGGCCAGCCTCGCGCGTGTATTCCCTGATAACCTTTTCAAGCGCCGCTTCGGTCAGCTCCACATCCTTGGGGGCCAGCCCGTTGTCTGCAATCTTTTTGGGCAGCAGGTGGATGCGGGCGATCTGGGCCTTTTCCTGCATGGTGTAACCGGGCAGCGAAATGACTTCCATACGGTCGCGCAGTGCAGCCGGAATGGTTTCCAGATGGTTGGCCGTGCACAAAAACATAACCTTTGAAAGATCAAAGGGTGCGTTCAGGTAGTGGTCGCTGAAGGTGTTGTTCTGTTCCGGGTCAAGCACTTCAAGCAGGGCCGACGAAGGGTCGCCCCTGAAATCCGCGCCAAGCTTGTCCACTTCGTCCAGCACAATCACGGGGTTGCGCGTGCCAGCCTGCTTGAGCGCCTGGATAATGCGCCCAGGCATGGCCCCAATGTAGGTGCGCCTGTGACCGCGAATTTCTGCCTCGTCGTGCATGCCGCCCAGCGAAAGCCGCTGAAACTTGCGTCCCAGTGCCCGCGCAATGGAGCGGCCCAGCGAGGTTTTGCCCACGCCAGGAGGGCCAGCAAAGCAAAGGATAGGCCCCTTGGACTGCGGATTGAGCTTGCGCACGCTCAGAAATTCAAGGATGCGATCCTTGATTTTGTCCAGCCCGCAGTGGTCTTCGTCCAGAATTTCCTTGGCATTGACGATATCGAGCCTGTCGCGCGACATTTTTTTCCACGGCAGTTCCACCAGCCAGTCAAGGTAGGTGCGCACCACGTTGGCCTCGGATGAATCGGCATGCATGCTCGAAAGGCGGCGCAGCTGTTTGTCGGCTTCCTTGCGCACGTCCTTGGGCAGCCCGGCCTTGTCCAGAGCCTGCTTGAGATTTTCCAGTTCCTGCTCGCCGTCTTCGTCCTTGTCGCCCAGCTCGCTGCGGATAGCCTTGAGCTGCTCACGCAGAAAATAATCTTTCTGCGCCTTGTCCATGCCCTCGCGGGCCGAGCTTTGGATGCGCGCCTGCACGGTGGCCACTTCCACCTCGCGCTGCAACTGGGTGTTGACCAGCATGAGGCGGTCGATGGGATTTTCGGCCTCCAGAATACGCTGGGCATCGGCTGTTTTCATGCGCATGTTGGCGGCGATAAGGTCGGCCAGCCGACCAGGATCGTCCACGCCCTGCAAAACAGAGAGCACATCGGGCGACGAAAGACCGCGCAGGGTCAGCACTTTTTCGCTCTGCTCGCGCACAGAGCGCAGCAGGGCCTCCACCGTGGCATCGACCACGGGAATCTGTTCTGGCAGGGTTTCTATGCGCGCTTCAAGGAAGGGCTCTACCTGGCGGTAGCCAGTAACGCGGGCGCGGCTGACGCCCTGCACAAGAATTTTAACCCGTGAATCGGGCATCTTGAGCATGCGCATAACCTGCACCACTGTGCCCACTTCATAGATGTCTTCCGGCTTGGGGTCTTCGGTGGATTCTTCTTTTTGCGCGCACACCAGCAGATGCCGCCCGTTTTTGAGGGCTGCGTCCACCGCCTGAACGGATTTGTCGCGCCCGATAAACAGAGGCAGAATCATGTAGTTAAAAATCACCACGTCGCGCACTGGCAGCATGGGCAGAGTATCGGGAATGCTTTGCGCAGCCGTGTTCAGGCTGCCTTCATGCTCCAAAGCTTCGGCAGCGTTCAGTTCCGGCTTGCCCTGATCCGCGTCGATGGCGGGTTCTGCCTCAGCGGGTTCACCCTGGTGCAGCAAAATATCTTTTTCATTGATGTCAGCCATATATATTCTCCCCGACTGCTTTCGATTCAGATGCGTTGCGATTGCGTTATGCTGTAGCAGTCTCCATCAGTAACGATGACGTGATCCAGAAAGCGCAGCCCCATGCGGGGCGCCAGTCTTTGCAGTTCTTCTGTGAGCAGGCGGTCTTCTTGCGACGGCGCGGGATTGCCGCCGGGATGGTTATGTACCAAGATGATACCGCTGGCCTTTCGCAGCAGGGCCGCTTCAAGAACGTCCCTCGGATAGATTGCAACTTCTGCAATGCCGCCCCTGCGCAAGCGTTCCCAGGCCATCAGGCGGTTGCGCCTGTCTACCAGTGCAAGCCAGCACTCTTCGTGGGGGCTTGTGCCCAGCCGGGCCTGAGCCATGCGGGCTACGGCATCGGGTGTTGCCAGCACTTCGCGCTGGCGCACATCGGCCGCGGCATAGCGCGCCCGTGTCTCGCCCAAAACCCGCCACAGAGCCATTAAACCCGGCCCGAAACCGGGAACTTCCAGCAGTTCTTCCGGCCTTGCGTCCAGCGCGCCCCTGATGCTCCCGAACCTTTGTATCAGTTCCTTGGCCAGCGGTTTGGTGTCCTTGCGGGTCAGGCCATAGCCAAGCAGCAGTTCCAGCACTTCATAGTCTGCCACTGCCGTGGGCTCAATTTCTAGTCTTTGCCTCAGCCGCTCACGGTGCCCCAGGCAGGTGGGCGGCGGGGAAGTTGGCTTTGCTGTCATAAGTTAAGCAGTCTTGGAGGTTGCGCAAGGGGCAGGGCAGACGAAAGGCGGGACATACCCGTAAACCGTCTGCAATGCACTGATCCGAGAAAAATGGTGCATCGGCTGTTGTAGTGCGGCTTTTGACGCCACAGCATGGTATGCACGAAATGGCCTTTGGCAAGCCCGCTCTGGCAAACCGACACTGTAATACTGTCGTTTGGGGTGAGTCCTGCGCCCACTTGGCCGCTGATGGAGCCCGCCCGCTTTAGAGGCTGGTTCAGAAGAAGACTCAGGCGCGTGTACGGCCCGTGGCAAAAAGATCAGTCATGCGGGCCGCCAGATAGTCGAGGCTTTGCCCCGGCGAGCGCCGGCCACTCTTTACCTGTAATTCCGCATCCATAACTGTAGACATGCATTCGGCCAGCACTGCCGGGCCAAGGCGGGTTGCCAGCTGTTTTTTGAAAGCCGCCTCGTTGGGGTGCACGCGCACCTTTTCGCCCGCCCACAACTGCCAGAGCAGCCGCAGCTCGCGCGCCAGCAGGGCCAGCAACGAAAACAGCAGGCTGTCACCGTCCTGACTGCGCGAAAGTTCCTTCCATACAGCGCTGAGGTTGCCCGCCTCCATATGGCGGATGCAGTCAAACACATTGCATTCCGGATTCCAGGATGCCGTGGCCGTCATGGACAGGGTGATATTGCCCGATTCCGGGGCCTGATTTTCGCTGTGGGCCGCACCGTCCTGCGCGGCATTACGCAGCAGTTGCAGCTTGTGCAGCTCGTTTTCAATGGCCTGGGCATCGGGCGGCACAGAGGCGCAAAACTGCTCCAGAGCATCCTGCTCAAAACGCAGGCCAAGCTCGTGCGAACGCTGCAAAACATGCTTTTTTACGGCCCTTTCGTTCAGGCCGTCCTGCCGCCATATCCAGCCCTTCTGGTCGGCAAAGGCCATGCAGCGCAGCTTGGCAATGTGGGCCGGAATTTTGGGCTGGCCCTTGTCCCACGCCACTTCCATGCAGAAAAAAGGCCAGCATTGTTCAGAAGGCCGGGCCAAAGCGTGCGAAACTTTTTTCCACACTGCTGCGGGCCACAGGTTTGCCTGCCTTACCACCAGCACGCGCGGCGCGCCAAACAGGCCCTGCAAGGTGAGCTGCTCCCAGAAACGCGGCGAGGGTTCCTCGTCGCCCCAGTACACGTGGCGTTCCCACTGGCCGGAAGCGGGCGGAAACGAAGTTAGAAGCTGCTCCATGCGCGCGCGCAGCAACTGCCCGTCTGGGCAAACAAGAAAGGTAAAACCGGGATGTGCCGCGCTCATGAGAATCCGTGGTGCTGAAGATTGCTGAAAACTGCCGAAAATCAGGTTTGACCGTGGGTTGCTCCGTAAGACCTCTGATATCCATGCCTGCTGTTATCGAAAACAGCCAGCGAAAGTCATTATAAGGACAAAAGGCATAGCGGGGAAGGGGTAACAGAAAGAAGGGGCGTTTTTTCAGTTACGAAAAAACGCCCCTCCATCCTTTTACAGGCAGATGTGGCAGTGCTATTTTGCTCTGGCCCTAGTTGGCAACAATATTCACCAGTTTGCCGGGAACCACCACCACCTTGCGTACCGTAAGACCGTCGATGTGGCGCTGCACAGAGGAATCGGCCAGAGCGACCTGCTCCATTGCGGCTTTGTCGGCAGCGGCAGGAATCTGCACCGTGCCGCGCAGCTTGCCATTGACCTGCAAGGCCACGGTAAGCATGTCCTGCACGGTAGCGGCTTCGTCCCATGCGGGCAGCAGCTCGCCCGCGAGAGCAGTGCTGTGGCCCAGACGCTGCCACAGTTCTTCGCAAACGTGGGGCGTGATGGGCGAGAGCAGGGTGAGCACAGAGGCCATGGCCGATGAGAACACGCGGCGTTCACCTTCGCTGGTGCCCATTTTTTCACGCGAAAGGTACATGGCGTTGACCAGTTCCATCACAGCGGCAATGGCCGTGTTGAACTGGAAGCGGTCGCCCATGTCTTCGCCGCATTTTTTGACCGTGAGGTGTTCACGGCGGCGCAGGTCGCGGGCTTCCTCCGTCTGGGCGTCGTCTGCCGTGGCCTGGCAGGCCTTGAGGGGCAGAAGGCGGTCTGTTTCGTCTTCAAAAAGACGCCAGACGCGGCCGATAAAGCGCGATGCGCCTTCAATGCCAGAGTCCGACCAGTCAAAGTCGCGCTCTGCGGGGGCGGCAAACAGGCAGAACAGGCGCACTGTATCCGCACCGTATTTGTCGATCATTTCCGAAGGCGCAACCACGTTGCCCTTGGATTTCGACATCTTGCTGCCGTCTTTGAGCACCATGCCCTGGGTGAGCAGGTTGGCAAAAGGCTCGTCAAGCCCGGCGGGGAAAAAGCCCATGTCGCGCAGCACCTTGGTGAAAAAGCGCGAGTACAGCAGGTGCAGAATGGCGTGTTCCACACCGCCGATGTACTGGTCAACGGGCAGCCAGTATTTGAGGGCATCGGCATCAAAGGGAGCCTCGGTATTGCGGGCGCTGGTGTAGCGGGCGAAGTACCACGAGGATTCCACAAAGGTATCCATGGTATCCATTTCGCGTTTGGCCGAACCGCCGCACTTGGGGCAGACGCAACTGGCAAATTCGGGCGTATCCGGCAGAGGAGAGCGTCCGTCTTCGCGAATTTTTACGTCCATGGGCAACACTACGGGCAGGTTTTCTTCCTTTTCAGGCACCACGCCGCATTTGTCGCAGTAAATAATGGGAATGGGCGCACCCCAGTAACGCTGGCGCGAGATGTTCCAGTCGCGCAGGCGGAACTGCGTGGTGGCCTTGCCCTTGCCCTCTTTTTCCAGAGCCTGGGCCACTGCGGCCTTGCCTTCTTCGTTGGCAGTGCCGTCGAAGGAGCCGGAATTCACCATGAAGCCCTCGGCAGTGTAAGCCTCGGTCATGGTTTCGGGGGTGATCTGCTCGTCCTTGGGGCTGATGACCACGCGGATGGGCAAGCCGTATTTGCGGGCAAAGTCAAAGTCGCGCTGGTCGTGCGCGGGCACGCCCATGACAGCGCCCGTGCCGTAATCGGCCAGCACAAAGTTGCCCAGCCACAGCGGCACGCGCTGCCCGGTAAAGGGATGCAGGGCATATGCGCCGGTAAAGATGCCTTCTTTTTCCAGCGAATCAGACTGGCGGTCGATGCGGTCCATATTGCGGATGCGCTCCACAAAGGCGCGCACTTCGTCAGCCTTTTCGTACCCTTCGATGAGCTTTTCCACCAGGGGATGCTCAGGGGCAAGGGTCATGAAGGTAACACCAAAGAGCGTATCGGGGCGCGTGGTGAACACGTCGATGCCCTTGACGCCTTCGGCCAGCAGGGCGGCGTTTTCAATGCCAAAGGTAATGGCAGCACCCGTGGATTTGCCAATCCAGTTGCGCTGCATGGCGATAACGCGGTCGGGCCAGCCACCCTCGAGGGTTTGAAGGTCTTGCAGCAGTTCGTCGCCGTAAGCCGTGATCTTGAGAAACCACTGGGTCAGATCTTTCTGCACCACGCGGCTGTCGCAGCGCCAGCACAGGCCGTCGATGACCTGTTCGTTGGCAAGCACCGTATGGCACGAGGGGCACCAGTTTTGCGCGGCCTTTTTGCGGTACACGAGGCCTTTTTCCAGCAGGCGCAAAAAGAACATCTGCTCCCAGCGATAATATTCGGGGCGGCAGGTGGCGATTTCGCGATCCCAGTCATAGGAATAGCCCAGGCGTTTGAGCTGGGCGCGCATGTTGCTGATATTGGCGTAGGTCCACTTGGCCGGGTGGGTGTTGTTTTTGATGGCCGCGTTTTCAGCGGGCAGACCAAAGGCATCCCAGCCCATGGGGTGCAACACGTTAAAGCCCAGCATGCGCTTGCTGCGCGCCACCACATCGCCAATGGCATAGTTGCGCACATGGCCCATATGAATGTTGCCCGAAGGATAGGGAAACATCTCTAGCACATAGTACTTGGGCTTGTCGCTTTTGTCGGTACAGGCGAATGCGTTTTCGGCCTGCCAGCGGGCCTGCCATTTTTCTTCGATAGCTTGCGGATTATAGCGTTCGTGCGTCATGGGGCTTTACCGGGTTATTCGGATTTGGAGGTAGAATCGGCGGCGGGGCGTGTAAGCCCGCCGGTTTCCAGAGCCTTGGCCACGGCATCGAGTATGCCGTTGATAAAGCTTTTGGCATTGCCTTCGCCAAACTGACGGCTGAGTTCCAGCGCCTCGTTGATGGCAACCTTGGCAGGAACATCGTTGCGGAACGTGATTTCGTACACCGCCAGACGCAGCAGAGTCAGCTCCACACGGCCCATGCGGTCAACGCGCCAGTTGCGCGAAAAGCTGGTGATGGAGGCATCAAGTTCGTCGCTCTTGCTCCACACGCCTTCCACCAGTTCCCAGGCAAAGCCAGAGGGATAGGCGGGCGGTTCCTGATCTTGCCAACGGGCAAGATAGTCGGGAGAAATGCGAAAAACGCGCCGCAGATCGTCAATATCACGTGCAGGTGTAAACGTAAGACCGTACAGAACCTGAAAGGCCAGTTCGCGTTCGCCCCTACGGGTGGCTGATTTGGCTTTTGCCATGGATTACAACTGCTCCATAACGCGGATGGTTTCCAGCATGGCAGCGGCAGCTTCCACGCCCTTGTTGCCGCCCTTGGAACCGGCACGCTCAATGGCCTGCTCGATGGTGTCGCAGGTCAGCAGGCCAAAACCAATGGGAACGCCAGAATGCATCATGGCCTGGGCAATGCCCTTGCTGGCCTCGGCGCACACATAGTCAAAGTGGGGCGTGCCGCCGCGAATAACAGCACCAAGAGCCAGCACTCCATCGTACTTGCCAGAATTGACAAGCTTCTGGCAGACCAGCGGCATTTCAAAGGCGCCGGGAATGCGCACCATGGTGATGTTGGCGGTATCAAGGCCGTGGCGTTCAAGATAATCCTGCGCGCCGCCCACAAGGCGGTCTACAATAAAATCGTTGAAGCGGGTGGCGACAATGGCAATTTTCAGCCCTTTGGCATCCAGCTGGCCAGCGATGGTGGTAACAGTGCTCATGGCTACTCCTTGGCGCGGCTGTTCTACTGCCCGCGCGCAAACGCGTTTTATAGTAATTTTTTGGTAATGGGAAATTTTTATCAGATAAAGCCGTTGCGCAGCAGCATCTCGCGGCTCAGACCCCCGGCCTGTGCAGCGCCCGTGCTTTTTTCTGCCGAGCCGCCGGGAGCCCAGGCTCCCAAAAAGCTGCGCACATATTTGCCGATGAGGTCTGTTTCCATATTCACCAGCGTGCCCGGCCGCCAGTTGCGCATGGTGGTGCGCTTTTGCGTGTCGGGAATGATGTTGACCTCAAGAAAATCTGGCCCGCAGGCATTGATGGTCAGGCTGATGCCGTCGAGGGCAACCGAGCCCTTGGCAATAACCTCGGCCCCGTATTCCTTGGGAAAGGCAAGGCGGCAGCACAGCGACTGGCCTGCGCCTGTAACGCTGCGCACCGTGGCAAGGCAGTCCACATGCCCGCTCACCATGTGCCCGCCAAGACGGTCACCCATGGCCAGCGCCCTTTCCATATTGACCATGTCGCCGCCCTTGAGCTTGCCAAGGGTTGTGCGCGAAAGGGTCTCTGCCGAGGCATAGGCCGTAAACACGCCCTCGCCGTGGGTTTCTACCGACAGGCAGGCTCCGTTTACGGCAATGGATTCGCCATCCACAATGGAGGGCAGGCTGAACAGGGGCCGCAGGGTAAACCTGCGTTCCGTGCCGCTGTCGCGCAGGGCAAGAATTTCGCCCTGCCCCTGAATGATGCCGGTAAACATGGTTTCGCCTACGCCTTGGCGGCTTCCAGAGGCCGCAGATGGATGTGAATGTCGCTGCCGCACAGGTGCGTGTTGCTCACGCGCATGCGCAGAGCTTCTTCAAGGCTCAGGGGCGCACGGCCAGAGAACAGCGGCAGGGCGTCTTCGTCACCCAGAATCAGGGGGGCGAGGTGCAGACGAAAATCGTCCACCAGGCCAGCCTCAAGCAGGCTCAATGCCAGATGGCCGCCGCCTTCGCACAGCAGGTAGGGGCAGTGCAGTTCTTCCCACACCGCGCGCAGCAAACCGGGAAAATCCGGCCCGCCGTGCATGCCGGGGCCAAGAGCCAGAACCCGCACGCCAATATCGCGCAGGGCCTTGGCCGTTGTGGAGGCCGCAGCCGCCGGGGAAACCATGAAAATTGTCTGCTCCGGGCGGTCTTTCAACAGGTGAAAATCCGCGTCGGGTTGCGGCAGGCGTGAGGTGAGCACGCAGGCCAGGGGCTGTTGCCCGGCATTTTCGCCGCGCACGGTAAGCTGCGGGTTGTCGGTCCGAAACGTGCCGCCGCCCACAAGAATGGCCCCGCCGCACATGCCGATGCCCGCGCGCAGTTCCTGAACCTCGTTGCGCGATTGCTCGCAGCTGATCCACTTGGACTGCCCCTTGCGGGTGGCAATACGTCCGTCGAGGGTGGCTGCCATTTTCAGCATTACATAGGGGCGCTTGTGCTGCTGCCACACCAGAAAGTCGGCCGCGAGGTCGCGGCATTCCTGTTCGCACACGCCTTCTATAACCTCAACGCCGCTGGCTCGCAGCTGGCACGCGCCGCCGCAGGCCTGTGGGTTGGGGTCGGCAAGGCCCACCACAACCCGCTTGATGCCAGCAGCCCGCACCGCATCGGTGCAGGGGGGCGTTTTGCCCTGGTGGCAGCAGGGCTCAAGGGTGACCACCAGCGTACATTCTGCCGGGTCTATGCCACGGGCTGCGGCGTCCTTGATGCAATCCACTTCCGCATGATCCTGCCCAGCGGCGTGATGCCAGCCTCGCGCCACGATCTGCTCGTCACGCACCAGCACCGCCCCCACCGTGGGGTTGGGGCAGGTATGCCACCGACCCTGTTCTGCAAGGGCGATGGCTTCACGCATATAAGGAACATAATCAAGTTCAGACATGGCTGCCTACTCCGGCTTGGTCACTGATAACAGGCGGTGCAAAATCCAGTTTTTCCATAATTACCCCGGCTTCTTTGAGCATCTGCTCCGCAAGTTCGTCCGGGTAATATTCTGCATAATAAATACGGCGGATACCGCAGTTGATAAGCATTTTGCTGCAAAGCACGCACGGGTGCGTGGTGCAGTAAATTTCTGCGCCGCTGATATTGATGCCGTGCACCGCAGCCTGAATGATCACATTCTGCTCTGCATGCAATCCACGGCATATTTCGTGCCTCTGGCCCGATGGAATGCCCAGTTGCGTGCGCAGGCAACCCACCTCAAGACAGTGCGGAACCCCAGCAGGCGCACCATTGTAGCCCGTTGCAAGAATCCGCTTGTCCTTCACCGCCACAGCACCCACCTTGCGCCGCGTGCACGTAGAGCGCCCGCTCACAAGATACGTGATGTTCATAAAATATTCCGGCCACGGCATTCGCTGCATAACACACACCCATATGTTGATTGGTGGTAGTGTACAGGCGGCTTGGTAAAATGCCAAGTTGCCTGTTGGGCTATTTTGCCGTGATACTGCGTCAGGCTGCGTTGGCGGCTCTGGACATGTACCTTTTTCACCGTCGCCGCAGCACAGTGGCCGCGCAAGGCAAAGCCCCTGTTTTTCTCAAAACCGGGGCTTTGTCAAAAAAGTGCAGCCTTTCCTGTGCCGATCCCCGTATGTTTCCATCAGGGAAGGGCACAGGAAAAGCTGCCCGAATGTCTGCCCGTTAGCAGGCGAATAGCGGGAACTGGCGGGCAAATTCCTCGACGTTCTTGCTGATTTTTGCCAACGCGGCTTCGTCGTTGCGCTTTTCGATGGCTTCAACAATAAACGCGCCCACGGTGCGCATGTCGTCTTCCTTCATGCCGCGCGTGGTAAGGGCAGCCGTCCCGAGGCGCACGCCCGAAGTAACAAAGGGCGAACGGGTTTCAAAGGGAACGGTATTCTTGTTGACGGTAATGCCCGCCAGATCAAGAGCGTGTTCCGCATCCTTGCCCGTGATGTCCTTGTTGGTCAGGTCAACCAGCATGAGGTGGTTGTCCGTGCCGCCGGAAACCAGGTCGTACCCGGCATCCATCAGGAACTTGGCCAGCACGGCGGCATTGGTGATCACGCGCTGCTGGTAGCTTTTGAAAGCGGGGCGCAGGGCTTCACCAAAGGCCACTGCCTTGGCCGCGATAACATGCATGAGCGGACCGCCCTGAATGCCGGGGAAAATCTGGCTGTTCAGGGTTTTGCCCATGTCTTCGGTAGAAAGAATCATGCCGCCACGGGGGCCGCGCAGGGTTTTGTGCGTGGTTGTGGTGGTGATGTGGGCGTAAGAAAGCGGGCTCTGGTGCAGGCCGGCGGCCACAAGACCGGCGATATGGGCCATGTCCACCACCAGCTTGGCGCCAACTTCGTCGGCGATTTCGCGGAAGCGGGCAAAGTCGATGGCGCGGGGGTAGGCGCTGGCACCGGCAACGATGGCGGCGGGCTTGTGCTCGCGGGCGAGGGCGGCCACTTCGTCATAGTCGATGCGGCCAGTTTCGCGCTGCACACCGTAAGAAACAATGTTGAACAGGCGGCCAGAGAAGTTCACCGGGCTGCCGTGGGTAAGATGCCCGCCGTGCGAAAGATTCATGCCCAGAATGGTGTCGCCGGGCTTCATGAAGGCAAGGTAGGCGGCCATGTTGGCCTGCGAACCAGAGTGCGGCTGCACGTTGGCGTATTCGCAGTTAAACAGCTGCTTGGCGCGGTCCTGAGCCAGGGTTTCGGCTATGTCCACATATTCGCAACCGCCGTAATAGCGCTTGCCGGGGTAGCCTTCTGCATACTTGTGGGTAAGCACGCTGCCCTGAGCTTCACGCACTGCGCGGGAAACAAAGTTTTCAGAAGCGATGAGCTCAAGCTTGCTCATCTGGCGGTCGGATTCAAGGGCGATGGCTCGCGCCAGTTCCGGGTCTTGCAGCAGGATTTCGTCCATGACGTCGCATCCTTTTGAAATGTTCTGCCCGCCACAGTGGCGGGCAGAGGATTATCAAACAGGGGGGCAGAAACCGATAAAAACTGTGTCGGTTACTGCTGCCACTTCTTGAAGATCACGCTTGCGTTGGTTCCGCCAAAGCCAAAGGAATTGCACATGGCGTATTCGCAGGCAATGTTTTTGGAACCATCGGCCATGTAGTCGAGGTCACACGCGGGATCAGGATTCTCAAGGTTGACGGTGCCGGGCAGCATTTCGTCGTGCAGGGCAAGGGCAGTGAATACAGATTCAATGCCGCCCGCAGCGCCAAGCAGGTGGCCGGTCATGGACTTGGTGGCCGAAATCTTGACCTTGCCAGCATGCGCGCCAAACACGGTTTTGATGGCCTTGGTTTCCGTACTGTCGTTGAGGCTGGTTGACGTGGCGTGGGCATTGATGTGCCCGATGGCCGAAGCGTCAATGCCAGCCTCGCGCAGGGCGTTTTGCATGGCGCGGGCCATGCCTTCGCCATCGTCGCGGGGGGCAGTCATGTGGTAGGCGTCGCCAGAAGCGCCGTAGCCCACCATTTCTGCATATATCTTTGCGCCGCGCGCCTGGGCAGATTCCAGCGTTTCAAGCAGCAGCAGGCCAGCGCCTTCGCCGATGACAAAGCCATCGCGCTTGGCATCAAAGGGGCGTGAAGCCCTGGTGGGTTCGTCGTTGTACTGCGAAGAAAGCGCCTTGAGCGCGGTAAAGCCAGCCACACCCAGAGGGGTAACCGTGGCTTCAACACCACCGGAAATAACGGCGGTGGCGCGGCCCATGATCATTTCGCTAAAGGCAGTGCCAAGAGCGTGAATGGCCGAGGCGCATGCCGTGGTGGTGACAATATTCGGGCCCTTGGCACCGGTGAAGATGGAAATCTGACCGGGACCCATGTTGGAAATAAGCATGGGGATCATGAAGGGCGAAATTTTGTGGGGGCCAGATTCCAGCAGCTTGCTGTGGTAGGTTTCGATGGTTTGCAGACCACCCAGACCAATCCCGAGAATAACGCCGGTATCGTAGGCGTTGGCGTCGGTGATTTCATACTTGGCGTCTTCAAGCAGCATCTTGGCAGAGGCCACTGCAAACTGGGTAAAGCGGTCCATGCGCCGGGCCTGCTTCATGGGCATGTAGTCTTCGGCGACAAAGTTTTTTACTTCACCAGCAACACGGGAATCATAGGCTGAGGCGTCAAACAGCGTGATGGGCGCGATGCCCGACTCGCCTGCGAGCAGTTTTTTCCAGGTGCTCTCAATATCATTGGCGAGAGGCGTAACGCCGCCTATGCCGGTGATTACTACGCGGGGACGGGTCATGCATGCTCCTTATAAGGCGGGGGGCAGCACCCCCCGCGCTTCTATACTGCAAACAAGCCGTTGTTACTGCTTGTTTTCGATGTAGCTGATGGCATCCTGAACTTTCAGGATCTTCTGGGCATCGTCGTCGGCGATTTCGATGTCGAATTCTTCTTCCATGGCCATGATCAGTTCGGTCAGGTCAAGGGAGTCGGCGCCGAGGTCTTCAACGAAGGAAGCTTCGGGCTTCACTTCTTCGGCGCTTACGCCGAGCTGGTCGATGATGATCTTTTTAACTTTTTCTGTAACGTCAGACATGGTATCCTCCAGATAAATTAGTGGTCTGCTTAACCCCGGGCCTAACCGGGTGTCTTCCGTAGGTAATGCCTAGCAGTACATGCCGCCGTTCACTCCCAGCACCTGCCCGGTGATGTAACCAGCTCTGTCCGAGGCAAGAAATGCCACGGCTTCGGCCACATCTTCGGCGCTGCCCATGCGCTTGAGCGGAATGCTATCGGTATAGCTTGCGCGCACTTCGTCATTGAGCGTTGCGGTCATGTCCGTTTCGATAAAACCCGGGGTTACGGCGTTGACCGTAATCTGGCGGGCGGCCAGTTCTTTGGCGCAGGACTTGGTGAGCCCCAGCAGAGCGGCCTTGGCCGAAGCATAGTTGGCCTGCCCGGCGTTGCCCATCTGTCCTACCACGGAAGAAATATTGATGATGCGCCCCTTGCGGGACCTGCTCATTATTTTGGCGGCCTCACGCGTGCAAACAAACGCGCCACGAAGGTTGACGGCAATAACCCTGTCAAAGTCCTCGTCCTTCATGCGAACAAGATGTACGTCCTTGGTGATGCCGGCATTGTTCACCAGCACGGCAAGGTCAACCTTGTCCTTGATCTGCGATGCAAAAAAGTCGGTCACAGCTTCGCTGTTGCTCACGTCGAGGGCAAAGGCAATGGCCTTGCCGCCCTGGGCGCATATGTCGGCAGCGACTTTTTCTGCTTCTTCGGGTTTGCTGACGTAGGTGAGAATAACCTGAAAGCCGTCACGGGCAAGGGTTTGGGCAATGGCCCGACCAATGCCGCGCGAACCGCCGGTAACCAGGGCCGTGGGCACTCCGGCTGCGGGGATGGATTGCGCTGTGCTCATGCTCATTTCGCCTTTGTCTGAGTCGTATGAATAAAGGGGGTTGGCCGTATGCGCCAAAAGCGCTTTGTTGCGCATGGTGGGCAGCACATCTGCCCGCACACGGCTTAGCCCAACTGATTATCAGTATACATGGCTGTGCGCAGCGCGGCAATCCCGCTGGCGCATTGCCTCAAAAGCGTAACAAAGCCGCACCCCAGGTGAGGCCTGCGCCAAATGCCGTCATAAGCACGCGGCTGCCAGGGCGAATGCGCCCTTCGGCCCGCGCCTCGGCCAGCGCCAGAGGAATGGAGGCAGAGGAGGTGTTGCCGTACTTTTCAACGTTGGTGAACACGCGTTCGTCGGTCATGTCAAGGCGGCTGCCAACAGCCTCGATGATGCGCATGTTTGCCTGATGCGGAACCAGCAGGTCCACATCTGCACCCGTAAGGCCGTTGCGCGAAAGCACTTCTTCACACACATGCACCATATTGCGTACAGCGTGCTTGTAAGTTTCGCGGCCCTGCATGGTGATAAAGAAATCTTCGGCCACCGGTTCGCCCAGGCCGTAACGGCTGCGCGTGCCGCCCCCAACAACTATGAGATCGCGCTGCACGCCGTCGCTGTGGCACACCACATCTTCAATGCGGGCCATGCCGTCGGTGGGTGCGTTGCTCACAATGCAGGCGGTTGCCGCATCGCCAAAAAGGACGCAGGTAGAACGGTCTGCCCAGTTGACGCGGCGCGTAAGCGCCTCGGTGCAGACGAAAAGAATTTTGGCTTCGGCATCCTGCGCCAGCAGGGCGCGGCAAATGGAAAGGCCGTAAAGAAAGCCGGAGCAGGCCGCGCTGATATCAAAGGCCATTACCCGGCCTGCGCCCAGCTGCCCGGCAATGATGCAGGCAACAGAAGGCGAAAGCACATCGGGCGTGCAGGTGGCTCCAACGATATGAGTCAGTTCTGTGGCATCCACGCCAGCGTCGGCCAGTGCCTTGCGGGCAGCCCGCAAACCAAGGTCAGAGGCGTTGTCGGCATCGTCCAGCCTGTGGCGCTGCTTGATGCCGGTGCGGGAAACAATCCATTCGTCGTTGGTGTCTACCACCTTGACGAGATCGTTATTGGTCAGCACCGTATCCGGCACATAAGAGCTCAAGGCAAGCAGATGACAAGATGGATTCATAGAAATACCGTATGGTTAGATAGCGCGAGAGAAACGTGTGAGTTCCTCGTTGGCAAGAATCGTTTCGCCCAGGCGGCTGCTGGTTCCCTTGCGAACAAAGGTGCCGCTCATTTTAATGGCGTTTGTCATGGCCTTGGCGCTAGAGCGCCCGTGGCAGACAATGGCCAGGCCCTGAAGGCCCAGCAGGGGCGCGCCGCCGTATTCTGCATAGTCGATTGTTTTGGCAAAGCGTTTAAAGGCATTTTTGGCCAGCATGCCGCCGATGGCGGGCAATACGCCAGACGTAAACACCTTTTTGAGCATGCGTACAAGCGATGTGGCAAGCCCTTCGCTCATTTTTACAACCACGTTGCCCACAAAGCCATCGCAAACAACCACGTCGATATTGCCAATAAAGATGTCGCGGCCTTCGGCATTGCCAGCAAAGTTGAGGTTTTGGGCCATTTTCAGTAGGTCATAGGCTTCCTTGACCTGGCTGTTGCCCTTGCCTTCTTCTTCGCCAATGCTGAGAATGCTCACGCGCGGAGAGGCATAGCCCAACAGGTCGCGGGCAAATGCATCGCCCATAAGACCAAACTGGAACAAATGGTAGGGGCGGCAATCAACGTTTGCTCCCACATCCAGCACGACCACGGGATTTTTTTCCGTGGGCAGCAGGGTGGCAAGAGCAGGGCGTTCCACCCCGGGCAAGCGTCCCATTATGAACATGCCGCAGGCCACTGTAGCGCCGGAGTGCCCGGCGCTGACAACGGCATCCGCCGCGCCATCCTTGACCTGACGGCAGGCCACCTGGATGGACGAATTCTTTTTGCGGCGCAGAATGTCCGAGGGCTTTTCGTTCATATGCACCACATCATCGGCATGAACTATGTCGAAATGCACATCGGTAAGGTCGAGCTTTTCAAGCTCGGCTTCCAGCTTGGGGGTGTCACCCACAAGCTGGACATGCAGATCATAAAGCCTTGCAGCTTCAATAGCTCCCGGCACGACCACAGAGGGGCCAAAGTCCCCGCCCATGGCGTCCACGGCAATGATGGGGCGTTCGTTCATTATTCGTTTTCGCTTTTGGCGATCACCTGGCGGCCCTTGTAGGTACCGCAGTTGGGGCAGACGCTGTGGGGAACGGTGGGTTCGCCGCAGGAGCAGTAGATAACGGCAGGCACGGCCACGCGATCATGGGAACGGCGCATGCCCTTGCGGGAACGGGATTTCTTATTTTGCTGAACGGCCATGGTAGTCTCCTTTTCCTGTCTTGCGGAATGTTTGTGCGGGGTTGGCGGCTTGGCGCACTAGCCCGCCCGCAAGACACAGCAGATTAGTAAAAAAAATTGTGATTGTCTAGTTTTTGTGCAGAGTGAGGCCACGCAATGCCGCCATGCGGGGGTCGCCTTCCTCTTCTGTGCAGGCACACATGCCTTCATTAAGATTGACCCCGCACCCGGCGCACAAGCCCTTGCAGTCTTTGCGGCAAAGCGGGGTTACGGGCAGGGCCAGCATGAGTTCTTCCCAGCAAATGGCGGCAAGATCCAGCATGGGCGAGTTGTGTTCAAACACAATGCGCCCGTCTGTAGTGTCTTCCATTTCGGCTGCGGCAACGGTTTCGTCGCTTTCGTCTTCATCGTCGCCCATGCCGGGCATGCTTTCAAAGTCTTCAAAGCGCGCTTTAATGGCGGTAACAGAATCTTCCGCGCAGCGGCTACAGGGCAGAACAACCTCACCCTCAAGCGTGCCGCGCACAAGCCAGCCGCCGTCCATGGGCAAAACCAGAATGCGCGCGCACAGGGGTTTGCTCACGCGAAAATCTAGACGGAATTCTTCCATGGGCTCCTGCCATATGGCGGCATCGTCCAGGGTAAATTCCTTGCCCTCGGGGGGAAGATCATTGAGAGAAATGCGATAGTTCTGCATGTGGTACCTCGAAAGTCGGACTTCATACCTTCACTGGTCAATCATGTCAATACATATTGTCGTTCGGCCTAGCAAGCCCCTCTGCGGCGCAGAGCAGACGTGCGGCAGAGGCAATAATCTTGTCGTTGTCCGAATCAGTCCGCTGCGAGCCAGAGAGAAATATTGTCATGACAAGCGGATCCTTCTTGCTGTTGGCGTCGTCTGCGGGGGGAAACAATACGCCCATGTCGTTGGCAGTACTTAGAGTGCCCTCGCGGCATCCGCCTGTTTTATGGGCTGCACGCCACCCTTGTGGCGTAGCTGCCGGAATGCGTGTAACGCCTGTGGCGCAGCCAAGCAGCCAGACAGTTAATTGCTCCTTGGCTGCTTTTGGCAACAAGTTGCCGCACAGCAGCCCGCTAAGAGTACGGCACATTGCCGTGGGCGTGCTGCTGTCGCGCGGGTCACCGGGCATTGCTGCGTTCAGTTCAACCTCATAACGGTCCAAACGGAATGAGGTATCGCCAAGAGTGCGGGAAAAAGCCGTGAGAGCCTCTGGCCCGCCCAGTAAGCGTAGTATGATATTGGCGGCGGTGTTGTCGCTGTATTGCACAATAGCAGCGCACAGTTCGGCCACTGTCAGACCGCCTTCAATGTGCTTCTCGGTAATGGGCGACCACGCCAGGAGGTCGTCTCTGGTATAGCGGATGCGCTGGCCCAGCAGTTGCGGCTTGTCCCGCAGAATGGCCGCTGCGGCCACTGCCTTGAAGGTGCTGCACAGGGGAAAGCGCTCGTCGCCCCGGTAGCTCAGAATTTTGTCGCCAGTGCCCAGTTGTGACGCCACGCCAAGTTTGCCACCGCTTGTGGCTTCGAGCTTGGCAAGTTCTGCTTGCAGGGCATCATCGTGCAATGGGGCAGTAACTGAACCCATCGCCAGCGGTGTAAAATAAAGGCTCAGGGGCAGGGCGCACAGGCCCGCCAGAACATAACGGCGCGAGCAGCGGTAAACAGGGGGTGTGCTACGCATACGCATCCTTATATTTGTACAGAACTGAACGCAAACTGCGGGCATGTCCTTGTGTTTTAGCGGCTACTGAGCAGCAGGGCCGCAGCCATGGCCACAAAAATGCTGCCAGCCACGCGCTGCATGATGATCTGCCCGCGTTGCGACTGGTTGAACCACACGGCCAGGCGTCCACCCAATGCGGCTACAGTCCAGAAAACCACAATGGTAGCCAGCATGAACAGCGCGCCCAGAATCAGCACCTGTACAGCCACGCTGCCCCGCGCCGGGTCGCAGAACTGTGGCAAAAAGGCCAGAAAAAAGAGCGAAACCTTGGGGTTGGTGACGTTCATCACTATGCCGCGTCGGTAGAGCGCCATGTAACCGGGAAATGCCGCGCCTGCGTTGCCGCCATCGCCCTGGGCAATTTTTTCGGTAGATGCTCCGGCGCGAAACGAGAGCCAGGCCAGCCACAGCAGGTAGCCCGCGCCAGCAGTTTTAAGCAGCGTAAAGGCAAGGGCAGAAGTCTGAAAAATGGCGGCCACGCCCAGTGCCACCGCAGTGGTGTGCACGCACAGGCCGGTCACGAGACCAAGGGTGGTCACCATGCCCGCAGTTGTGCCAAACAGGGCAGACTGGGTGAGCACAAAAATATTGTCCGGCCCCGGCGCAATGCCAAGCAGCAGGGCAGCGACAAAAAAGGCCATCATGGCATCAGGGGTAAGCATTACGCCATATCTCCAGAAAGCAGAAATTGCAGTTTATGGGCTCGTGCCCGTGATTTAACAGCTTTTTCAAGCCGCAGTGCCGTGCTTTTGCCGTCACAGTGCCGGCTGGCAAGCAGCCGTACAGGACGCCGCCCGCGTGTGTAGCGCGCACCGCCGGGAATCTGCCCGTTGTGCTGGCTCAGGCGGCGATCCATGTTATTGGTCACGCCGCAGTACAGCGTGCCGTCGGCGCATTCCAGCAGGTACACCAGCCATGCGGCGGTATTTGCTGTGTTGCTGTCAGTATCGGGTGCAGATTCTGGCGCAGAATTGGGCGCAGGGCATGGGGCGGGTTCGTTCATGGGGCAGTGCGGCGGGCTAGTGAAAGGCTCCTGAAATCCAGGCAGTCAGAAAGAAAGACACGGCCCAGTTGCCAGCACGCCATAGCCACGGATTTGGCACGCGGCCCGTGCTGAACAGGCGCAAATCGCGCACAACGCCCAAGATCGCACCAACAGTGTGGAAAAAGACAAAGCCTATGCCCGCAAAAAAGCCAAACTGGGCCAGACAGACCAGAAACAGGGCAAAGGTCACGCAGGGGGGAAGGCAGCCAAACTGGTCCTGTGCGCCGCCCGTCCATACGCGGCCAAAATTGAAGCCGCCCAGGTTGCCAGATTGACCAAAGCTGCCGCGATAAAAAAATCTGCCCTGAAAACGCTGCTGCCCATCCTGTGAATTGTGGGCATTGCCGCCAAAGAGGTCAGAGGCATCAAGGGGAGAGTTGCCGTTCCAGGCATTGCCTGTGCGTTTTTCGCGGCCATCACCTTCGTTGCCGTGCACAATTTCTGCATCAACCACGCGGGCAGTGCCTTTGTCGGCGGCGCTTTCGGGCAGGGCAGGAGTATTGTTGTTGTCAGAATTGTCAGAATGGTCATGCCTTGGTGGGGGAACAGCCATGCAAATCTCCTCGCGGGCGTGGAAAAAAGGCTTGTACAAGCGTGCGCCTGCCGTGGTTGTGCCTTGTGCCAGCACCTGCGTCAAGTGGCGGTCTTGCAATCTGGCTTTTGTGGTACTACTGTCTGCCCGTGCCACACCGGAATAAAAACCGGATGCAAAGGAGAAGCCTTATGAAAAAACTGAGTTCTGCAATTCTGCTGGCTGCAATGCTTGCCCTGAGCCTGGGCATGGCAGGCACGGTGTTGGCGGCCCCCGCCAAAACCGCAGACCAAACGCTGGATGAAGCCTGGACTGCCTATAATATTGGGCAATACAATAAAGTTGTGCAGATGTTGCAGCCCCTGGCCAGCGAGGGCAACCCTCGCGCTCAGGTGCTGCTTGCCCGCTGCTACGAAAACGGCCTGGGCGTTCCGCAGGATATGGACACTGCCGCCAAGTGGTTTCGTATTGCCGCCGAGCAAAACTATGCCGAAGCGCAGGTGCAGCTGGCCTATCTGCATGAACTGGGCGCTGGCGTGCCCAAGAACGATGCCGCCGTGGCCGATCTGATGGGCCGTGCCGCCGCTTCGGGCAATGCCGAGGCCCAGTTCAACATTGCGCTGTATTTCAGTCAGGGACGCTATGGCTTTGCCAAGGATCCGGAGCAGGCCTTTGCCTGGGCCAGGCGTTCTGCCGATCAGGGCTTTGCCCAGGCGCAGAGGTTTGTGGGCGCATGCTATGAATTTGGTGTGGGCGTGGGTGAAAATCCCTCTGAAGCTGCGGCGTGGTACAGTAAGGCCGCAGCCCAGGGGCTGGAAAAGGAAGGCAGCGTGTTCAATACCGAACGCGTGTACACAATGCCCTAACCCTCTACAGTTTATCAGCTTGTTCATGCCCCCGTGCCAGTTTGGTCGGGGGCTTTTATTTGGAATACTATAAATGTATCACCCATTGCCATCTAGGGCAGAATTGGCCATCCTTAAGTAATCATCAACCCTATTGAAATTTGAATTTGTGACGAAAATACAGACAAGCGTCCTTGATATTTTGGATACTCGATAGCATCAGGAGGAACCATGAAGCTGGGTCTTTTAACAAAGATGTCTTTGTACATCCTTATTCCCTCCCTTTTAGGACTCGGCCTTGTGGCGGGCGTAAGCCACCGAATGTCAGAAAATGCCCTGCGGCTTCAGACGCGGCAAGACATTGCCGCCATCCTCAAAGGGCAGGAGGTGGGGCTCAACGCCGTCTTCCAGTCCATGAAGGAAGCCCTGGCCCAGATTGCCGAAAATCGCCGCCTTCGCCTGTATCTCGAGGCGTATTCCAAAAATCCCACCATCGACCATAATGACGAGCTTTTTCTCCACGCCATCGATGCGCTCAAGAATTTTACTGCCGTCAACAGCAACATTGCCACTTGCGGGCTTATTGCCCCGGACGGCAAGGTTATTGCCCATAGCAAGAAGGGCGATACGCAAAAGTTCAGCAGTACCATTGGCGATGATTTTTCCAAGCGCAGCTACTTTATCAATGGTATAAAGGGTCAAGTAAGCTCTGTGGGGCTGGTGAGCGTGGCAACCAAAAAGATGACCACAATCATTGGCATGCCTGTGATGGACAAGGGCAAGATTGTTGGCGTCATTTACGGTGGCACGGATAACGACAAGCTGGCCAATGCCACCACCAACAAGATTGATATGGGCGAGGTTGGCCAGGCCTTTGTGATAAACACAGACGGCATCATTGTGCAGCATCCCGATCTCAAGCGCATTGGGCAAAAAGAAGAAAATGCCACATGGGTTGCCGAGGTGCTCAAAAATAAAAAGGGCAGGCTGGAGTTTGTAGACAGCAACGGGCGAGAAAAAATACTGTATTACACAGACATGCCCGAAGAACGCTGGGTACTCTGCCTTGAATTGGACAAAAAAATTCTCTTCGCGCCCATCAGCTCTATGCTGATTAACAATGCCCTGCTGGCCTTGGGCTGCGCCCTGTTTGTGGGCATTGTTATCTTTTTGATCGTGCGGGGTATCGTGCATCTTCTTGGTGGGCTATCTGGTCTGGCCGAGGCCATTGCTGGCGGGCGGCTTGAGTGCACTGCTTCTGAAGAAAAACTGTTGCGCACTGCCGAACAGCGAGGCGACGAATTCAGTGTACTTTCGCTCGGCATGGAGCGCATGATGTCTAATATCAAGCGTTTGCTTGGCGAGAGTGAAGAAAAAACCGCTGCCGCCCATTTGGCTACAGAACAGGCCCACAAGGCCACCGAACAGGCAGAAGAAGCCGCCCGCAAGGCAGAAAGCGCCCGCAAAGAGGGAATGCTTGCGGCTGCTGGTCAGCTTGAAGAAGTGGCCACGGTGCTTGCCTCGGCCTCCACCAGGCTCTCGGATCAGATCGGCCAGTCAGAGCAGGCTGTTTCAGAATCTGCCCAAAGGGTTGCCGAAGCAGCCACAGCCATGAACGAGATGAACGCCACAGTACAGGAAGTGGCTCGCAACGCCTCGGCGGCGTCGGCAACCTCGGACGAAACACGGGGCAGCGCCGAAAGCGGTTCAGAGATTGTGCAAAAGGCCTTGCAGAGCATTGGCGAAGTGCGTCAGGTTTCGCACGGGCTTAAAAATGATATGGCAGAACTCAACGCCCATGCCCAGTCCATTGACCGCATCATGGGGGTTATTTCGGACATTGCCGACCAGACCAACCTTTTGGCGCTCAACGCGGCCATAGAGGCGGCCCGGGCGGGCGATGCCGGGCGCGGTTTTGCCGTGGTTGCCGATGAGGTGCGCAAGCTGGCCGAAAAAACCATGGCTTCAACCCACGATGTGGGCAATGCCATATCGGCCATTCAGACCAGCACTGCCAAGAGCGTGGAGGCTATGGAAGTTGCCCTGCGGCAGGTAGAGGTTGCCTCGGAATTTGCCGGTCAGTCGGGCGATGCCCTGGTGCATATTGTTAACAGCGTGGAGCTGGCCGCCGATCAGGTGCGCGCCATTGCCACGGCCAGCGAGCAGCAGTCGGCCACCAGCGACGAAATCAACCAGACCCTCGTGAAGATCAACGACATTTCAGGGCAGACCGCCAGCGCCATGGACGAGGCCGCCAAGGCCGTAACGGAGCTTACCCGTCAGGCCCAGGCCCTGAGCGACCTGATTGCAGAAATGAAGCGGGGCTAGCCCTCCAGCACAATAATGCAGAAGGGGCAGCCAGGCTGATGTGGTCTGGCTGCCCCTTGTCTATTTGTCGCAGGGGTTGGCGGCATGACGCCCTTAATGCCTATGGCGTTATGCTGGCCGCCAGTCCTTGATGCCAATATCAACAGAGGCAATGCCGTTGTAGGTGTCAATGCGCGGGGTGTAGGCAATGCGTATGTGCTTGTTGACCAGTGATTCTTTCAGGCTGTCGGCCATGCGCCATGCCTTGGCCGAAAGGGTAATGCCGCTGCCACTGTCGGTGAGCCGTAGCAGCACATGTTCTCTGCTGCGCCCAAGGTAAGCCCGTTCCTTGACCAGCAGCGGGGGCGACTGAAAAACAGGCTCGGGATTGCCCGGCCCAAAGGGCTGCAACAGCTCAAGCTCTTTGAGAAAATCGTGGTCGCTAGCCTGGCTGAACGGCAGCTCGCATTCAAGCGTGATACTCGGCAAGAGTGGGGTGGGGCCAAGGGCTTCTTCTACCACGCTGTCAAAGCGGGCGCGAAATTCCTCCAGCCGTGCGGGCTCCAGGCGCACCCCGGCAGCCTGCCTGTGGCCGCCAAAATTCAGCAGGCAGTCGGCTACGCGTGTCAAACCACCGTGCAGATCAAATTCGCGCACAGAGCGGCCCGATCCTTTAAGGCTGCCCTGATCATGGCACACAATGATGGTGGGCCGATAGTAGTCTTCAACAATGCGCGAGGCCACAATGCCCACAATGCCGGGGTGCCAGTCTTTGCCGTACAGCACAAGGCCCGTGCCCGGCCCGCGTGAAAGCAGGTCGGAGGCTTGCTGTTTGGCCTCTGCGTAGATGCGTTCTTCTTCCTGCCGTCGGCTCAGATTGAGCTCGTCCAGCTCCTTGGCCATGACAGCCGCAGCTGCATGGTCTTTTTCACGCAGCAGCCGCAGGGCCATTTCGCCCTTGCCCATGCGTCCGGCAGCGTTGATGCGCGGCGCAAGCCGAAATACCGCCTGACCAGCACTGAGGGCCGCCGTGGCGCTCATGCCGCTGGCAACCTTGAGGGCTGCCATACCGGGGCGCAGGGCGCGCGCTATGCGCACAAGACCGCCGCGCACCAGAACCCTGTTTTCGCCCGTGAGCGGCATAACGTCTGCCAGCGTGCCCAGAGCCACAAGGTCAAGGCTGTCGCCCATGTTGTGCCTCTTGCCCGTGTGCGGCGCGAGGGCTGCGTTGACAGCGCCCATTAGGTAAAAGGCCACACCCACGCCCGCAAGGTGGGGGTAAGGCAGGTCTTCTGCCGCGCAGACCTTGGGGTTGCAAATGGCGTTGGCCGGGGGCAGCTCTGCGGGCGGCAGGTGGTGGTCTGACACCACCACGGTCATGCCCAGCTCTCTGGCGCGTCGCACGGGTTCCACGTCTGAAATGCCGCAGTCGACCGTAAGCAGAATGCCGCAACCCTCTGCGGCCAGCGCCTCTATGTGCTGCACGTTGAGGCCGTAGCCTTCGCTGCGTCTGTCGGGGATATGCCACCGGGCAGTGATGCCGTGGCTTTCAAGCACGTCTAGCACCAGGGTGGCGGCTGTGACGCCGTCCACATCATAGTCGCCCCACACGGCCAGCTTTTTTCCTGCCAGCAGTTCATTTGCCAGCAGCTGTGCTGCCTCGGGCATCTGCGGCCACTGGTCGGGCGGGGTAAGGGAATCGAGGCGGGCGGTCAAAAAGGCGTCCATGTCTTGCCGTTCGGAAAGACCACGACGCCACAAAATTTCCAGCAAAAGGGGCGAAATGGAGAGAGCGTCTGCCCATTGCCGTGGCGGCGCGGGGCAGGCGTTTTGCTGTGGCTCACGAACCAGCCAGTTTTTCACGTAATTAGCCTGCGGCTTTGGGCTTTGCCGCAGCCCCGTTTTGCGCTGTTTTTAGGGCGGTGCGTACCCCGTCCAACTTGTCGGCAGGTACAAGCTGCTTTTGGATGAGCCAGGCCAGAAACTTGAGCGAGGTTTCATGCCGGGGCGCAAGTTCCAGGGCTTTGAGCAGAAAGTCCACGCACTGCGAAATGTCTTTGAGTTCAAGCAGCACGCGGGCAATGTTCATGTACAGGTTTTCGTCGTTGGGCGAAAGTTCCAGGGCACGCTTGTAGTAATCAAGCGATTCCTGCAACATTTTGCTTTTACGCAGGTTGATGCCAAATTCGTTGAACAGGTGTTTGTGCTCTGGCTCGAACGTGGCTTCAAGCTTGACCAGACGCTGAAAAATGTCCTGCGCCTTGGCGTTGTCACCCCGCTCAAGATAGGTAAGGCCGATACCAAAGTTGGCCCGCACGTTTTCTTCATCAATCTTGAGGGCGCGCGAATACTCGAATTCAGCGGCAAAGTTCTCGCCCTTTTCGCGGTGCGTGTCGCCGTTGTCGACGTTGCGCTGCATCTCCTGCATCTTGGGAAACACAGAATTGAGGTAAAATTCCGGCTCGGGCGAGAACTTGGCAATAAGCTCGTCCATGGTGATCTTGCGCTTGGGGCCGCTGGGAATGTAGTTGGTATTGAGCGGCTGGCAGTCGATTTCCTTGCCGTTTTGCTCAATAAACCAAAAGGTCTTTTGCACGGTCTTGCGCGTGGTAGTACCCGTGCCGACCCTGCGGATTTCCTGGGTAGAAAAAACCCCTCGGACATCGGATTTGCCGTTGGAATCGTGCTGCGAAGAATTGGGGTTTTTGTCAGCCATGCTGTTCCTCAGTACTGCGTCTAGATATGGGAAGAGGCCATTTCGGCCACAATCTGCTTTGCTGCTGCCAGCGGATCGGAGGCACCCGTTATGGGCCTGCCCACAACAAGATAATCTGCCCCTGCGGCCACAGCCAGAGCGGGTGTCATGACGCGGCGCTGGTCGCCCGCAGCAGAGCCAGCAGGGCGAATACCGGGGCACAAGCAGCGCAAGCCGGGGCAGTTGGCCTTGATGGCCGCAGCCTCGTGGCCAGAGCAGACCACACCGTCGAGCCCCCACGGGCCAGCCTTATGGGCCAGCTCAAGGGCAAAATCAGAGGGTTGGGCCGTGATGCCGGGCATTTCACCCGGCGCAAAACTGGTGAGCACAGTTACGCCAAACAGCAGGGGGCGAGTGCCCGAAAGGCCAGCTGCGGCGTTGGCGGCAGCGCCTATGGTAGCTTCTGCGGCTGCTTCTGCGGCGGCCCGGCACATGCGTTCTCCACCCTGGCAGTGCAGGGTCAGCATGTTTACACCCACCGCAGCCGCAGCCTTGACGGCCTGTGCCACGGTATTGGGGATGTCGTAAAACTTCAGGTCAAGAAAAACGCTGAAACCCAAGCCCGAAAGATCTTCCAGCAGGCCGGGGCCCACATGGGTAAACAGCTCCATGCCCACCTTGCACCAGGGAACCGTGCCACGCAGCTGGCTGGCCAGATCAAGAGCCCTTTGTTTATCGGGTACATCAAGGGCTACCGCAAGTTGCGGCACGTGCTGCTGGGTTGGCATGGTACTTCCTGTCATATGTCTGCCCATTGCGGCCTGTGGGCATCGGGCTTTGTAGCGGTTTCAGTTCTTTGGGTCAGCTCAGCGGGCCAGAATTTCATCAAGCAGCTGCGGGTTGCGCCCCGGCGCAAGGCTGGCAGTCACATAGACCGCGCGCAGACAGTCGTAGGCCAGATCAAGATTGTCATTAACAATCACCGAATCGTACCAGCGGGCCTGTAAAATTTCAGACTGCGCATTGACCATGCGCCGCGCAATGGTCGGCTCGTCGTCAAGGCCGCGCCCGCGCAGGCGGTTTTCAAGCTCTTGCAGACTGGGCGGCAGAATGAAGGCAAACGTGGCCTCCTCAAGCGTAAGCTTGAGCTGGGCCGCGCCCTGCACATCAATATCAAAAAGCACGTCCTTTCCCTGGTGCAGGCGTTCCTTTACCGGGCCAAGGGGCGTGCCGTAATAATTGCCGTGAACCTCGGCCCATTCGGCAAAATATTTTTGCGAACGGCGCTGTTCAAATTCATCGTGGCTCAGAAAAATATAGTCCTTGCCGTCAACTTCACCCTGACGCGGCTGCCGTGTGGTGCACGAAACCGAGTAGCCGATGTGCGGAAATTCCGCCAGCAGACGTTTGACCAGGGTGGTCTTGCCAGCGCCAGACGGTGCGCTAAGCACCAGTGCTATGCCTTCGCGGGGCATCAGTCTCCATCCTCTTGCGCAAAGCGCTGACTGATTGTTTCAGGCTGGATTGAAGAAAGGATCACGTGATTGGAATCTGTCACCAGAATGGAGCGGGTTTTGCGCCCCTGGGTGGCATCAATCAGTCTTCCTTCGGCCCGCGCGTCTTCACGAAGGCGTTTCATGGGCGAAGATGCAGGGCTGACAATGCCCACAACTCGACCCGCCAGCACATAGTTGCCGAAACCAATATTGATAAGTCGTTCGCGCGGCATGTTTATTCCAGATTCTGAACCTGCTCGCGGCATTTTTCCAGTTCGTTTTTAAAATCCACCACCATGCGCGAAAGCTGCACGTCGGGCAGCTTGTTGCCGCAGGTGTTGATCTCGCGAAAGCACTCCTGCAAGGTAAAGTCGAGCCGCCGCCCGGCATCGCCGCCAGATTGCAGCAGGTCATGCAGCCGTGCCAGATGCGTGTTGAGCCGCGTAAGCTCTTCGCTTACGTCAAGCCGGTCGGCCAGAATAACGGCCTCTTGCAAAAAACGGCCTTCTTCCAGCTCTTGCCCGTTTTGCGAAAGGGCTTCGCTCAGGCGTTCACGCAGGGCGTTGGCGCGTTCTTCCTTGATATTGGGCGCGCGCTCGGCGATCAGGCCCGTCCATTCCTCCATGCGCAAAATGCGGGAGTGCATGTCGGTTGCCAGCGAGCGGCCCTCGGCAGAGCGGGCCTCGTTCCAGTCTTCCAGCGCAAGCGCAAGGCCTTCTTCAAGGCAGCGGGCCATTTCTTCGTCCAGTTCTTCGCCGCTGTCACCCCAAAGAGAGGGTATCTGCAACAGCGCGTTGAAGTCCGGCACATAAGAATCGCCGCGTGCGTCGGCCAGGGTCTGCAAATTATCAATCATGGCAGTGGCCTGCACCATGTCAAAACGCATGGCTGGGGTGTTGCCCGGTGCGTATTGCAAAACCAGGCTCACATCCACGCGCCCGCGCGAGGCATAGCGGCGCACGACTTTTTCAAGCCGTGGCTCAAGACTGCGCACAGAGAGAGGCAGCCGCCATTTGAGATCAAGATGGCGACTGTTAACACTTTTTACCTCCCACTGCTGGGTGGTGTAGTCATTTTCCACCAGGCAGCGGCCAAAGCCGGTCATGCTGCGGAGCATAGCTTCCTTCCTGCTAAAAGTATGCGACAGTGTAGAGCAAGGGGCTTGCGAATGCAACAAATGCCCAAGGCCCGGCGCTGAGGATGATTACTTTTTTATTTTTTAAATCAGTGCGTTAAGCATCTGTTCCGCCAGTATTTCCACCGCAGCCGCCGCAGCCGCCGCCAGCAGCGCACGAGGGCGGCATGCCCTTGCCCATGGGGCGCACTGGGCCGGGTTTATAGGGAAAGGCTCCGGTTTTCAGGGGGCTTGGCACGCACAGCTGTTTTTCGGTGGCGGCCGAATTGCACTTGGGGCAGGCGGGAACTTCGTCGCCAAAAACAAGGTCTTCAAATTTGTTGCCGCAGGCAGTGCAGACAAAATCATACATGGGCATGGTTTTTCTCCTGAATCGTTACCGTACTGTGGCAGTTGCGGCGCTGTACCGCAACAAAACAGCGTTATTGTACGCACAGGCTTTTGGTGTGCGTGCCAGATACCCCCGCGCTTTCAGGCGCAGGCGTGTGCCGGGGGGGGGCTGCCTTGGGGCTTGCCCACATGCTTTGTGTGCATATATAAGTATATATACGGTCAAGGCAAGGGCGGTGTTTTGCCGCTCACCGCCGTGCAACAATCGGTCATGACGACCGCGTTAACGGGCAGCCGCCCGTTTGGAGGAACATATGAAGAAAATTCTTGTGCTTGCTGGCGACTATGTTGAAGACTACGAAATCATGGTTCCTTTTCAGATGTTGCTGATGCTGGGTTATGAAGTGCATGCCGTTTGCCCCGGTAAAAAACCCGGCGAAAGCGTGCGCACGGCTATCCATGATTTTGAGGGCGACCAGACCTATTCTGAAAAACGCGGCCACAATTTTGGCATCAACTTTGACTTTGATCAGGTTAAAACCGCCGACTACGCTGGTCTGGTCATTCCCGGTGGCCGCGCCCCCGAATATCTGCGCCTGAACCCGCGTATTCTTGAAATAGTGCGCGAATTCAACGATGCCAAAAAGCCCATTGCCGCCGTGTGCCACGGCCCGCAGATTCTTGTTTCTGCTGGCGTGCTCAAAAACCGCAGCTGCACCGCCTACCCGGCGGTAAAGCCCGATGTGGTGGACGCCGGGGCGACCTGGTGCGACTTTAACGAAACCCTCTCCAGCGCCACGGTGGACGGCAATCTTGTTACCGCCCCCGCCTGGCCCGCCCACCCGGCCCTGATCGCCGAATTTGTCAAACTGCTGGGCGCAAAGATCAGCATCTAGCAGCGCCGGGCTTGCACAGCTTGCCCACGCGTTTTGCGCGTAAAATAATAAGGAAAGGAAGCCATCGGTTTCCTTTCCTTATTTTATTCAGCCGTGGGCAGGTTGCCCGCAGCTACTCTGATTCTATCAGTTCCACCACCAGACCTTTTTCGGTAAGGCCCACAGGACGGGCGGGCAAAAGCCCGGCATCCGCGCCGGGTCTTTTGCCGTGCGCGGGCAGGCGAATGGCGCATGCGGCGTAGTATTCGTTGACGCCCTTGATGGTATTTTTTTTCGGCTTGGCAGCGGCCTCTGGCGCGCTGGCTCCAGTAGCATCGGCGGCGGCCTCTGCGGCGGCAGCGCCTGCAAGGCCAGCCTGCGCGGCAACCTCAGCGGGTGCGGGCTCTGCAAATGCCTGCGGGTTGTCTGCCGCAACAAGCATGCGTGGCAGCTTGAGCTGCTCAGCCAGAAAGGCCTGCTGCTTGCGGGCCACGGCCTCGCGCAGCCGGGCGGCCCGCTCGAGCTTGAGGCTCTGGGCAATCTGCCCGTCAAAGCGGTCTGCCGCCGTGCCGGGTCGCCGCGAATAGGGGAACACGTGCGCATAGCTCATGGGCAGGCGATCAATCAGCTCCAGCAACTGGCGCATGTCGTCTTCTGTCTCGCCGGGAAAGCCCGCGATAATATCCGCCCCCAACCCCATGACAGGCCAGTGCGACGACAGCGCGCTCACGGCATGCTCAAGCATGGCAGGGGTATAGTGCCCGCGCCCCATGCGCTTGAGCACCGCCTGACTGCCGTGCTGCAAGGATATGTGCAGGTGCGGGCAAAGCATGCGGCAGGCCATAAGGGCATCCAGCCCCTCCTGGTCGAGTTGGCCGGGTTCCAGCGAGCTGACACGCAGACGGGCCTGATCGGCAAATTCTGGCGCAAGGGCCGCATCCAGTGTGCGCAGCAGGCTCCAGAAATCGCCAGTATCCGCGCCACGGCCATACTGGCCCAGATTGATGCCCGAAACCATGATTTCGGTGTGTCCAGCCTGGAGCAGGCGGCGCGCCTCAGAAACAATGTCATCCACCGGGCGGCTGCGCGGCTTGCCCCGCGTGGAGGGCACAATGCAGTAGGTGCAGCGGTGGGCGCAGCCATCCTGCACTTTAAGCACGGGGCGCGCGCGTTTGAAGGCAGAAATCTGAAAAGGCGGAAAGGCCGCCTGTGCGGCAGCAGTTGTCAGAGAAGGGGCCACTGCTTGTGCCGCTGTCTGGGCTACTGCTTGGGCGGCCTCTGCTGTCAGCAGGGCTTTGGCGGGGGCTTGCGCTGCGCTGTTGCCGTCAAGGTCGCCGTCCAGATCTGCCCAGGGGCCATTGAGCAGACGGCTTTTTTCCTCTTGCGGAACCAGCAGGTCGGGCGCAGCCCAGATGGCGCCGGGACGCGGTTCGTAGTCGGCAAACAGACGTGCCGCGCAGCCCGTAAGAATAAGGCGTGCGGACGGGGCCTCTCTGCGCAGTCTGAATACAGCGTTGCGCGCGTCCCTTTCGCCCTTGGAGGTGATGGCACAACTGTTCACGCACACCACATCCGCCAGCGCGGGGGCGCTGCATTCCACACCGCCCTGAGCAAGCCAGGCTTCGCGCAGGGATTGGGTTTCGTACTGATTGACCTTGCAGCCAAAGGTGACCAAATAGAATTTCCAGGCAGACATGGCGCAGATGTACGCAAAAGCGCTTGCCTTGACAAGCCGGAGGCGGCTAGGTTGTCTGCATGCCAATATTATTGCTCTTTATTTTTTTGTGCTGTGCTTCTGGTGCGCATGCCCAAGGTGCGCAATCACAAAACATGGCCCCGGGCGGTGTTTCTGAAAGTTCGTCCGTTGCGGCTGCGCCAGCCCGATTGTCAACAGAGCTGCCAGCTGATCTGTCAGTTGACCTGCCAGATGCCCTGCCAGCTGATCTGGACGCCACCGGGCGTGTGGATTTGTATTGCCTGCGGCGGGCCTACCCCCAGATTACAGGCATGGTTGCCGATGCGCAGGGCCAGTGGCTGGTGTTTGCCGATGGCCGCCGTGTGCTGTACGCGTCAGCCAACGGGCAGGAAACCAGCGTTGGGCAGCAAGCTAGCGGCGGGCGGGAATTGGAATGGGTGGTGAACGTGCGGGTAAGCATGGCCGAACCCTACCCCCTGGAGCCGGAACGGCCCGAAACTCCGCTGGGCGTGTCGCCGGGGCGGCGGCGGTCATACGACCTGTTGCAAACCCTCTACGGCGCAAGCCCCAAGGCCGTGGGCAGCCATCTTGTACAGGCCCGTTTGCTGGGGCAGCATCTGCACCTTTCGCCCGCAGCGGCACAGGCCATGAATCGCGCCGATGCCGTGCTTGCCCCGCAAGCCGCCTACGAGCCGCGCCTCAAAACCCTGCTCAAAATGGACGGCGGTTTTGCCTGGCGGCGCATTGCGGGCGAAAACCGCCTGAGCCCCCATGCTTTTGGCATAGCCTTTGACATCAGCCCCGGTATTGCCACCTACTGGCGCTGGAGCAAGCTGCGCCCGCACCCCCTGCAAAAAAGTTACCCCGCGTCCATTGTGGCGGCCTTTGAAAACGAGGGTTTTATTTGGGGCGGCAAGTGGCACGAATATGACCTTATGCACTTTGAATACCGGCCAGAAATAATCTGCAAGGCCCGTGTGCTGCTGGGGCAGGAACATATGCCCGGGAGTGATGCCCCTGCGCAGCCCGCTGTGCGAACCACGAGTCCTGCGTCGGCGATTTCTGCGGCCAATCCTGCGCCAAAACCTGCGGCCAGTCCTGCGGGCCTGCCCCAGTCTGAAAATGCTGGCGCGGCCACTGCCCCCTAGCTGCACGGCGCATCGGTTCCAAGCTCAAGTCCCAGCGCAAGCCCAAAATCAAGCTCTAGAAATAAAACAAGCCCCTCGAAAGAGGGGCTTGTTCGTTGAAAGCGGTAGTCCGGGGCGTGGCAGCTATTCGCCTCTGGCGGCGGCTTCGTCCACAACCCAGATAAGTTCGCCAAAGCCGGGGCGCACCTTTTGCGCGGGCAAGGTGGGCTCGGCCAGCAGGTTGAGCGCGCGCGAGAGCACGTCGTGCTTTTCCTTGCCGGTGACCAAAAACATGCAGCAACGTGCATTGTTGATGACAGGCAGGGTGAGCGTAAGGCGGTCGGCCTTGCGTTCGGGCACATACTGGTCGATCACAAGGCGTTTGCGCTCGGCAAGTGCTGGCGAATTGGGAAAGATGGAGCCGGTGTGGCCGTCTTCGCCCATGCCCAGCAGCATAAAGTCAAAGCGGGGCAGTTCGTGCTGGCCAAGGTTGAATTCGGCCCTGATCTGCTGCTCGTACTTGACGGCGGCTTCAACGGGGTCTTCCTCGCCGCGCATGCGGAAAAAGTGGGTGGCCGGAACCATGCTGAGCAGCTCGCGGCGGGCGAGGCCATAGTTGCTGTCTGGGTGATCGGGGCCAACGCAGCGTTCGTCAACCCAGTAAAAAGTCATTTTGTCCCAGGGAAGGCGGTCGGCCCAGTCTTTGCCCGCCAGCAGACGAAATAGCGGCGTGGGGGTTTGCCCGCCAGAAAGGGCAATGCGAAAAACACCCCGGTCTGCAATGGCTTCTTCACAGGCAGCCGCCAGAATGTGGGCGGCGCGTTCGGCCATGGCTGCGGGGTCTTTATGGATATGCACCGTAAGGTGTATGGAACGGCTGAGGCCCGACATTTTGCGGCTCCTTGAGTTTATGTACGGTTGGCACGGGCGCATTGCCCGGCCCGCCAACCTCATTACTATTACATATTAGCCTGCGCGAGAAAAGGGCATTGTGGTCAGGTTACTGTGAAAATTACTGAAATTCTTCCAGCAGCCCAGGCGCAACGGTAAAGTGCAATACCTCGCCATTGGCTAGGCCCAGGGTCTTCCACGAGGCCTCACAGGTGAGCTTGCGCGCAGATACTATTGCTTTGCCCAGATCGCTTTCGCCGTCTATTTCGATGGTCCAGCTGCGCTCAAAGTCGTGCCCCGGATATGTGGGCTGCACGGCATTCAAAAAACGGTGCATCAGCTCTGTTCCATCAGGTGCGCAGATTTTTGTCGAAAGATCCACGTTGCCGATCATGGCCGTGCCGTGATTCTTGCTTTTTGCGGTAACCACAACCAGCAGTGTTTTGCCGTCAGAAATGAGCCCCGCGCTCGCCGTGCATGACTGTATGGGAAACATCTCTTCCATGCGTTTCTTTATCTTGGCATTTTTGTCAAGAATGATCTGCCGTTGCGCCACCATGCGCTCTACCTGATATTCACGGAACTGGCGCACAATGTCATCGGCATTGACAAAATCGTCAACCCGCCAGCCGTCTGGGGTTTTATCCATGCGCAGCAAGAATGAAAATTCCCTGTTCAGTACAGGATTTCGCACCTTGGCGGCAATAAAGGCCGAGGTTTCTGTGGGGTTGTGCAGCGACAGGCTTTCCCAAAGCTGGGTGTAAAAGGTGGGCGGCAAAACGTAGAGGGGGGTTTTGAGCCGCGCAACTTCGTCGGTTTCTTCCTTGGCGGGTTCTTCCTTGGCACGGGCCTGCTTGAGCAGACCAATCTGAACCATGTCGCCCAGCTCACGTAGCTGGTTGGGGCCCTGCCTGAGAGCGGGGTAGTGCTGCACCACGGCCTTTACCAGAGACTTGGTGACAGCGCCAAAATCTACATACCGGGCAAGCTCTGCGGGGTTGGCTGGGTGCAGGGCTCCCTTGATTTTTGAAAATGCAAATTCGGCTGTCTGGCGGTACTGGTAATGCCGCCAGCCGCTATAGCCGCCAACGGCAGCAAGTATGGCAAGCAGTATGGCCGCCAGTACAAAGGTGTGTTTGCGTACAAAAGCAACAAGTGGGGCAAGGGCGGGCAGACTCATGAAGCTTACCTTTCAGTATTAACGGCTTTTGCCTGGGATTTATGGCCGCATTCCATCACCGGTTCGGGGCGGCGCATGCGCCTGCGGCCAATCCGCAATGGCAGCGGCGTGACCGGGCGCGATTTGTTCAGATCAATGCGAATAATTCCCCACGAGCCTATGGGTAGCCAGGGCAAAACCTTGTTGCAGCGCGCAAGCCCGCACAAGGGGTTCCAGGTTCCCTGTGGCCCCGCAAGCACACTTGCACCGCTGATACTGCCTGCGGCAAGGCTTCTGAGTGCGCGCCATACTTGCCACCAGCAAAAGGCCGGGCCCGGCCACGGATTTTTGCGGCCTGTGAGGCGGTGCAGCATATAGGGCAGAGAGGCGGCGTTCCAAAAGGTAATGGCAACCCCGGCAGAGGCCACGCGCAGCGCCTCAGTCATGGCCGCGCGTGCGCTTGGGGCCCCAGAGGAAACAAGGTGCAGCACAGCCCAGTCAAATTCACCATCGTCAAAGGGCAGGTGGTCGTCTGTGGCGGCCAGAACTTCGGCACGGTCGGCCATGCGGCCCGCCTCGGCCCGCAGGTCGGGGTTTGATTCTGTGGCGGTCATGTCAAAACCGCATTCCCACAGCAGCGGCAAAAAATCGCCCCTGCCGCAGTTTATTTCAAGCAGAGTGCGCCCACGGCGCGGCCATGCGGCAATGCTGTGCTGCAAAAGCAGCTTTTGCATTTGCAGGGAAAATTGCCCTGCCGTATCCGCGTGTTGGTCGTCCATGCCGTGTGCCTCACATCTGTTGTTTATCCTTTGTATAGTCCACTATTTTACAGGTTCTGTAAATCGGCAAGGCCTTGCCCCATGCCCGACCATGCTCCGCCTGCGGTCCCGCATTATCGCTCTACAGTGCAAAAAAAACGCGGCCACTTGCAGTAAGTGGCCGCGTTTTTGCGGATGCGCGGTGTTGCCGTCGCAGGCAGGGCTTGCAGACTACAGGGAGGCAATGGCCTCAATTTCTACCTGCGCGCCAAGGGGCAGCTTGCTGACCTCTACGCACGAACGCGCAGGGCAGGGAGCCGTAAAGTACTTTTTGTACACTTCATTAACAGCGGCAAAGTTGCCCATGTCGGTAATAAAAACGGTGGTTTTGACCACATTGGCGGCGGTGAGGCCCTGCGATTCAAGCAGCGCCATGACATTTTTGCAGGACTGCTCGGTTTGGGCTGTCACGTCGCCCTCAACCAGCTTGCCAACGGCAGGATCAATGGGAACCTGGCCAGAGAAAAAGAACAGGTTGCCGGTTTTGATGCCCTGGCTGTAGGGGCCCACTGCGCCGGGGGCCTTGCTGGTATTGATGACTTCCTTGCTCATGGTGCTTCCTTCATCCATCTTGTGGGTAAGTGGTTGAATGTGAAAATTTTTATGCCGGCCATGTTTGTGGCATGTTATGGCAGCACAGCCCATAAACTGGCACAGGCCCGCGCCAGAGTCAAAGCTGCTGTGCTGTCCAGAACGAACGGGTGGACAGATTGGCTGCACGCTGGCTCAGGGCTTGTCTTGCCCGGTTTCCTTACCATGAAAATAGTTGGAAAGCAGCGCCCCCGAAATGTTTTGCCACACGCTAAACAGCGCCCCGGCAATGGCCGAAACGGGCGAAAAGTGCGCCAGCGCAAGGGCTGTGGCAAGGCCGGAATTCTGCGTGCCCACCTCAAAACACAGGGCGCGGCAGCGGGGTTCGTCAAACATCCACATGCGCCCCACGGCATAGCCAACGGCCAATCCCAGCAGGTTGTGGCACACAACCACAAGAAATATGGAAGCGCTGGCCTGCAGGATGTTCTGCGCGTTGATGGCAATGATACCCGCCACCACCAGCGTTATGGTAAGTGCGGAAAGCGAGGGCAAAAAAGGCAGGGCGCGGCGGGTAAGCCCCGCGCAGTAGCGGTGGGCCACAATGCCCAACAGCACGGGAATGACCACGATTTTGAGAATGGAAACAAACAGGCCCGCCATATCCACAGGAACCCACACGCCGCCAAGCAGCCATGTGAGCACCGGCATGAGCACCAGTGCAACCAGCGTGGCAAGTGAGGTTAGCGCCACAGAATACGGCACGTCACCCTTGGCAATAAAGGTAAGCACGTTTGAGGCCGTTCCGCCGGGGGCCGTGCCAACCAAAATGACGCCCATGGCCAGATCGGGCGGCAGGGCAAAGATGTGGCACAGGGCAAAGGCCATCAGGGGCATGCATACAAACTGGGCCAGCAGGCCCAGCAGCAGGGCGCGCGGCTGAGAAAAAACAAGGCTGAAGTCCTTAAGCCGCAGGGTCATGCCCATGCCAAACATTATACAGCCCAAGAGCGGCGTAACGTAGGGGGCCACCCAACGGAACAGTTCGGGCTTGCCAAGTGCAAGGGCCGAGCAGGCGAGAATGAGTACGCCCATATAGCGGGTAATGGCGTTTGCAATGCAAAGTATCAGATTGGTCAAGCTTCCTCCTGTGGCGCGGCTGTATCCGCGCTAGGTGGGCGCATACTGGCAGAGAGCGTGCCAGGTGGCAAGCCGGCGGCAGGGGCGTTTTTGGGGGAGTCCTCTGGCTGATAGGGGGGCGGCATGGCAGCGCCCTTGCCTGAGTGCAGGGCCACTTGAAAAAGAAGCCGCTAACGGATAGGCTTATATATTACACGCACGCCCCATGCGCCAGCAGGCCTGTCGGCTTGCCCAAGGCCCCGCCCATGCACTACCTGCTCAGCACCTTGCAAGCCGCACCCTGCAAACAGCCCTGCACATTGCAGATGCCAACCACAAAGGTTTGGCGGTTTTGCTGGCAGGGGATGTTCGTGTTTTTCCGCCTTTAAGGCGCTGCCTTATGGGCGGCGCAAACCTGGGGTCTGCCTGACCGCAGGTTTGTTATCAATCTAGCGCGCCCATTTGGCGCGCGCTTCTGCCCGCGTGATCTCAAATGCCGCAGGGCAGCAAGCGTCACCAAATTTTGAGGAGCATCATGAGCAACGAACCGGACAAGATTATTTATTCCATGATCCGCGTCACCAAGCGCCATGGCCAAAAGGAAGTGCTGAAAGACATTTCGCTTTCCTATTTTTACGGGGCCAAAATCGGCGTGCTTGGTTTGAACGGCGCGGGTAAATCCAGCCTGCTGCGCATTCTGGCAGGGGTGGACCAGGCCTTCGACGGCAAGACCGTGCTGGCCCCCGGCTACACCATCGGCTACCTTGAACAGGAACCGCTGAAGGAAGAAACCCGCACCGTGCGCGAGGTTGTTGAAGACGGCGTGAGCGAGCTCACCGCCATCGCCCGCGAATTTGAAGAAATCAACGCCAAGTTCGCCGAGCCCATGGAAGCGGACGAAATGGACGCGCTGATCACCCGTCAGGCCGAAGTGCAGGAACTCATGGACGCCAAAAACGTCTGGGATCTGGATTCGCGCCTTGAAATGGCCATGGACGCCCTGCGCTGCCCGCCCGGCGACATGCCAGTTGCGCAGATTTCTGGTGGTGAACGCCGCCGCGTGGCCCTGTGCCGCCTGCTGCTGGAATCGCCCGACATTCTGTTGCTCGACGAACCCACCAACCACCTTGACGCCGAGTCGGTGGCCTGGCTCGAACGCTTTCTTTCCACCTTCCCGGGTACGGTCATCGCCGTTACCCATGACCGCTACTTCCTCGACAACGTGGCGGGCTGGATTCTGGAACTGGACCGTGGCCGGGGCATTCCGTGGAAGGGCAACTATTCCTCGTGGCTTGAGCAAAAGCAGAAACGTCTTGCCAACGAAGAAAGAACCGAGGCCGACCGCCAGAAGACCCTGCAACGCGAACTCGAATGGGTGCGCATGTCGCCCAAGGGCCGTCACGCCAAGGGCAAGGCCCGTCTTAACGCCTACGAAGCCATGCTCTCGCACGAAAGCGAAAAGCGCGCGCCCGATCTGGAAATCTACATTCCGCCGGGACAGCGCCTGGGCAAGGTTGTCTTTGAGCTTGAGGGCGTCAGCAAGGGCATGGGCGACAGGGAGCTGATGGAAAACGTCAATGCCATCATCCCCCCCGGTGCCATTGTGGGCATTATCGGCCCCAACGGCGCGGGTAAGACCACCCTGTTCAAGATGCTTGTGGGGCAGGAAAAGCCCGACACAGGCACGCTCAAGGTGGGCGAAACCGTGCAGTTTGCCTATGTGGATCAGGGCCGTGAATCACTCACGCCCGGCAAGACCGTGTACGAGGTTATCAGCGATGGCGCTGAAACCATCAAGCTGGGCGGCCGCGAAGTCAACGCCCGTGCCTACTGCACGCGCTTCAACTTCCACGGTGCAGACCAGCAGAAAAAGGTGGACGTGCTCTCTGGTGGTGAACGCAACCGCGTGCACCTCGCCTGCATGCTCAAGTCTGGCGCCAACGTATTGCTGCTTGACGAACCCACCAACGATATCGACGTAAACACCATGCGCGCCCTCGAAGACGCACTGGACAACTTTGCCGGTTGCGTGCTGGTCATCAGCCATGACCGCTGGTTCCTCGATCGTGTGGCCACGCACATCATGGCCTTTGAAGGCGATTCCAGCGTGGTGTTTTATGAAGGCAACTATACGGACTACGAAGAAGACCGTAAAAAGCGGCTCGGCAAAGATGCCGACACGCCGCACCGCATCAAGTACCGCAAACTGACGCGTTAACTGCCCGCCGCCGCGCCGCATCTTGTGGCGCGGCGGCTTTCTTTGCGGCGGTTATCGCCGGAGGGCCGATGTCACACGCACCCATTGCATCCCCGTGGTTTTTCTTGTTCCGCTCCATGCCCCGCCAGCGACGCGGCGGGCGGCAGGCTGTGCTGGCTCTGGCATTGCTGCTTTCGTTGTGCGCCCTGGTCGGACTGGTTTCCGCCAATGCCCACGCCGCAAGCCTTTCCAATGCGCCCGTTTCTCCGCGCACGGCAAGGCTTACGCCCTCGGGCGGTCTGCTTGAGGTAGAGCAGCAGGCCCCGGTGCTTACGGCCAACGGCATAAGTCAGGTGCGCGTGGTGCTGCCTGCCGGAGCTGAAAATCTGCGTTTGTCTGTTCTCGGCCACACTGTCGTGCGTTGGGCCAGTGTGGCGCAAACCATTGACCAGAGCGGCGATCTTGCAAAAATGCGCGATGAGCGCCAGCGCGCCGTCATGACCCTTTCGGGCAAGCTTGAGGCCGTAAAGGCCCAGTTGGCCCTGTGGAAGGGTGAGGGCGCGGAGGGCAGTTTTCAGGATCTAACCCAGCGCGAAAAGCGCATGGCCGAGGTTGTGCCTGCCCTCAATTATGAGAAGGCCGATCTTGAGCGCCGTTTGGCCCTGCTGAAGCAGGAATTGCAGCAGCTGCCGCCCAGCCCCGAGATGGGGCAGAGCGTGCTGATCACCCTGCAAAAATCTGTTTTTGCCGCTACCTTGCCCGTGCGTTACAGCTACACGCTGCGCAACTGTGGCTGGCGGGCGGCCTATTCTTTTGATGCCCAGCCCGACAAGGGCAAGGGCGATACCACCCAGGTGCGCTTTATGGCCGAGGTGTGGCAGTTTTCGGGCATGGACTGGGCCGATACCCAGCTGATTCTTGTTTCTCGCGGTCAGGGCCCGCGCGAGCCTGATCCCCTGCCGCGCTGGGTTATTGATTCGCAGCCGCAGCCTGTGGTTCAGCCGCTCGCCAAGGCGGCCCCGCGCATGATGATGGCTGCCGATGCCGCCATGCCCGAAGCCGCCCCCGCACCTGCCGCCCCTGTGGTGGCCGACACCACCGGCGTGTACGCCAGCTGGACACTGGGCGAAAAAGGCCTGCCCGAAGGTCGCTCGCGCCTGCTGGTGCTGGAGTCGGAGTGGAAGGCCCCCCTGCAATGGTTGGCGCGTCCCTCCACGGGCGAAAGCCGCGTGTGGCTCATGGCGCGTCCCACCCTGCCAGAAGGCCAGATTTGGCCCGATGGTCAGGCAGAATTCAGCGTGGACGGGCAGGGCGTGGGCATTGGGCAGTTCCACGCCAAGGGCAACGAAACCACGTTGTATTTTGGCGCAGATCCGCGCGTGCAGGTGACCGCCACGGCAGATGTGCGCCAGCGCGGCGAAAAGGGCTTTATTGGCAAAAGCCGCACCTGGACATGGGGCTGGACATACACTGTGCGCAACACCCGCGACAAGGCCGTGACCGTGCGGCTTGAGCGGCCCATGCCCATGGTGGTTGATCAGGGCGTTACCGTGACCTACCGCGACAAGCCGCAAGCCCAGCAGGACGCGCAGGAACATCTGCTGTTCTGGAATGTGGATGTGGCGGCGGGTGGCAAGGCCGAGGTCAAGCACGAGCTGACCCTCACCTCGCCCGTGGAGATTCAGCTTGATCCTTACGCGCCGTAGTGTGTTATCTGCAATAATTGTCTAACAACAAAGGCCCGCGTTGCAATAACGCGGGCCTTTTATCGTCTTTCGCACCGCTTTTTCAGTCAAACAGGGGCCGCAGCACCAGCCACAGGGCAATGCCGCCAAGCGTCAGCCCCGCCAGCCCCTCAATAAGCGGAATACGCTTTTCCAGCGTCCGTTGCGCGCCGGGCAGGGATATGGCGGCAGCCAGGGCGGCATCCCAGGCAAAGACCAGCAGGGTCATCCATATTCCGGCAAAGGTCTGCTGGGGCAGGGTGGCGGTGGGGCCCAGAATGACTGTCATGAGTGTGAGGTAAAAAACCGCGTTCTTGGGGTTGAGCAGGGCCGAGCCTAGGCCCGTGAGCAGCTGGCTTGCGGGAGAGAGGGGGCTTGCCTCGCCCGTGGCAAGGCTGCCCTCTCCGCTCGCTGCGTTGCGGCTCTCGCGCAGCAGCAAAAAGCCAAGCCATGCAAGGTAACCAGCGCCCGCAAGCTCCACAAAGCGGTACAGCGAGGGAGCCTGCCGCAGCACCGACCAGCCCGAAACCGCAAGGCAGATGTACAGGGCGTTGCCCAGGGCTATGCCAAGGCAGATGAACAGCGCCCCGCGTAAGCGGTGGCGGACGGCGTGACCGAGAATGAGAAAAAAGTCTGGCCCCGGGCTGAGCAGGGCAAGAAAGTGCGCCAGTGCCAGCGCGGGAAAGGCAGCGGGAATGAGAGTGGATACAGAAACAGACATGGGTGGCCTCCTTGCGGACAGCTCACCCTTTTTTCATTTGCGCGTATTGTACGAATGTGACCGCCCCCGCTGATAGCAGCCCGGTGTGACGGAATAGAATTTTACAAACATGCGGTGAAAGTGGCTTTGATCGGCATAGCCAGCAGCAAGAGCCGCCTCGGTTATGCTTTTGCCCTGCCGCAGCAGTGCACGGGCTTTTTCTAGCCGCAAACAGTGCAGCCACGCCTTTGGCGGCAGCCCCGCAGTACGCCTGAACGCCCGCGAGAAACTCTCGCGCCGCAGGCCAGCCCGTTGGGCAAGGGATGTCACGGGCGCGTGGTCTGGTGCATGGTCTGGTGTGTTGTATTTGTCCGGCTGGCAGGTTTCGTTATTTGTTGTGCAGTGGGCGGTCAGCAGCAGGTTGGCAGCGGCTGCGGGTAGGTCTGCCTTGTGGTCGGCCTCCGTAATACTGGCAAGACAGCCGTATGACGCTTGCAACCGCGTAAACATGTCCACAAAAAGAGCTTCAGCCCTGTCCTCGCCGTTGCAGTACGCCTCCAGTGCGGCAACCCCCTGCGCATACAGGGCGGCATCCGTCACTACGGGTTGTGTTACCGCATACACATCGGCAATACCCAGTGGGGCACAGATGTGTTGCGCAAACCAGTTGGCTTCAAAATAGGCCATACGGTAGCTGCGGGGCTTGCCTTCCAGCGGGTTGCAGCGGTGGGGTATGCCGGGGGCAATAAGGGCAATGTCGCCCTTGAGTGCCTTGTGGCGTTGCTGCCCCATGAGGGTAAAGCACGTACCACCGTCCAGAATAAGACCAAACGAAAAGGCCGCATGAAAATGCTCGGCATAGGGCAGGATGCTTTGCAGCGTGGTGCGCACCTCTAGATACGGATATTTCTCCGGCGAGGTGAAGGTTTGCTGTGTGGCCGCTGTGCGCAAGGGCATGGATTTTACCATTTTGGGGGTTGCTTGGTTGCCATTGTAGCTATGGCCCCAGGCCAGGGCAAGCCTACACCAGAATCAGACAAAAAGCCGCACGCGCAGAGCTGTGCCACGCCGCAGGCCGCCATGCGGCAACTCTCCTTGCGACGATTCTCCTTGCAACAGTCCGTCATTGTTCATGTTCTGTCTGCCGGGCATGGTTACCCACCCATGCATATCGCGCAGCACGGCAGTTTTGCCAGTGCCGGCGGCTACGGGCCAGGCCGTGAACCGTCCGTGCTCGTGCCGCAGCATCACGGGGTAGTGGGTGGGGGCGGTTCCTTCTACCGGCAGAGCCAGCCCAAGGCGAGCCAGCACCGTGGGCGGGCTGTCTGTAAACTGCAATGTGGGGTGCTGCCCGCCAAGCCTTTGCAACAGGGGGGCCAGAAAAACCTGTGCTGCCAGCGCAAGACTGAGCGAATGCCCCGGCAAACCCCATATGCTGGTTTGGCCCACGCGGGCAATGGTAAGTGGGCGGCCACTGCTTACGCGCTGGTCGTGCCCGCAGAGGCGGCAGCCCGGCAGTGCGGCAATGGCCTGTGCGCTGAAATCACGTTTGCCGCCAGAGGATCCGCCAATAACCACTATGGCGTCGCAGGGGCTTGGCCCGTCTGGCAGTGCTGCGTGCAGACGTTCTTTCAGGGCATCAAGATTGTCTGGCGCTGTGCCAAGGTGCAGGTAGCGTGCGCCAAGGGTGGTGGCCAGCGCCTCCAGCAGCAGGGCATTGGTGTTGCACGCGGCAAAGCCCGATGCGGAGCCAGAAGTGCAAAATTCGTCGCCAGTGGCAAGTACGCCCAGCACTGCCTGCCGATGCACGGGCACATGCTCGTAAAACTGGGCCAGCAGGGCAATGTGGTGTGCGCCCAGTTTTGTTCCGGCCATTGCGAGCAGGGCACCCTGCGGCATGTCTGCCCCACAGGCCAGCACATGCAGGCCAGCGGCGCAGGGCTGGCTGATGGCAATGTGGGGCGACCTGCTGGGGCTGTGCTGCGGCTTTGTGTCTTCCTGCATTACTACGGCATCCGCGCCGTGGGGCAGGGGGCCGCCCGTGTACACGCGCCAGGCTTCGCCTGCGTGCAGGGCCGCATGGCAAACGGTTCCCATGCGGCATTCGCCAGCGAGATGCAGCAATACTGGATTGTGAGGGCTGGCCCCGGCCACATCGGCAGCGCGCACTGCGTAGCCGTCACGGGTTGAGCGGTTGTCGGCAGGGCAGGGCTGGGGGGCGCAAACATCCTGGGCAAGCACCCTGCCAAGGGCTGCACCTATAGAGACCGACTCTGCTGGCAGGGGCTCAGCCCCGGCAATAAAGGCGGTTAGATCGTCTGTTTCCCGCAGGCAAAAGTAGTGGGACACGGGTAATCCTTCCTTGCTGCACAGGGCCCAAAATGGCAGTGCCGACTTATGTAACTATAGTAAGTAGCGGGTTTTTTGTAAATATTGTTTGATTTTAGCGTGTTACTAAAATTTTAAACGGGGTGAAAAATGGAACATATGCTTGACGACAGCACACGATTTTTCTAAGCTTTGATCACGCAATCAATAAAAAGCATGATGATTCATTGAAAATTCTGGCGCGTAATCGACAGGTTACGTTCAGCAAAAAGTCTTACACGCGGCAGCCCCCCCCACCGCTTCCGGGCAGCTTCTGGTTCAGGTACATATCTCCACCAGTTCCCAGGTACAAGACATTTGGCAGAATGAAACACGACTTGGGTTGCTTATTGCGGAAGCAATGTGAAAAAAATAACAAACTTGTATCAGTACAAAGGCTCCCGCCTTGCGGGGTGAAAGCCCGTGGCTGATGACCTGCGCGGTTGGCCCGTGTGTGGTTGGCCAGATACAGCTGTTCTCGGTGTATTTGGCCAGAGCGCGGTTTTGGCCGCAAGTGTCTTGCTGCAATTGCCTTGGCCGTGTGCAGTAAGCGTCAGCCCCGCAAATTGGGGCTGGCACAGAGATAAGGAAGGGGTTTATGGCTCAGCTCAAAAACATGACCGCAGACGGTGTGCTGCCAGTGGCATCGCCACCGGCCACTGTGCGCAGTTATGACATTTTGACCTACAGCAAGGGCAAGGTTGCGCCTGCCGTGTTTTTGTCGTGCCGCGAGCAAACGCTGACAGTACACGTCAACGGCGTGCCCTTTGTGCGGGTGGCCTGCTCGGGTCAGCATTTGCGGTATCTTGTGCCGGGTTTTCTCTATTCGTGCGGGGTCATCAACAGCCTGCACGATCTGGCCGGGGTGGATGTAACCCCCCTGACCGCCAATGCCGCCGATCAGGTTCAGGCCGACAGTGCAGAAGAACTGCGCGTGGACGTTCTGCTGCGCGGGGCCTGCTGTAGCAAGGCGGCCAGTTCTACAGATCAGGCCGCCCCAAGGCTCACCATCACTTCGGCCCTGGGCTGGAACATTCCTCTGGCTGCCCGTCAGTTACCCCGCATGCCGCGTGCGCAGGTTCCCACCTGGGATCCGCAGGTTATACTGCGTGGCGCGCAAGAGCTGGAAGAACGCTCGGAGATATTCCACCAGACCGGCGGCTGCCACAATGCCGCCCTGCTCAACAGGCAGGGCATGGTATTTTATTGTCTGGATATTGGCCGCCACAACGCCATTGATACCCTTGTGGGCTACATGCTGGTTGAGGGGCTTGACCCCGCCGACCACATGATCATCAGCAGCGGGCGTATCGCCTCTGAAATCGCGCAAAAGGCCGTGCGCATCGGCGTGCCGGTTTTTGCATCCCTTTCTCGTGCCATGTCGCGCGCCGTTGATCTGGCGCGTGCCAACGGGTTGACTCTGCTGGGCAATGTTAAGTCTGGCAGCATGCACATATATCATGAAAACGGGCAGCTTGTGCTGCCGTGATGCCATTGTCGATCATGACAAGGAGCGCTGTATGGCTGATATGTTGAGCAAACTGAAACGTGCCGATGAAGACCTGCTGCTCGAAAACCTTTCGCGCCGTGGTTTCATCAAGGTTACGTCGTGTGCGGCACTTGGGCTGGCCACATTGCAGGCCTCGGAAGCCCTGGCCACCATGAAGGCTTCGCCTCTGGTAATTATGGAAAAAGCGGCGGGCATGATAGTGGGCGACCCCACCTTGTGCGTGTGCTGTCAGCGGTGCGAGCTTGCCTGCACTGAATTTAACGACGGCAAGGCCGACCCCAAGCTTGCGCGCATCAAAATCAGCCGCAATGCCATGTATGGGCCAGAGGGCGGGCTTGAAAACACCACCAAGGGCATCTACGGCTCTGGCTCTCTGGTGATTCAGGATACCTGCAAGCAGTGCCCGCATCCTGTGCCCTGCGCCACGGCCTGCCCGCAAAATGCCATTATTGCCCAAAAAGGCACGGGCACGCGCATGGTGCTTAAAGACCGCTGCGTGGGCTGCCGCCTGTGTCAAAAGGCCTGCCCCTGGGGCGTGATGACCTTTGATGAAGAGCAGGGCAAGGCCGACAAGTGCTTTTTGTGCAACGGCGCGCCCAAGTGTGTGGAAGCCTGCCCCGCAGCCGCCCTGCGCTATGTGCCCTGGAGCGACCGCACCCGCGAGGCCACCACACGTGGATCGTTCTCGCTGATGGTTCCCGATGACCGCCGCGCCGCCTGCAACGCCTGCCATGTGGAATCGCCCGGCGGGCCGCGTAACCTCAAATACGAGCAGTAGCGCGCACCCTTTGCGCTGCGCAAATCACGGCGCAGAGCGGGCATTCACAGGAATTACGCTCCATTTGCGAGCTGGAGGAATTTATGGCCAGAAAATTCGGCGGCTATCAGGGCAAGGGCCTGCGGGTCAACCTGAGCACGGGTCGCATTACTGTTGAGGACACCTACAAGTATCTTGACGTCATTGGCGGCACGGGCCTGGGCTACAAGGTGTTTTGGGACGAAGTTGCGCCCAGGACCAAGGCCTATGACGAAGCCAACAAGATCGTTTTTGCCGTGGGGCCCCTGGCTGGCACGGGCGCTTTGTGCAGCGGGCGTACCGCTGTAACCACCATCATGCCTGTTTCGTGGCCGCAGCACCTTATTGGTTCGGGCCACATGGGCGGCAATTTTGCCGAGCACCTGAAGTACGCTGGCTATGACTTTCTGATTATCGAGGGCAAGGCCGACCGCCCCGTGTGGCTGCACGTGCGCGACGGCAAGGCGTGGCTTAAAGACGCCAGCCATGTGTGGGGGCAGGGCACACGCCGCACCACCCGCGTGATCACCGAAGAAGTGGGCGCAGACGGCACCGTTGCCGCCATCGGGCCCGCCGGTGAAAATCTGGTTCCGTATTCAGTGGTGGTCAACAGCCGCGCCCATACCGCAGGCTGCGGCATCGGCGCTGTCATGGGCTCCAAGATGCTCAAGGCCATTGCCCTTCAGGGCAGCCAGCCCGTGCACATTGCGGGCGACAAGGCCGAGTGGGAAAAGCTCATCAACTACCACCGCACCATCATTGGTGCCAACAACCAGCATGTGGTTCCCAGTTTTCCCAGCCCGCTTTTTGAATACTGGAGCGCAGGTTCCCGCTGGGTGGGCGCACCGGGCAAACGCTGGGGCGCATCTGAAGCACCTGTTACGCTTACGGGCGACGTGCGCTCGCTCAACCGCATTTCGTACCGCACCAACAATGCCGCCTATTTTTTGGGCGAAAACGTGTGGCAGTACACCGTGCGCAACAACGGCTGTTTTTCGTGCCCCATCCGCTGCTATACCGTGATGAAGGACGAAGACACGGCGGCCAAGTTTGGCGTCAGCCCCATCCAGTTCAACACCTGCGTGGGCATGTTTGGCGGGCGCGAATGGTTCCCCAAACTTTCACGCAAAAAAAATGATCTGGCGCGTCAGGCCGGTTTTGTGGGCATCGAGCTCATGGACGATCTGGGCGTGTGGGAAAACTACGGCCAGCTGTTCCGCGATTTCAGCACCATGTACGAAGACGGCATCTGGAAGCAGAAGCTGGGCGCGGACGAATACAAGTCCATCCCCTGGGAAATGGTAGACGCCTGCAATCCCGAATTCATCAAAACAGCCGTGCACCGCATTGCCTACAAGGAAGGCGAATTTGGCGAGCTTCTTGGCATGGGCACAGGCTATATGCTTGAAAAAATGGGTATCCCCGAAGAAAAGTGGAAGGACGATCACCGCACCGTCTACTGGAAGATGGGGCATCCCAAGCACCACGCCAACGAGGACGACGGCCAGGCCGGGTGCGTCATCAACACCCAGTATAACCGCGATCCCATGTGCCATTCCAACTGCAACTTTGTGCGCAGTGGCTTGCCCATTGAAGTGCAAAAGCGTCTCGCCGAACACTTCTGGGGTTCTGCCGACGCTGTGGACGCCATCGGCGACTACAAGCCCACCAACAAGTACAAGATGATCCGCGCCAAGTGGTCCATTGAACGCAAGGAACTGCACGACATGCTTTCGTTCTGCAACTGGATGGGGCCGTGGATTTCCAGCCCCAACAAGCAGGATGGCTACATGGGTGATAACAGCCTTGAAAGCAAGTATTACCGCATCCTTACCGGGCATAACCTGGACGTCAAGGAACTGGACCGCTGCGCCGAGCGCGCCTTTAACCTGCACCGCGCCTACACCGCGCGCCAGATGCAGACCACAGACATGCGCAAAAAGCACGATCAGTACCCCAACTGGCTGTTTGAAGACAAAAAAGACAAGGCTCCCTTCACCAAGGGCACCATCCGTATGGACAAGGCCGATATCGAAAAGAGCCTCGACCTGTTCTACGAAGTGCAGGGCTGGGACGTTAAAACCGGTCTGCCCACAGCGAAACAGTACCGTTCGCTGGGCCTCAACGATGTGGCCGATACCATGACCAAGGAAAAGCTGGTTCCCGGCGCGTAACCTTGGAGAATCTATGAGTAACCATGACCAGGCCCAGAAGCAGGCGCAGGCGGCCGCCCCCTTTGACGGGGGCGGGCTTGCCGCCCCGAAAATAGAGCAGGTCGGCCACGCCGCCACCCATGAAACGGAGCAGGCGGCCCAAGCCGCCGACACCGTGCTGGTAAACCAGCGCAGTGCCGACAAGGTGCTGCTGGTGGAAACACTGGCCGACTTTAGCAGCGACGAACGCCTTGTGACGGCAGACGAACTGCTGGCGGCATTTACAGAGCGGGCAGCGATTACGCCGCCCGTTACCGTGGCTCAGGTGCGTGAAGAGCTGCAAACCCTGCCCGACCCTCGTTTTGAAGGGCCGGATTCGGAAACTGTGGCCACAGACATGGCCCGCATCAAGGCTATGGAAAAGGCCCAGCCCGGTTCGGCCCCCGACCCGGAAGTGCCGGGCCTGCGCAAAACCCGCCGTCTGTTGAGCCGCAGACAGTTACTGACCTCGCTTTTGCACCCCGCAGAGGCGCTGGCCGCGCCAGAGAATGCTGCGGAACAGACGGTGGAACCCGCACCAGCCGTGGAACCCGCACAGGTCGCAGCCGCCCCCCGTGTGGTGGATGGCGAATACGCGGCGGCCCTGCTGGCCGAGCTGCTGACTGAAAACGATGAAGTGGCGGTTTTTACCGCGTGGGACAACAAGGAATACTATCATTACAAGCCGCAGATGAGCAGCCTGTACGCCCGTATTCTTTCCACAGCCAACAATAAAATGGTGCAGGTCGCCAGTGTGGTGCGCGAGAGTTCGCGCGATTACCCCCGGCCTGTGGCCCTTGAGATTTTTGAGTACCCACCCTTTCTTTTTGAGGCCGATGCCTTGCAGCAGTGTCTGCGTGATATGGCTGAAAACCCGGAATATGCGGACATCAAGTTTACGGAAAGCTCCGTTGGCACAGTGTACCTGTATTCCACACGGTATCTTGATGAAGATTACGCTGCCTTTCTGGCAGAAAACGAGGATGTGGGCGCCATTGCCAGCCCATAGCCGCAGGGTGCGTGTTTTCGGCGCCGCCTTGGCGGCTTGCCCCACGGCAGAAGTGGGGCATGAAATGATGCAATGCGCAAGCAGGGGAGGATCGCCATGCGGCGCAGACAGTTTTTGAAAATATTGGGCCTGGGCGGTGTGGCCGGGGCTGCGCTTCCCGGCGCAGCCGGGGCCGCCCCCTTTGCCTATGACGGAAGCCCCGATGCCGTGGGCGTGCTGCACGATTCGGTACGCTGCATCGGCTGCCGCAAGTGCGAGGAAGGCTGCCAAAAGGTCAATGCCGACCTGCTGCCCCCGCTGGATAAGCCCGTTGACGACAACTCGGTATTTGAGCAGACCCGCAGGCCCACGTTCAAGGCATATACGGTGGTCAACAAGTACGAGCCGCAAGGGCATGCGCCCGTGTTCCGCAAGTTGCAGTGCAACCACTGTCAGGAACCGGCCTGTGCCTCGGCCTGTTTTGTCAAAGCCTTTGTAAAAACAGAGCAGGGCCCGGTGGTGTACAATCCCAAGCTGTGCGTGGGTTGCCGCTATTGCATGATGGCCTGTCCTTTTTATGTTCCGGCATATGATTACAACAATGCCTGGAACCCCCTGGTGTACAAGTGCACCATGTGTGCCCCGCGCCTCAAGGAAGGGAAGTTGCCCGGCTGTGTGGAGGCCTGCCCCAAGGAAGCCCTGATATTTGGCAGACGCAGCGACCTCATCAAGCTGGCCCGCCGCCGCATTCTGGATAATCCCGGCATGTACGAAGACCACATCTACGGCGAGCGCGAAATGGGCGGCACCAACTGGCTGTACCTTTCGCCCGTGCCGCATGCCGAGCTGGGGCAGCCGGATGTTCCCGCTGTTTCCGCGCCAGAGCTCACGCGGGGCATGCTCGGCTCCATTGCCGTTATTGCTGGCGTGTGGCCGGTGATTTTGGGCGGGGCGTATTCCATGAGCAAGCACTACAAAAAAATGGTCGAGCAGGCCCGCCACGAGGGTGCGCAGCAGGCGAAAGGCCAAGGCTGCACCGACCCCCATGCTGAAAGCAGCGCAGATGCCTGCGGCAACAAGCCCGCTGACCATAATCCTGAAAAGGGCCAGGGAGGCGGACAATGCTGAAGCCTTCGGAACTGCTGAAAAATACGCTGGGCCTGCTCAATACGCCGGGCAACATTATTACCGCCATCATTCTGTTCTGCGGAGCGGTGGCCACGGTGATGCGCTTTGGCTGGGGCATTGGCGCGGTTACCAATCTTGACGACTACTACCCCTGGGGGCTGTGGATCGGTTTTGACCTGCTGTGCGGGGTGGCGCTTGCTGCTGGCGGCTTTACGCTGGCGGCGGGCTACTACATCTTCGGTTTCAACAACCTGCGTTCCATGTGGCGGCCCGCGCTGACCACGGCATTTTTCGGCTACGCCTTTGTCATCGCCGACCTGCTGTACGATGTGGGCCAGCCGTGGCGGCTGCCGTACCCCGTGTTCGTTTCGCAAGGCACGACCTCGCTGCTGTTTACCGTGGGCGTGTGCGAGTTCTTTTACCTTTGCGTCATGGCCGTGCTGTGGTTTGTGATTCCCTGCGAGTGGCTGGGCTGGAACAAGCTGCGCGCCATGCTCATGAAGCTGGTTATGCCCTTGGTGGCGTTGGGTATCATACTTTCCACCCTGCACCAGTCGTCGCTGGGCGGGCTGTATGTGATGGTTCCCTCAAAGATGCACCCCTTGTGGTATTCCTCGTGGCTGCCGGTGTACTTCTTTGTGTCGAGTCTGTACGCCGGGCTCAGCATGGTGATTTTTGAGGGCACGCTGGCCCACGCGGGCATGCACAAATACATGGACGACAACCACGCCAGAAGCTTTGACGGCGTGAGCCTGAGCCTTGCACGCGGCGCATCGCTGCTGCTGATGGGCTACTTTGTCATTAAGATTGGCGGTCTTACGCTTGACAACGGCTGGAAGCATGTGTTTAGCGGTTACGGCCTGTTGTGGCTTTTGGAGATGGCGCTGGTTATCGTGCCTGCCTTCATGTTTGCCGTGGGCGTGCGCGAGCGGCGCTACGGAATTATCCGCGTGGCGGCGGGGCTTGCTGTATTTGGGGTCATGCTCAACCGTATGGATGTGAGCCTTGTGGCCTACAACTACAATTTGCCCTCGCAGCTCAAGTATTTTCCCTCGCTGGGCGAGATAACGCTTTCGCTGTTCATGCTGGTGGGTCTGGTGACTGTGTACCGCTTTGCGTGCGCCAAAATGCCCGTGCTGCGCGATCACCCCGACTACAAACCCGAAGCCTGACAGGGGGTATGCCATGCAGACGGTATTTTACTCGCTATACGCCTCCCTCATGTCCGGTACGGGCTGGATGTTTATTTTCATCTGCTTTGCCCTGTTCGGTCTGCTGGGCTTTTACCTTTTTCTGAACGGCAAGGATTAGGCTGGAGCAAGCAATGACAACGCTGATTTCATTTCTTTCCGGCACGGGACTGCTGATATCACTGCTGGGCTGCCTGGCAGGGTGCGTGCTGCGCCTGCGCCAGTGCAAGGCCAGCGGCTGCACCACCCAGGACTTTGTGGCCCGCTGGCGTGCCCGGCTTGTGCCCGTTGACCTGTTGCGCGGCCAGTGGCCCGTGCGTGTGCTGGTCAACGACGTAATCTTCTGGCTGCTGTTTATCGCCTTTGTGCTGGTGCTGTTTGGCCCCGGCCATGCGGTGCTTATTGGGCACGGCCTTGGCTTTGACTGGCCGGGTATGGCCTTTCGTTGGGCAGACGGCCTCGCCGTAGTGCTGCTGCTTGGGGCGCTGGCACTGCCGCTGCGCCACCTGCTGCTGGCCGACCTGCGCTTTGCCGCCACCAAGGCCGACTGGCGGCTCATGGCTTTGCTGGTGCTGCTGCCTTTTACGGGCCTGCTGGCACGCTCTGGTATGCCGGGCTACAGCATGTCGCTTTTGCTGCAC
>SAAX01000073.1 GCA_009929215.1 Deltaproteobacteria bacterium | reverse complement strand
ACGCTGCCAGCGGCCAGCTTGTCGCCGGGGGCCACGGGCACGGGTATGGATTCGCCCGTGAGTAGCGACAGATCAACAGCGCTCTTGCCCGTCAGCACCACGCCGTCCACCGGCACACGACCGCCGGGACGAAGCAGCAAATGGTCGCCCACGCGCACCTGATCAAGGGCAATCTGCTCTGGGGCTGCCGCAGGGTCGTCGGCACTGAGGCGCAGCGCATGCTCTGGCGTCAGGCTCATGAGCGCGCCCATGGCGTCACCAGCACGACGCTTGGCCACGGCCTCCAAAAACTGCCCAAGCTCGATCATGGTCAGCAGCACGGCGCACGATTCATAATACAGATTCATGGCTCGGGTCATGGGCTCGCTGCCCGCAAGACCCAGCAGGGTATTGCCAAGGCTGAACAAAAAGGCCGCGCCCGTACCCACCGCCACCAGGCTGTCCATGGCCGGAGCCCCGCGCAGCAGGGCCGTGATGCCATCCACGTAGAAATGGCGGCCCAGCCAAACCACTGGCAGGGTAAGTACAAGCTGGGCCAGCATGAAGGCCTTGGGTGAAAGATGCGGATCAAGCGCCTGCGGCAGGGGCAGGCCCAGCATGTGCCCCATGGAAATGACCAGCAGAGGCACTGCAAAAGCCGTCATGGGCAGCAGACGCCCCAGCCGAGCGCGGATATCTGCCGCCGCTTTGGCCTTGTTTTCTTCAAACTGGCGGGCGGCATCGTCGTTGACCGCCGGAGTGGCGGTAAAGCCAAGGGCGGCAACGCGCTCCATTATCTGCTTTTGCAGCTCGGCCCCGTCGCCAGCATCTGTCCCCACTTCTGCACGGGGCCACACTTCCGCGCTGGCCGCAGCCAGATTAACGCTGATTTTCTCCACCCCTTCCATACGCCCCACCACCCGCTCAATGCGTGAAGAGCAGGCAGCGCAGTGCATGCCGCCAATGTCAAACCGCAGGGGGCACGCGGTTTTATCCGTATCAGGGCCTGTATCAGTATTCATATGGGCTCTCCACTTGTCATTCGCTGTGGCCGGGCGTAGTATTGTAGATGAAAATGAAAACGCTTTCCTGATGGAGGATACGATGAAAAGTCTGAAAGTCAATGGCATGCGCTGCGGGCACTGCAAGGCGGCTGTGGAAGAAGCGGCGGCCAAGATTGCTGGCATTGCCAATCCGCAGGTGAGCCTTGAAGACAAGGAGCTGCGCTTTGAAGAAACCGCCCCGGTGGACATGCAGGCCCTGAAAACGGCCATCAGCAATATTGGTTTTGACCCTGAATAGCGCAAGGGTTCTCGAATAACAGATAGTTGCAATCAGGGAACGCTGCCAGCATGCAGAGAGTGCGTGGCAGCGCTTCCTGATATTTCTGCGCTGATGCATCCCAATGCTGCCTATTTACCAAGACAGCTCGCCCTGTCAGCCCCTTAATCTTACCCGCCCGCCTTGCCGTTTTCGGCCAAATAGCGTAGTTGTTGCCGGGTAATCATTGCACCTTTTTCATGCACCCTCACCGCAACGACACCACAGGCATGCAAACACATCCCACCAAAGTAACAGGCATTTTTTGCACTGGCCGCTGGATTATCCTGTTGTGCTGTCTGCTTGCCGCCACACCTGCGGTGGCTGCCCCCGGCAATTTTTCGCTCGATTTTACCACCATTCGGCTTGGTGATGATGCACAGGGATCTGCAACGGCAAGCCTTGGCGCAGCCACTTCGGCCACGACTGCCACGGCGGCTCAGGCTGTTCAGGCTGCTGACGCCAGCCAGACGGATGACGCAGCCCAACCTGTGGCAGCCAGCACTGTCAGCGCGGCCACCCAGCCGGTGGTTCTGGTGGTGGGCGGTATTCAGGGTGATGAGCCCGGCGGCTTTTCTGCCGCCACACTGCTGACCACACACTACACCATACAAAAGGGCGTGCTGTGGGTTGTGCCCAATCTTAATTTCCCCAGCATCATCAAGCGTTCGCGCGGGCTGCACGGCGACATGAACCGCAAGTTTGCCAAGCTCGACAACAGCGACCCCGAATTTGGCACGGTGCGGCGCATTCAGGAGCTCATCAGCCATCCCCGGGTGAGCCTTGTGCTCAACCTCCACGACGGCAGCGGCTACTACCGCCAGTCCTACGAAGACAAGCTGCGCAACCCCAACCGCTGGGGCCAGTCTGTCATTATAGATCAGGAGAGTCTTTCGGGGGCCTTCATGGGTTCGCTGGGCGATGAGGCACGGCAGGCCGCCAAATCTGCCAACAGCAAGCTGCTCGCGCCGCAGCACGTTTTGCATGTGCACAATACCAGAACATCCGAAGGCGACCACGAAATGGACAAGAGCCTTTCGTACTACGCTGTGCGGCAGGGCAAGGCGGCCTTTGGACTTGAAGCCAGCAAGGAATTTTCTGTTGAAGTGCGCGCCTACTATCACCTGCTGATGGTCGAATCGTTCCTGGCGCAGGCTGGCGTAACCTTTACACGAAAGTTGGATCTGAGCCCCGATGGCATCCGCCATGCCTTGCTGGAAAATCTGGGCGTTTCGTTTGTGGACAACAAAATTTTTCTGCCGCTTGAAGACGTGCGTCCGGCCATCAACCTGCTGCCGCTCTCAAAGGATGCGCCAGCACAGGCCGTGACCTCCAAGCCCATCATGGCAGTACTCCCCTGCGCCAAGGGTGAGGAAGGCCAGTACTGCGTGCACTACGGCAACCGCATGATCACCCTCATTCGGCCCGACTGGCGCGAAATGGACCATAGTATCACGGGCATGCGGGTGCTGGCCGACGGACGCGAGGCACAGGCCCACTTTGGGCAGGTGGTGGAAGTATCCAAAAGTCTTGTGGTGCAACCCTCACAGGGGTACAGGGTCAATGCCATTGGCTATGACAGCGGGCACAAGGACGAAAGCGGCGAAACCATGACCCTCAAGGATTTTCAGGCGCGCTTTTCTGTTGACCGCCAGGGCAAGCTCTACCGTGTGGAGGTCTACAAAGACCAGCGCTTCAGCGGCATGTTTCTGGTGCGCTTTGTTTCCGGCGCAAGCCGCCTGACTAGCAACGAACCTCTGCCCAATTCCAAGGACAGACTGCCTGACAAACCGGGGCAGGAATCAACATTGGGGTTCTGAACCAACCATGCCTAATCCCTCCATCTGCGTGGCGGGCGGCGGTAGCTGGGGCACGGCCCTGGCCCACCTGCTGGCCTCCAACGGCTATGATACGTGCCTGTGGCTGCGTGACGCAGCGGTTGCCGAAATTGTAAACACCCGCCACGAAAACCCGCGCTACCTGCCGGGTTTTGCCCTGCACCCCAGCCTGAGAGCCAGCACGGCCCCCTCGGTTCTGGGCAGGGATATTGTGGTATTGGCCGTGCCGTGCCAGCAGTTGCGCGGCTGGCTTGCGGCCAATGCAGAAAACTTTTGCAACAATGCGATTCTGGTCAACGCCGCCAAAGGAATTGAAACAACCAACCTTGTCACCTGTGCCGAGATTGCCCAGCAGAGCCTTGCCCACCTGCAACCGCGCTATGCTGTTCTCTCTGGCCCATCCTTTGCCGCAGACGTGCTGCGCGGGCTGCCCACGGCCGTGGTGCTGGCCTCGGCAGACGAAGCCCTTGGCCACAGCCTGCGCCAGATATTTTCGAGCGCCAGCTTTCGCTGCTATTCCAGCACCGATGTGATGGGGGTTGAAATGGGCGGCGCTGTCAAAAACGTCATGGCCATTGCCGCTGGCGTGTGCGATGGCCTGGGCCTGGGGCACAACAGCCGGGCGGCCCTCATAACCCGGGGGCTTGCTGAAATGAGCCGCCTGGGCGTGGCGCGAGGTGCACAGCCGCACACATTTATGGGGCTGTCTGGTCTGGGCGACCTGACCCTAACCTGCACCGGCGACCTCTCGCGCAACCGACAGGTTGGCCTGCGGCTGGGCCGGGGTGAAAAGCTCGATCAGATCACCGCAAGCCTCGGCATGGTGGCTGAAGGGGTAAAGACTACGGCAGCAATCTACGACCTGGCCAAGTGCCTGCACGTAGACGCCCCCCTTACGGAAGCCGTGCACAGCATACTGTACGGCAACTGCGACCCGCAGGCTGTGCTGCACAACCTCATGTCGCGTTGTCTGCGCGACGAATAGTACAACCCGGCCTTCAACAGCGTTTCCAGAGCCCTGCAACACTGCTACACCATAGTTTGCAGTGCGCTGTGTGTGCGTATTGCCTTCGCACAAACCTCTGGACAGTCAGGATAATGCAGGGTAAAGCCGAACTGTTTTTCAAGCCGGATACCCTCCGTTTTCCCCTTCAAATTTTGCCCCCCAAAAAAAATTTCCAAGTTTTTTTGGAGCCCAAATTTTTTCTTGCACGCGCCCTGCCCCCCTTGCCACACTGGTAAAATAAATCACAAAAAAACGCGCAGCACGCAATAACTTTGCCAGAAATTTCAGCGCCAATTTCACACGATTTTTAATTTATTGTTATCACACAATTTGCACGATATGCCCCATATCCCGATAGTTCAAAAAATCACATTTTAACATGTCGTTGTCATTGAATTTCACAACGTTGCACAATGCATTAGCGATTTTTTGCACAATTTGTTTGTGTAAACAGTTAAATGAAGACTAACATACCGATTTCACAGCTTCTCAAAATCGCGCAAATCATATGGTCTTTATTTCTCCTATTCATTTTTTACCCGTTTTGATACCAAATTTTGCAATCTACCTGATCTTCTTAAAAGAGTTGTTGCTTGCAACGCTTTGCAAAGTGGGCTAAGGCAAAAAAACTCTTTAAAAGTATTTTTTCACGACATGGTATGGTGGTGATACCATCACACCATTTAGGGAATGCGGCCCGGACTTGACCGGGCTGATCCGCCGGGTTCATCCGAGAGACCCGCAAACCACGGGGCAAACTATGACGGAATCACTGTTTTCGGCTGGCGGCTTTCTTGTGCCGCTTCTCGTGGGCATGGCCCTTATGCTGTACGGCGCGGCCAAGTCCGTGCAACAGCGCAACAATCCCCGCAGCCTGATCCTATGGGGCGCGCTGCACGACGCAGGCATTTTCTGCCTGGGTCTGGGTGCCAGTGGCGGCATCAACAGTACTGGCCTGTGGCTCTTTGTACTGTTCCAGGCAGCAGCGCGTCTGCTGGCCCTGACCGCCCTGAAGCGGCTCACGCCCCCGGTGCTTGGAGCGCCGGTTCAGTTGCAGGATCTTTGCGCTACTGCTAAGCGCCAACCCTGGACCGCCGCCTGTTTCGGGCTGGGCATGCTGGCCGCTGTGGGCGGCTCGCCATTCCTGGTGCCTGAAGCGCGCATGTTTATCAGCGCTGGCGTGCTGGGCAGTATGCCCGGTGCCATGGCGGCTCTGCTGTGTATGGCTTTGGCCACCACAGTGCTTATCTGGCTGCATGTGGAAGCCGTGCGCATCGCCGTGCTCGACACTACTATGGAAGAAAGCTCCAGCTCTTGGACAGCCCCTGCGGGCAACGTCTTTTTGATGCTGGGTCTGGCCGTGGTTGTGGCCCTGTTTGGCGTGTTTCGCGGGCCCATCACCGGCCTGCTGGCTACTGCCTATAATGTGGCTGTGCCGCATTCGGCAGCACACCCGGCATACTGGTGTTATTACCTTGGAGCCTTCGCCACCGGCGCAGCTTTTTTGGTAAAATTTGACCGCGCTCCCCTGGTGGGCGTGGCCGCTGCCGCACTGGCACTGTTTGCCACCCTGGCAGCCGAGGCAGCCCCCACCGCCAAGCTCTTCCTGATCATGGTCAGCGTTGTGGCTCTGGTGGTCAGCGTGTACTCGCTGAGCTACATCCACGAGCGCCATGGCCGCTACTGGTTCTTCCTGCTGCTGACCTTCGCCTCGCTGGCGGGCATCGTATCCTCTGGCGACTCGGCGAGCATGTATGGCTACTGGGAACTCATGACCTTCGCCTCCTACTTTTTGGTGGTGCACGAGAACAACCGCAGTGCCTACGATGCCGGTCTCAAATATTATGTAATGTGCGCGGGCGGCGCGCTGTTCATGCTGCCTGGCCTGTTGCTGCTGGGTGACCCCGCGCTTTCTGCCGGGCTCGTTCAGGGCGCTTTTGTGCTTTGCCTTGCCGGCTTTGCCGTCAAGATGGGCCTTGTGCCCGTGCACTCGTGGCTGCCCGATGCCCACCCCGCCGCGCCTTCCTCCGTGTCTGGTCCCCTTTCGGGTATCATCACCAAGATGGGCGTGTTTGGCATAGTTGCAGTGCTGCTTATGCGGCCCATGATTGTGGGCATGCCTGGCCTGTTCGGCCTTTCGTGGCTGGGCACGGGCCTGGTTGCCATGGGCGCAGCCACCCTTGTGTATGGTGAAATCATGGCCCTGCGCCAGGATGACATCAAACGCATGCTGGCCTACTCAACCCTTGGCCAGATTGGCGAAATCGCCCTGGTGCTGGGCATTGGCACATGGCTCTCGACCACGGGCGCCCTGTGGCACATGCTCAACCACGCCATAATGAAAGACCTGCTCTTCCTTGGCGCTGGCGCTCTCATCATGCGTGCGGGCAGCCGCAAGCTTGCCGACCTGCGCGGCCTTGGCCGCCAGATGCCCGTTACCGCTGCTTGTATGGGCATCGGCCTTGTGAGCATTATGGGTCTGCCGCCCTTTGGCGCTTTTTACAGCAAGTTCATGATGATTCAGGCGGCCACCGCCGCTGGTCATCTCTGGCTGGCAGCCCTGATTCTGGGCGGTTCGCTGGTGGGCCTGATCTACTACACGCGTATTCTTAAAACCCTGGTGTTTGAAGAACGCCCCGCCGACCTGCCCGCAGTCACGGAAGTGCCGCGCAGCATGCAGATTGGCATGGCTGTTCTGGCCGCAATCTGCGTCATCATGGGCCTTGCCCCGCAGCTTGCCATGAACCTTGTGGTGCCCGTGGCCTCCCTGTGCTTCACGCCCAACCTCACCGACCCCGACGTGCTGGTCGCCATGAAAGTTTCTTGGCCCATCTTTGTGGTTGTGCCGGTGTTTGGTGCGGTGATCCCGGCCATTTACTACCGCGACCGCAAAAAGGCCGGCTGGGCCAGCGTGGGTGTGCTGCTGTTCACCGCGCTGCTGGTTGTGCTGTTTGGCCGCGACCTTGATACGCTTTCGTTCTGCTTTGCCCTGCTGGTTCCAGTGCTGGGTGCGGTCAACATGGCCTACGCTCTTGGCTACATGGAACACAGCCACCGCCAGTGGCGCTTCTACTGCGCCTTTACTGCCATGTGCGGCGGTCTGGTTGGCATGGCGGCAAGCCAGTACATGCTGAGCTTCTTCCTGTTCTGGGAAATCATGAGCTCGTGGACGCTGTACCTGGCCATTGCCCACGAAGGCGACAAGGACTCGCTGCGCGAGGCCTTCAAGTACTTTATCTTTAACGTGTTTGGCGCGGGCTTCATCTTCCTGGGCATGTGCATTGTCGGGCCGTTTACGCCCTTCAACGCCACCCTGCTCAAAGGCGCTGCCCCCTATATGCCCCACGGCGCTGCATGGCTTGGCATGGCGCTGCTGGCCATTGGCTTCCTGATGAAGGCAGCCCAACTGCCCTTCCGCATTGACTGGCAGATGCACCCGGGACTCGCTCCCACGCCTGTTTCCGGTTACATCTCGTCCGTTTTGCTTAAGAGCGCCATTCTCGGCCTCATCAAGCTGTTCATGCTCATGGGCGGCGGCTTTATGCTGGCTGGCGTGCTGGGCGGTGTGGAACAGAACATCATCAGCACCTTTGCCATGTGGGTTGGCGGCATCACCATTATCATGGCTGCCTTGCAGGCCCTGCGCACCAACGTTATCAAGCTTGTGTTCATCTACTCTACGGTGAGCCAGCTGGGTTACATGGTGCTGGCGGTGGCCGCTGGCGGTGCACTGGGCTACGCGGGTGGCATGCTGCACGTGATCAACCACGTGTTCTTCAAAGACCTGCTCTTCCTTGTGTGCGGCGCAGTCATGTTTGCCACCCACAGGGAAACCCTTGATGACCTTGGCGGCATTGGCCGCCAGATGCCCTTTACCCTTACCATGTTCGCCATTGCCGGTCTTTCGGTGGTGGGCGTGCCGCCTACCAGCGGCTTCTCGTCCAAGTGGCTGATCTACCATGCCCTCATGGAAGCGGGCCAGCCCTTCCTTGCCCTGCTCTCCCTGATCGGCAGCGTGCTGACCATGGCCTACATTGCCAAGTTCCTGCACGCGGCCTTCCTGGGCCAACCCTCGCCCAACCTGCACGATGTGCATGAGGCCCCGCTGATCATGCGCGCGCCCATGGGCATATTGGCTGCCGGTTGCGTGCTTACGGGCGTGTTCCCCGGTCTGGCCCTTGGCCCCATCAACAACGTGCTGGCCGAATACGGCTTTATGCCGCTCAACGTGGGCCTGTCGGGTGTGCTTTCTGGCCCCGGCGCATGGAACGCCACTGGCATGTTCGTTATGATGGCCCTTGCCTTTGCTGGCGGACGCTGGTTTGTACTGCGCTTTACCCGCCTGCGCGAAATCGACGTCCACACCTGCGGTCTGCCGGTTGAAACCTCCACCAGCCGCATGAAGCCCTCCAGCATTTACGGGGACATCCTCCGCCTTGTGGGCGGTGAAAAGACCGCCAAGGAGAACCGCTGATGAGCGATACCCTGTTTGCCATACTGCATATGTGCATCTTCCCCGGCGGGGCATTTGCCCTACTGGTGGCCATGTTCTTCAAAGGACTTGACCGCCGGGTCGAGGCGCGCCTACAGCGCCGCGTTGGCCCGCCGCTGATTCAGCCCTGGCTTGATATTGCCAAGCTGCTGACCAAGGAAACCCTGATCCCCAAAACCGCTGTCCGCTCGGTCTTTTTGATGGCCCCGGTGTTCGGTTTTACGGGCATGGCCGTGTGCGCGGCCTTTATACCGATTCCCGGCGTGTTCAACGGCCTGTTCAACATGGGCGACCTGCTGGTTATCTTCTACTTGCTGCCCATCCCGGCCATGGCCATCATGCTGGGTGGTTCGGCCTCCAGTTCGCCCTACGGCGCTGTGGGCTTCTCGCGCGAAATGATGCTGATGCTGGCTTACGAAACACCCCTGCTCATGATTTTGCTTGCGGTTGCCATGCTGACCGGCAAGATTCTGAGCGGTGGCGCTACGGGCGCGGAATTTTCGCTGCTCAAGATCGTGGCCATGCAGCAGCAGGTGGGATCGTTTGGGTTCAACCCGGTCATGATCCCGGCCTTTTTGGCCTACCTGATCTTTTTGCCCGGAACCATGGGCGTTGTGCCCTTTGATATTCCTGAGGCAGAAACCGAACTTATCGAAGGCCCTCTGCTGGAATACGGCGGCCCCCTGCTGGCCATGTTCCAGATCACTTCCGCGCTCAAGACCTTCGTTGTTCTGGGCCTGGGGGTTGCGCTTTTCTTCCCCGGCACCATATCTGACATATGGCTGGTGAATCTGGTTTGGTTCCTGCTCAAGTGCCTCGCGCTCATGCTGGTTTCGCTTACCCTGGTCAAATCGGCCACCGGGCGCTTCCGCATTGATCAGGCGTTCCGCTTTTACATAACGGTGCCCACGGCGCTTGCGCTGTGCAGCCTGATACTGGTCTGGGTGATGTAAGGAGGCCGACGTGTCGCTGGATAACATGCTTAAAAAACTCTCCGTGCGGTCGCCGTGGCTTTTCCGCATCAACGCTGGATCGTGCAACGGTTGCGACGTGGAACTGGCCACCACCGCCTGCATTCCGCGCTACGACGTGGAACGTCTGGGTTGCCGCTACTGCGGCAGCCCCCGCCATGCCGACATTGTGCTTGTCACCGGCCCCCTGACCACCAGGGTGCGTGACCGAGTGCTCAAGGTGTGGAATGAAATTCCCGAACCCAAGGTAACCGTGGCTGTGGGCATCTGCCCCATCTCGGGCGGTGTGTTCCGCGAGGGCTATTCCATCGAAGGCCCCCTCGACCGCTACATCCCCGTAGATGTCAACGTGCCCGGCTGCCCGCCCCGCCCCCAGGCCATTCTTGAGGCTGTGGTGCTTGCGCGGTCCATATGGATGAAAAAACTGGGCTTGGAGGAATGATATGGCGGGCTTCCTGAAAGTACTGTTTCGCAATTTGCTGGAAGGGCCGAGCACCGACCCCTTCCCGCTGGGTGAAACCTTCACCCCCGATCGGCTGCGCGGCAAGGCCGTAGTTGATCCTGAGCTGTGCATGGGCTGCGGCGTTTGCCGTCACTCGTGCGCTGCCGGGGCCATCAACATATCGCCCCTGCCCGACCGCAAGGGTTTTACCATCACCATTTGGCAAAACTCGTGCTGCCTGTGTGCCTCGTGTCGCCATTACTGCCCCACCGGGGCCATGAGCATCACCACCGACTGGCACACCGCACATACCGAAGCTGAAAAGTTTAACCGCATCGAGCAGCAGACCGTGCATTACGTACCCTGCGCCGGTTGCGGCGAGCTTATGCGGCCCCTGCCCAAAAAGCTGGCCGATAAACTCTACGCCTATAATAATGAAATCGACAGGGATCTGACACGTACGCTCTGCCCCAAGTGTCGGCAGATTGAAGACGCCAAACGCAATGCTTGCGCCCTGCCCACCACTGGCGCAGCAGCAGCAGCGGTCGATGTCACTTCTGCAGCTCCCACCAAGGATTAGCGGATCATACCCGCGGAGAACATATGCAAGAGACAATCAACGGCAACGCCAAAGTCATCGAGGGGCTCACGGCCCTGTGCACCGAAGACGACGCCGTACATCACAGCGCAGACAGCTTTGGCAATGCCTTCCACTGGTTCAGGCTCGGTACGCCGCGCATGCTTCAGGAAGCAGCCGCCATCATGCGTGAAGCCAACGCCCGCCTGTGCATGACCACGGCTTACAACCGCCGCCAGCTCAGCGAACCCATGCAGGAAGTTTGCTATCACTTTGAGCTTGATGGTGTGGTTTACAACATGACTGTTACCCTTAACGGCGAGTGGCCCACCGTGCCCTCCATTACCCCGCTGTTTGCCAATGCTGACTGGCATGAGCGCGAAATGATGGAACTCTACGGCATTCAGGTTACCGGTCACCCCAATCCCACCCGCCTGTTTCTTGATGAAGAGCTTGACGCAGGCATTCTCAACGAGGCCGTGCCCCTGTCCATCATGATGAACGGGGCCTGTACTACCGACCTCTGGGAACGCATTCTCAATGACAAGGAGCGCCGCTCATGAGCAACACCTTCACCATGCCTCTGGGCCCCGTACACGTGGCCCTCGAGGAACCGGTATATTTCCACCTTACGGTGGATGGTGAAACCGTTCGCAACGTTGAGCTTACCTCTGGGCATGTGCACCGTGGCATGGAAGCCATGGCCACCCAGCGCAACCTTGTCAAGAACGTAACCCTGACTGAGCGCGTGTGTTCGCTGTGCTCAAACAGCCACTCCTTCACCTACAGTATGGTGGTGGAAAACGTGCTTGGCATCACCATTCCCGAACGCGCCTGCTACCTGCGCGTGGTGGCCGAAGAAATCAAGCGCATAGCCTCGCACCTTTTCAACACTGCCATTCAGGCGCATATCATCGGCTTCAAGTCGCTGTTCATGCACGTGATGGAAGTGCGTGAAATGATGCAGGACCTCAAGGAAACCGTTTACGGCAACCGCATGAACCTGGCGGCCAACTGCATCGGCGGCGTAAAGTACAACGTTACCCCCGAGCTGCTGGACTACATGCTCAAAACCCTTGCCAAGGTTGAGCCGCATGTGGACGAAATCCGCGAGATTTATGCCACCAACGGCATGGTTCTGGGCCGCACCAAGGGCCTTGGCCTGCTGCCCAAGGAAGACGCCTTGAACCTCGGTTTGGTGGGCCCCGTGGCCCGTGGTTCTGGCGTTGCCATAGACGTGCGCAAGGATTCGCCCTACGCCGCCTACGGCAAGCTCGACTTCAAGGCAATCACCGAAACTGGCTGCTGCGTCAATTCGCGCACCATGGTGCGGCTGCACGAGATTTTTGAATCGTTCAGCCTCATCCGCCAGTGCATCGAAAGAATGCCCGAAGGCGAAATTACAACGCCCATGCGCCAGATCCGCACTGCCGAGGCCTGCGCACGCACCGAAGCCCCTCGTGGCGAAGTGTTTTACTACATCCGCACCAACGGCACGGATATGCCCTCGCGTCTTAAGTGGCGCGTGCCTTCCTACATGAACTGGAAGGCTCTGGGTGTCATGATGCGTGACTGCAAAGTGGCCGATGTGGCGCTGATCACTAACAGCATCGACCCCTGCGTTTCCTGCACCGAACGCTAGGCAGGAAGGCTCCGAGGGATACTTATGCACGAGGCAACGCTGGTTCAGGGACTGCTGGACATGGCCATCAAGGCTGTGAACGAGCACAATACGGCCAATCCGGAATCCCCGGTTGTACGTATTGAAGAATTCCAGTGCGAACTGGGCCTGCTTGCCTGTGTAGAAGCGCAAACCCTCACCGCCTGCTTTGAACTGCTGGCGGAAGGAACCTTGGCGGAGGGCGCAAAGCTCACATTGACCAGCGCGCCCCTGGCCTGCAACTGTCATCAGTGCGGGCATGAATTCAGCCTGACGCAACGGCATTTCGTCTGCCCCAGTTGCGGCGGCGAAAACATCCACTTCAACGGGGGCCATGGGATGACTCTTATGGCCCTGCACGTTGCATCCGAGGAAACGGACCATGACTGAACATATCCAGGTCGTACCCGACAAATGCCGCGCCTGCCGCCGCTGTGAAGTGGCCTGCATTGCCGCCCACCACGGCATGAGCTTTAAAGAGGCCATGAAACATCGCGATGAACTGGTTTCGCGCGTACAGGTTGTTAAGGCCGAAGGCTTTAAAACCACAGTGCGCTGCCACCAGTGCGCCCACGCGCCCTGCGCCGCTGTGTGCCCCACCGGCGCATTGCAGCAGGATGCAGACGGACGCATCATCATGCGCGTACAATACTGCGTAGCCTGTAAGATGTGCATCGCCGCATGCCCTTACGGCACAATCACCCTTGAAACCATCGGCATGCCCTCTGTGGACGGCGACGATGGCGAAACTCTCGCCCAGCGCGCCCGCCGCGAAGTTGCCGTGCGTTGTGACATGTGCCGCGCCTGGCGCATGGAAAACGGCAAGCGCATCACCGCCTGCATGGAAGCCTGCCCGGCCCACGCCCTTTCGCTGGTGCTGGCAGACGGCTCTGTAGTGCAGGCCCCAGCGCCGGAAAAGAAGCCCGCCGCCGCAGAAGGTGAGGCCGCAAAGCCCGCCACCCCAGTGGCAGAGCCCGGCCCTCGCGCTTCTGTAACGGCTGCCGCCAACGCACCCGAAGCCCCCAAGGCCGAGGCAGTGGTGGAAGCTGCCGCTCCGGCTGCTGAGGCTCCCGTTGCACCCGTAGTGGAAGCCAAGGTGGAAGCTCCTGTGGTGGAAGCCCCCGCCGAAGCCCCTGCCGCCCCGGTGGCAGAAGCCCCCAAGGCTGCGCCTTTGGTGGAAGCCGCTGCCCCGGTGATGGAAGAAACCCCCGTGGCCGAAGCTGCCCCCGTGGAGGCTGCCGCCGAGCCAGCTCCTGCTGCGGCCCCTGCCGCGCCCAAGGCTGCTGCCCCCAAGGCCGCTCCCAAAAGCAATAAAAAGTCCACCAAGAAGGGTGGCAAGAAGTAAACACTTCTGGCCCGAACCAATCAGGCCCCGGCTGGCGCAGGAACAATCCTGTACCCGCCGGGGCCTTGCTATTTGCGTAGTACCGCATGAAGATGCTTCTACGCACCCGCCTTCAACGGCTGCTCACCCACAGTGCAGCATATTTCTGCCAGCAACTGGAAATTCCAACTTCCGACATCTGCATTCTTCAGCGACTTGAGCAATTTTTAATGCTTTTTGAATACGTCGCAGTTTTGTGACCACCGTTACAGAATAATATGCTTATTTCTGGTGTACATCTCGTGTGCACAACAGAGCACACCGGGGGTATTCCTCCCGCCAAAGGCAGAAGCAAGGTCACCCATGAGGGAGCAGCCAGCCCCGGCTGGCGCACACAGCACTTCCAAATCGCCCCGCTGTACAGCGGCGGCCAGAATGGGGAAAAGCGATGGATACCGGCGACCTGCAAACCATCTACGCGGCGTTGCAAACTGGCCCTTTTGCGGCCATGTCCGAGGCCGAACGCCAGAGGCTGGCGCACAACGCCCGCCTGCAACCTTTCAGCCTTGGCACAACCCTCTTCAGAGAGGGCGAGTCCGCCACCGACCCCATGCTGCTGCTCTCTGGCATGGTCAAGCTGTGCCGCCATTCTGCTCAGGGCAAGGAATGCGTGCTGCATCTTGTGCGTCCCGGCAGGCTACTGGACGCAGGCGTGCTGTTTTATGAGGAAGGCCTGCCCATTACCGCCATTGGCGTGCAGGCGGGCACGGTATTGCGCATAGAGCGCAAGGCACTGCTCGAATCGTTGCACAACAATGGCGCGTTGGGCCTTGCCCTGATCAATGCCATGAGCCTGCGCCAGCGCCTGTTTATCAACAAGATTGCCGGGTCGCAGGGCCGTATATCTGTCTCTGGCCGCGTGGCCGCATGGCTGCTGCACCGCGCCAAGATGGAAAAAAGCGCCACCCTCAGCATGGGCGTCACCCAAGAAACACTGGCCCGCCAGATGGGCATCAGCCGCGAGAGCCTGAGCCGCGAGCTCAGCGCACTGGCGTCGGCAGGGCTTATTGACCGCGACCGCCGCCGCGTTACGCTGCTTGATGCCGACGCACTGCGCGAAAGGGCCGAGGCATAAATTTACCATGAAGGCTTGCATTGTTTATTCTTCGTGCACCGGCAATACACGCAAGGTTGCCGAGGCACTGGCCGAAACCTCGGGCATTGCGTGCATTGCCGTGCGTCATGCCCCCAATCCCGATGACTACGACCTGCTGGCACTGGGCTTTTGGGTACGCAAGGGCCTGCCAGATGCGCGCGCCCAACGCTACATGGCCCGCGTGAGTGGCAAGCAGGTTTTCTTTTTTGGCACACTGGGCGCGTGGCCGCAGTCGGAACACGCCCGCCGCTGCATGGCTGCCACCCACGATCTGCTACAGACTAACGGCAATACGGTGGTGGATGGATTTTTGTGTCAGGGCAGGGTAAACCCACAGGTCATAGCCGCAACACAACGCAAGGGCGGCCACCCCATGACCGCAG